>NZ_JAOCDM010000005.1 GCF_029840925.1 Pseudomonas sp. GD03858
CTCGTACAGCCCTGCCGATGCCCTGCCGGGTCCTCACCCTGGCACGGCTCGGTTGCGCATGGAGATCCTTCATGGCCAAGCAGACCATCAATCTCGGCACTGCCCCAGGCGGTGCCGGCGGCGACACCCAGCGTTCAGCCTGGGTCAAGGCCGTCGCCAATTTCGACGAGCTCTATCAAGCCGATGCCAACTTGCAGACCAGCAAGGCGGCTGCCGGCACCAATGCCGACATCAAGGCGCTGACCGGCCTGGTCACGCCGCTGACCCTGGCCCAGGGCGGGACCGGCGGTAAAAGCGCGGTCGAGGCACGTACCGCCTTGGGGCTGGGCAGCGCGGCGACACGCAATGTCGGGCAGACCGCAGGCAGCCTGCTGGAAGTGGGGGCGTTCGGCCTCGGCGGCAAGTCATCGCCCTACAGTGATTCGATCAACCGCATGGAGGGCGGGTTCTCCCTGATCACGCCCAACACCCAGTATGTCGGGGCCACGGGCATCGGCTACGGCTCGGTGCTGACGGTGCCCTACAGCGAGGCCGAGTTCCGCGGCGCACAGCTGTTCTTCGGGCAGTCGCCGGAAGCCCGCCTGGTCCTGCGCTCAGGCAGCTTCGCCACGGCGACCTTCAACGTCATCTACCACACCGGCAACACCACCCGTGCCGCCGATGGCACCCTCAAGGCGATCTGACCATGACCCGAGCCGCAATCAACCTCAACGGCCCGACCGGCGAGGTCATCGACGTGACGTCCCTGGGGCGCGACACGATCAGCTGTCACAAGGCTGGTACGGGTGAATACCGGGTGCTGGGCACCCTCGGCATGGCGCCGCCACCGGAGGGCTGGGGGTATGTCATCAACCCGCTGGACGCCGGTGTCGAGGTGCGCATCCGGCATGTCGCTCCGACGCTGGAGATCAGCGTCAGTCGCGACGGTGTCGCCACCGACCTGCAGCACAGCCTGACCTTGCACGTGGCCGTCGAGCCACTGCCACCCGAGCCGTTGCCTGAGCCGCGTCCCGACCCGCTTGCCGCCGCCCAGCGCGAGATCGGCAAGCGGCGCGCCGCCGCCGACCTGGCCATTGCCCCGCTGCAGGACGCCGTTGACCTCGAGGAGGCCAGCGATCTGGAGCAGCACAGCCTCAGGGCCTGGAAACGCTACCGCGTGGCGCTCAACCGCCTGCCGGACCAGGACGGTTTCCCGGAAACCATCGAGTGGCCGTCCGCCCCGCAATGATCGCCGCTTTCTTGCATGAGGAATCGCCCATGAGCGAACTCTCCACACTCAGCGCGGCGCTGACCGCCAGGGTGCGCGAAGCGATGCCGGCGCTGGCCTCGGTCGACAGCCACGACCGCGCCGATCCCTCGCCCGCGCTGCCGGCCCTGCGCCACGGCATCCTGCGCATGACCGCCGACGGCGCCCCCCGCGATGGTCGCTCGGTGCTGATCGCCACCTTCGAGGCCGACATCACCCCGGATGCCACGCAGCCCGAGGCGCGCCTGCAGGGCAGCGAACTGGCGGCGCAACTGATGGACTTGCTGCGCCAGCAGCTATGGGGCCTGGATTTCGTCGAAGCCAGCCGCAACGTGCAGGCGCAGTACGAAGGCGTCGGCTGGAAGGTGCGCTGGGAGCAGCCGATCCTGTTCGGCGAGCCGCAGTGGGCCTGGCCCGACCAGCCACCCGGCAGCCTGCTGCTGGGCGTCGATCCGCGCACCGGCGCCGGCAATGAGCACGAGTACCTGGCGCCGGAGGACCTGGCATGAGTTACGCCACGGCGATGCACGACCGCATGCTGGCCTGCCTGGTGATTCCCTGCGCGGTGGTCGCGGTGGACCTGGTCGCGGCGCGGGTGCGGGTCGGCGATGGCGACTGGACCAGCGCTTGGGTGCGCTGGCACAGCCTGGCCGCTGGCAAGGCGCGGCACTGGCGGGCGCCAAGCCTGGGCGAGCAGGGCGTGCTGATCAGCCCCAGCGGCGAACCGGCGCAAGGCACCTTCGTGCCCGGCCTGTACGGCAATGCCGGCAGCGCGCCGGATGAGCGCGACCATGTCGAGGTCTGGCGCTTCGAGGATGGCGGCTCGCTGAGCTACGACTGGCAGGCCGGACGCTACGACATCCAGCTGCCCACCGGCAACGCCACGGTCAAGGTCGGCGCCAGCACCCTGGTGGTCAACGATGGCGCCATCACCCTCGACGCCGCCGCCATCACCCTGACCGGCAATGTCACGGTCAAGGGGCCGCTGCTGGTCAGCGGCGACATCAACGGTGGTGGGCGGATCATCGATACCGCCGGCAACACCGCCAATCACAAGCACTGATACCCATTGCCTGTGCGCCCATGGGGCTCGCAGGCAGGGCCGCCAGGCCAAGGGTAGGACCTAGAACAGGGGCCTGATATGCCGCAAGGTTTCGAGAGCTACAACGTCGACGGTTCGCTGAACACCCGTGTCACGGATCGCATCACCCGGATTCTCGGCAAGGTCGGCCCGGTGAGCGCAGCGGGGTCCATCACCATTCCCGAATTCGCCCACGGCACACCGTGGACAGCCATTCTCCAGCGCAACACCACCGGCGGGTTCAACCCGTTCCGCTGTGTCCACGCCTCGGTCAGCGGCACCACGCTGTCGTGGAATCTGACCGGGTTGGCGGGCTGGGCCATACAGCCAGGCACCATTGTCTATGGGGTGTACTGATGCCCGCGGGTCTTCAGGTACTCAACGACAAAGCCCTCATCCAGATCGACGGAACGTTCCAGAATCTGTGCCTGGTGGCCAAGGGCACGATCAGCACCACCACCGGTAACCAGTCCCCGTATCCATGGGCGCGGTTCGCCCGGATCGACTATCCGGTGGCCGCTCGCCAACCGATCATTGCCTTCAATACCCAGGGCTGGGCCTGCTACCTGGTCGATGACACCGGCTTCAAGGTCTTCGGCATGCCGGCTTCCGGGTCGGGCAGCGCCCCGCTAGTCGTCGAGTACTTCATCTTCGACCTGCCGCAATACGCCCAGGCCCTCGGCAACGTCGGTCTGCAGGTCTGGAGCGAGCAGGGCCTCGAAGTGTTCCACAGCAAGAACAGGTACATGCGCGTCGTTGGGTCGTACTCCGTCGATATCGCCTACGACACGACCCATACCGGTACGGCGCCACCCGGCATCAAGCTCGCCGTGGCGCCGGGCGTGCAGAGCGTGGGCTATCTGTCCGAGCGCATCGGCACCAATACCCAGATGGGGCTGGCCGTGCGCATGTGGCATGGCCAGTGCCAGACCCCTGCCGCCGGCGGCAGCTACCTGATCAGCAACAAACTCATCACCGTCTTCGCCGGGCCGGGCCTGGCCAGCAACCAAGGCGCGGTCGGGGCCTACAACAACGGCTTGGTGGTGGACGTTACAGGATACTAGGAGGTCATATGCCACTCGATTCGGTCAAACTGGGAACTCCTCCCACTGGCGCGGACGGTGACGTTGCGCGCACCGCGTTCATGCGGATCAACAACAACTTCAAGATGATGGACGACATGGGGCTGACCGCGCCCATTTCGCCTACCCGAGACATTGCCGATCTGAACCAGGCCACCAGCCCAGGTTGGTACAGTGCGTTGAGCGGCACCGCGACTCACCTGCCGCCAGGGATGAGCTATCCCCTGGTCTGTGTCGCCCAGTCAGCCGTCGGTTTCATCGTGCAGACCGCGCTCGACCCCATGACGGGGAAGTCGGCCAGCCGCGGGTTCAATGCCAACATCCAGACCTGGAGCGACTGGCGAACCACGCCCGCGTCGTCCGACCTCGGCTCTGCGGCCTTCGCCGCGCTGACCACCTCCACGGCCGACTCGACCACTGGCCGGGTATTGAAGGTCGGGGACTTTGGCGTCGGCGGTTTCACCCCAGGCGTGCTGGAGAGCGACATCAACGCGCTGCGCTCCACCGGTGACTATTACGTCGAGGGCAAGGGACTGAATATCCTGCCGCTCAACACCAACGGTTACCTGCGCGTCTGCTCGGTGGCGGGCGCCTACTCCATGCAGTCGTTCACCGCCTACAACGACAGTGGCATCTACCAGCGCATGCTGATCAATGGCACGTGGACCGGATGGTTCGAGAAATGCGCCCCGACCACTCGCTTGAGTGTTTCAAGCAACCTGAACTTCGAATACAACCGTGATTGTCAATTTGTCGATACCACGGCCAACCGACCCGCGTTCATCGCCTACGGTGTCGTACGCACCATGTGGCGTCATGCCAACAGCGAGTGCGTGCAGCTCGCCTGGTCCGTTACCAATGAGCTGACGGCCATGCGCCGGGTGATCGGCGGGGCCTGGACGGCATGGGCCAATACCACGCCAATGGGGACTGTGGGGCAGGGCTGGCAGGCGACTGCCCGGGCCCTCAATACCTCGTACCTGAACGACAGCGGACGGCCGATCCAGGTCAAGGCCCTGGTCGGCCCCGCCACTCAGATCAACTCGTACCTGCAGTGGGTGGTCAATGGCGTCACCCTCCCCGGGTCCTATAGCGGCGCGGCAGGGCAATACATCGACAGTGGCGCCATCATCGTGCCGGCGGGCGCATCATACGGCCTGTTCGGCAATAACAACCCTGGTGCGCTCAACAGCTGGATGGAAATGCGATGACAGGAGGTCACGATGTTTGATCCACAGATGAAGTACTACCGAGACGAGCGCTGGGATGGCCTGGCCATGATCCATGCGTTCAAGGCCGATGGTTCGCAGGACGACTTTATCGACGAGTCACGGGTGCCGATGACCGAGGCCGAAGTCGAGGACTACTACCGGCGGACGTTGACGCTCGATCCTCTCAGGGCTGCCCAGGCCGAGATCCTGCGTCTGCGTGGCCTTGCCGATAGCGCCATCGCCCCCCTGCAGGATGCCGCCGAGCTGGGCGATGCCCGCGAGGCGGAGGTCGTTCGGTTGACGGCGTGGAAGCGCTACCGCGTGACGCTGAACCGTGTGCCCGAACAGTCAGGCTACCCCGCCGAGATCGACTGGCCGGCACTGCCGTCCTGAGCGCGTCGAATCACGCCCCAAGCCCGCAGCCGCGGGCTTTTTCATATCAGGAGAACGTCATGCATATCCATCCAAGGGATGTGCCCGGGACAGGAGGTGCTCCATGATCGGCCTGGACCGGCGTACCGGGCAGCCACTGTCGGGCATTGCCCACCTGCGTCAATCCATCGAGGACATCCTCACCACCCCCCTGGGCAGCCGGCGCATGCGTCCCGAGTACGGCAGCCAGCTGCGCCGCTACGTCGACCTGCCGGTCAACGAAGGCTGGAAGAGCGCGGTACAGGCTGAAGTGGCCCGCGCCCTCGGGCGTTGGGAGCCGCGCCTGAAACTGGAGCGGGTCAAGGTCATCGCCGTGCTCGACGGCCAGGTCAGCCTGGCCTTGAGCGGCCGCTACCTGGGCGACGACGCGCTGGTGGAGGTGAGCGTATGAGCCAGGTCGACCTGTCGAAACTGCCCGCCCCGCAATTGCTCGAAGACCTCGATTTCGAGGTGCTGTATCAAGAGGACCTGGCCAGTTTCCGCGCCCAGCTCGGCGACAGCTGGAGCGCCAACCTGGAAAGCGATCCGGTGACCAAGCTGCTCGAGGTCGGCGCCTACCGCAAGCTGCTCAACCGGGCGCGCATCAACGATGCGGCCAAGGCCCTGCTGCTCGCTTACGCCCAGGGCCGCGACCTCGACCAGCTGGCGGCCAATGTCGGCTTGCAGCGCCTGGTGATCCAGACCGCGAACCCGAGCACGACACCACCGGCCGAGGCGGTGCTCGAATCCGACGATGCCCTGCGCGAGCGGGTGCAACTGGTCTACGAGGGCCTGACCACCGCCGGTCCGCGCAACAGCTACATCCTCCATGCCCGCAACGCCTCGGGACGGGTCGCCGACGCGACCGCCGAAAGCCCGTCGCCGGCCGTGGTGGACGTTACCGTGCTGAGCCTGGACGGCGATGGCCTGGCCAGCCCCGAGCTGCTGGCGCAGGTCAGCGCCTACCTCAACGACGACGATATTCGCCCGGTCGCCGACCGGGTCAACGTGCGTAGCGCCGAGGTGTTGCCCTATCACGTCGAGGCGGTGCTGCACATGGCCGACAACGGCCCGGAGTTCGAAGCGATCCTCGCCGAGTGCAGGCGTCGTCTCCAGGCCTGGATCAACCCACGTCGGCGGCTGGGCGTCGAGGTCGCCCGCTCGGGGGTCGATGCGCAGCTGCACATCGACGGCGTGAGCCGCGTCGAGCTGATCGGCTGGGACGACATCCGTCCCAGCAAGGCGCAGGCGGCCTGGTGCATCGGCATCGACCTGCGACGGGGGGACTGACATGCACAGCCTCCTGCCGCTCAACCGCACGCCGCTGGAGCGGGCCATCGAGGTGGCCGCCGACGAAGACCTCAAGACTACGTTGCGCACCCTCTACAACCCCGACACCTGCCCGGCGCACCTACTCTACCAGCTGGCCTGGGCCTGGTCGGTCGACCGCTGGGACGATAGCTGGAGCGAGGCGATCAAGCGCTCGGTGATCCGCTCGGCGTTCTTCGTTCACGCCCACAAGGGCACCACTGGCGCCCTCAGGCGGGTGGTCGAACCCTTCGGTTACCTGATCGAGGTGCAGGAGTGGTGGCAGACCGAGCCTGCCGGGGTGCCGGGGACGTTCGCCCTGAAAGTGGGGGTGACCGACACCGGCATCAGCGAGCAAACCTACAACGAACTGTCGTCGCTGATCGACGACGCAAGGCCGGTCAGCCGCCACATGACGGGGCTTGCCATCAGCCTCGAAAGCCGCGGCGCTCTTCATTTCGGCTGCGCGCTGCAGGACGGCGACGAGCTCGACGTCTACCCGCTGGCGCCTTCTGACGTGATCGTCAGCGGCACTATCGGTCGCGGCGGTCGGGAACACACAATCGATACCTTGGACATTGCACATGGTTGACCAGAATTCCCAGTTCTACGCCATCCTCACCAACGTGGGCGCGGCGAAACAGGCCAACGCGGATGCCTTGGGCATCCCGTGGAAAATCACCCAGATGGGCGTGGGCGACGCCAACGGCGCCGACCCCACGCCAAACGCCACCCAGACCAGGCTGATCAACGAATGGCGTCGCGCGCCGTTGAACCAACTGAAGGTCGACGACAAGAACGCCTCGGTCATCGTGGCGGAACAGATCATTCCGGCCGATACAGGCGGCCACTGGATTCGCGAAATTGCACTGTACGACGCCGACGGCGACATGGTGGCGATAGCCAATTGCGCGCCGACCTACAAGCCACTGTTGAGTCAAGGCTCGGGACGCACTCAGGTCGTGCGGATGAATCTGGTGGTGAGCAGTGCCAGCAATGTGCAACTCAAGATCGACCCGTCGGTAGTGCTCGCGACTCGCGAATATGTCGATGCAGCAATCTTGAATATCTTGCCGGCAAACAAGGCGGCCGGTGCTTATACGAAGGTGACCATTGATGATCGGGGCGTGGTCCTGCAGGGCGCTAATCCAACGACGCTCGCGGGCTTCGGCATCCAGGACGCCTACACTAAGGTCGCCCTCGATACCGTACTGGCTTTAAAAGCCAGCACGCAGGACGTTTACTCCAAGGCGGCCGTTGACGCGGCGCTATCCACCAAGGCTGGGCACGCCACAACACTGGCCGGCTATGGCATCACCGACGCTCTGCCGAACCTCAACCCGTTGCCCTACGGTAGTTATGATCTGCATGGAACCAACTACGCGTTCGTCAGTTCGCCGCTTGAGTCCAGCATCTGTCAAAACGCCTTCTGGGACGGCCAAGCATGGCGAAAGCACGATACATCGAAGCCAGCGGTCACTGTCAGTGCGGCGGGTGGTCAAGCCACCGTGCGGACATGGCCAGCGGGTGACCCAACCTACACGTCGGCGCGCATCCTGGATTCGAGCATGGAGGCCACGGTCGCGGATCTTGATGGAGGCACGACGCCTGCAAAGTGGGTGAGCGTCGCGGGCCTCTCCTATTACGTCTGGAAAAAACTGGCGGCGGCGTCCGAGTCGATAGCGGGGGTTGCCAGATTTGCAACACTCGCGGAAGTGGTAGCGGGAGCCGCCGGATATCTCACTGTATGCCCGGCGTATTTGACGGCGGGATTTGGCGCAAACCTCAGTGCCGGTAATGGCTATATAAAACTGCCGCAGTGGATGGGTGGTTTCATGGTGCAGTGGTCCTACAGTGATGAGTCAAATTCAGCAGTGGACTATCGATATTTTCCCGTGCCGTTTACCACCGCTTTTGCTGGATGGCTGCAACTTTCTTCTGAAACCATCAATGGATTCGGAGGCAGTTATGGGACCATTCTCCAGATAGTCGATAACAATCGATACCTTTGGTCCGCCGGGGGGACTTTTGGTGGTGGTGGCAAGGGCTGGGTACTGGCATTCGGTCGCTAGGGTGAAATATGAAAAACGTTATGAGGTTTAGCTGTTCTACCGGGTGTTTCTATGATTCGCGTATCCATCAAGAGATACCGGATGACGCCCTGTCAGTGACTCAGGAAGAATTCAACGATCTGTGCGCCGGGCGTAACACTGGCCAGCAAATCCTGCTGGAAAACGGAAAGTTGACTCTGGCCGATCGTGAGCCAGTCGTACTGTCGCGAGATGAGGCCGCGGCCAAGGAGCGAGCATGGCGCGACAGCGCCTTGGCCGATATTCAGTGGTTGCGCGATCGTCACCGTGACCAACTGGAAATTGGCTCGACTGCCACGCTTGCGCCGGCGCAGTTCAAAGCGCTGTTGGTATACCTGCAGGTGCTGCGTGACTGGCCCCAGTCCGAGCAGTTCCCCCAGATCGAGCACCGGCCAGTCGCGCCGCCCTGGATCTCGGAACACATTCAATGACGCCCCGCACTGACGGGGCGTTTTCCTTTCCGATGGACCCTTGGCCTCGCTCTGCGGGGCCTTTTCGTATCTGGAGACTTACATGAGCGGATTCTTCCACGGCGTCACCGTGACCAACGTCGACACCGGCGCGCGCAACATCGCGCTGCCGTCATCCTCGATCATCGGCCTGGTCGACACTTTCACCGAAGGCCCGGGCGCCACCGCCAAGGCCAACGACCTGGTGCTGATCACCAGCGAGCGCGAAGCGGTCGCGGCATTCGGCCAGGACGCGGCGATCACCAAGGCCTGTCGCGCCATCTACAGCCGCGCCAAGGCGGTCATCGTCGCTTGCGGCGTGGCCAAGCTCGAGGATGCCGCCGAGCAGACCTCGGCGATCATCGGCAACGTGCTGGCCGACGGCAAGCGCACCGGCTTGCAGGCGCTGCTCGACGGCAAGAGCCGTTTCAATGCCCAGCCGCGCCTGCTGGTCACCCCCAAGCACAGCGCCACCCAAGCCGTCGCTACCGCCCTGGTGGCCCTGGCCGACAAGCTGCGCGCCATCGCCATCATCGACGGCCCCAACACCACCGATGAAGCGGCCATCGCCTACGCCAAGAACTTCGGCGCCAAGCGCGCCTTCATGGTCGATCCGGGCGTGCGCTACTGGGACAACGCCGAAGAGGCCACCGTCGACGCGCCGGGTTCGGCCTGGGTCGCCGGCCTGTTCGCCTTCACCGACCGCGAGTACGGCTTCTGGGCTTCGCCTTCGAACAAGGAGTTCGTCGGCATCACCGGCACCACCCGCGCGGTGGAGTTCCTCGACGGCGACGACAGCTGCCGCGCCAACCTGCTGAACAACGCCAACATCGCCACCATCATCCGCGACGACGGCTTCCGCCTGTGGGGCAACCGCACCCTGTCGAGCGACCCGAAATGGGCCTTCGTCACCCGCGTGCGGACCATGGACATCGTCATGGACGCGATCCTCTACGGCCACAAGTGGGCCGTGGACCGTTCCATCACCGCCACCTACGTCAAGGACGTCACCGAGGGCCTGCAGGCCTTCATGCGCGACCTGAAGAACCAGGGCGCGATCATCAACTTCGAAGTCTATGCCGACCCGCAGCTGAACACCGCCAGCCAGCTCGAGCAGGGCAAGGTGTACTGGAACATCCGCTTCACCGATGTACCACCTGCCGAGAACCCCAATTTCCGCGTCGAAGTCACCAACCAGTGGCTGACCGAAGTCCTCGATTCCGCCGCTTAAGGAGCGCATCCACATGGCAATGATCCCCGAAACACTGGCCAACCTGAACCTGTTCGTCGATGGCGTCAGCTTCCAGGGCGACGTGCCCAGCCTGACCCTGCCCAAGCTCACCCTGAAGATGGAGGAGCACCGCCCCGGTGGCATGGACATGCCGGTCGAGATGGACCTGGGCATGGAGAAGCAGGAGGCGGCCTTCACCACCACTGGCGTGCGCCGCGAGTCGCTGAAGTTCTTCGGCCTGGCCGATGGCACCGCCTTCAACGGCACCTTCCGCGGCGCCTTCAAGGGCCTGAAGGGCAAGATCAACCCAGTGATCGTCACCCTGCGCGGTTCCCTGAAGGAAATCGACATGGGCGACTGGAAATCCGGCGACAAGGCCGAGATCAAGCACAGCGTCGCCGTCACCTACTACAAGCTGGAAGTCGATGGCCGCCTGGTTTACGAGATCGACGCCCTGGGCATGAAGCGGGTGATCGATGGGGTCGACCAGCTGGCCGCGCAACGCGCCGCCCTTGGCCTTTAAGGAGAACGCCCGATGGCTCAAGCGAAAAAGATGCCGCAATGGCTGACGGTCGATGCCGAGCGCGTGACCGTGCGCCTGTCGCGCCCCAGCGAGGCCAATGGCGTACAGGTCGACAGCCTGGCGCTGCGCGCCCCGACCGTGCGCGACATTCGCAACGCCCAGGCCGGCGGCGCAGGTGACGACGAGCAGCGCGAGCTGAACCTGTTCGCCTCGCTGGCCGAAGTCGGCGTAAAGGATCTCGAAGGTCTGGCCCTGAAGGACTACAGCCGGCTGCAGGCTGGCTATTTTCGCCTGGTGCAGGACGACGAGCTTTGACCCGGCCCGGCAGAAGGCCGCCGCCAGGCGGCTGGCCAGGGAGCTGCATTTTTCCGCCAGCGAAATCATGACCATGTCGTACAGCGACATGGTTTGGTGGCTGGTGGAGTGAAAGGGAGACACGGATGGCGAACAGATCTACGCAAGCGCTAGGCGCAGCCTCCGTCCTGGAGCTCGGGGGATCGTTGAGGGGGGAGCGACTCCTCACGGTACCCATGGGGGCGTTTGGGGTGACCCAGCGGCCGCCCGATGTTGGTGGTGGTAGTGCCAGGCCGCCCCGGCAAGGGAAGGAGGCTGTCGAGGACAAGGTCGAACAGACCGAATCCTTGAAGGCACAGCAACAGCAGGTTGGCCTGCTTCAGCAAAACAAGGCACTTCTGGAGCGCGCCCTGAACGCCCGGGCGATTCCTCCGGTGCCGACACCGTTGGCCCAGGTCACGCAGACTGCGCGCGATGCCGTATCGTCGCTGCTGGTTGCAGGCGGCGGTTACCTGCTGGCGAAGGGAATCGCCCAGGCACCCGCAGCGATTGGCAAAACCTGGAGCGGGAGCCGTGGTACGCCTGACAGCGAGGGCCATCCTGACGGAGCCCAAGTCAGCACACCCGCTCGTCCGGGTACTGTGTATCTGCCTGCGCTGCTCATCGGCGGCACTGAGCGCAAACCTGTCATGGAAGACTACCCGCTTGGCGCGGATGCGGGCCCCGCGCCAGTGCCCAGACCCGCCGAGCCGGGGCGTTGGGCGCGGGCGCTGCTGGCTGGCAAGTCGGCTGCCGGCATGGCAGGGCTGGACGCCGGGATGAAACTTATCTTCACGGCGACCACTGCCTCCACGCCAGACCAGGTGGGCGAGGGGGTGGGGGGCGCCATAGGTGGCTTCCTTGGCGCCGTGCCGGGGGCCATGCTGGGCGGGAAGCTCAAGGCCGGGGCTCCGGTTGCCTCGCTGGCGTTCTCCTTCGTCGGCGACAAGGTCGGCGGCGCGCTGGGCAAGGCGCTGATGGCCGCTCCTGGAGACGCATCACGACAAGCATCGGCAACCAATACCGGAGGCGGGCAATCGACACCTCCCGTGAGTGCCTCCTCGCCATCGCCTGCGACCACCTTGTGGGGCACCCTGGCCGGTGCCGTGGGGATCGGTGCGGGGGCGGCGGCGTTCAGGCACCGGGGCCGGCTGAGTCGTCTGGCGCGTGGCAAACGCAGCCCGATGTTGGAAGAGCCTTATCCATTGGGCGCGGACGCCGGGCCATCGCCCACGGGCATCAATCCTGCGGCGGGACGCTGGACCAGGCTGAAGGACGCGTTCAAGGCACCGGGCAAATTGCCTTGGCTGGAGGCCGGGATGAAGGCGGGCTACACCTACGCCACCGCCAAGACGCCCGAGGAGAAGGGGGCCGGCTACGGTGGCGCGATAGGTGGCGCGGTAGGCACGGCGCTGGGGGGCTTGCTCCTTGGCGGCATCGTCGGACCACCCGTTGCAATGCTGATTGGCAATGCGGTCGGTGACAAGGTCGGCGGTGTGGTTGGCGGATGGATCGGCAAGACGCTCTTCGCTGCCTCCGACGGGCCCCGCGAGAAACATCGCTCGGCGATTGCTCTGCGAGACCCACGCCAGATCACCCAGGTCCCCAGGGGGGAAGTCATCGACGAGCAGGTCGGCACAAGGATGGCCAGACAGCTCTTGTCACCGACAGCCCCGTTGAGGCTGCCGGAAGCCGACCCCTCTCCGGCACAGGGCCAAGGAGCGACTGCGCAACCGGTCACCCAGCAATTCACCTTCACCGCGAACATGCCCATCACCGTGCAAGGCAGCATCGATGCGCCCAACCAGCTCGCCCAGCAACTCGAGGAAGCGGTCCGGCGGGTGATGCAGGACCTGCACAGGCAGGCCTACAACGCACAGCTGGCCGATCACCCCAATGCATTCTGAACAGGAGGAACCATGACCTATCTGGAGCAGCTGCAAGCCACGCTGCACGCCCTGGTCAAGGCGGGAGAGGCAGGGCGTCGGCGTGCCGACGCCATGCTCGATCCGCTGAACGAGGCGATCGGCCATGTGCAGGGCGCGGTCGCCGAACTGGAAGGTTTGCCGGTGGTGGGGCCGATCATCGGCGCCAAGCTGCAACGCACGCTGCGGGCCATCGCCACGGCCCAGGCTCGGGTGGCCAAAGCGATTGCCCGGTACGACCAGGCACTGGGCGTGGTGCGCCAGGTGCGTGAGCGGATCGATGTGTTCGCCGGCCACGTGGCCAAGGCCGGGGCGGCGATTCGCCGGGTGGCGGGGGAGGTGCGTTCGACGGTGAATGGCGTGTTGTCCACGCTGGGCTTCGCGCCTCAGACGACACCCGCCGCCGAAGCGATCAAGCCGTTCCCGCATCTGCTGGTGTTGCAGCCCCTGAAGGCCGGCGCCGCGCCGTACTACTTCAATCTCGACACCGCCGCCTTCGACCAGTTGCGCCGGCAGACGCGTTTTCGCTGGGCCGGGCAGGAACGCCTGAGCCGCGCGAATGCCCAGCAGGCCATCAGCCTGGGCGAGGAGAGCATCAATATCCGTGGTGCGATCTTCCCTGGGTTCAAGGGCGGTCTCGGCCAACTGCAGACGCTGCGCAGCATCGGCCGCCAGTTGCTGCCGCTGTCGTTGACCACCGGCTACGGCGAGGTGCTCGGCACCTGGTGCCTGACCAGCATCGAAGAGGAACAGAGCATGCTGCTGGCCGGCGGCATTGCGCGCAAACAAGGTTTTTCACTGGAGTTCGTGAGCTATGGCCAGGACCTGCAAAACGTCTGAGGGCGACATGCTCGACACCCTTTGTCAGCACTACTACGGGCACCTGGGCGGCACGCTTGAGGCGGTGCTCAATGCCAACCAGGGGCTGGCGGACGAAGCGCAGCCGTTTCGTGCTGGCGTGAGGATTCAGCTGCCGGAGCTGCCGGTGACCGCGAGCGACGCCGTCCAGTTGTGGGATTGACCAGCAGCGAGATGGCACCTTTCAAATCACCACTGGAGCCTGAACCATGCAGCCCCAATTTCGCATCACCGCGGACGGCAACGACATCACCCGGTTGATCAATGACCGCCTGCTGCTGCTGCGTACCACCGACAAGCCCGGCGTCGAGTCGGACGAGTTCGAACTGCGCATCGATGCCCGCGACGGCGCCATTGCGCTGCCGGCCAGGGGCGCGCTGCTCGAGGTCCACCTGGGCTATGCCGGACAACCCTTGAGCCGCCTGGGCCGCTATAGCGTGGATGAGGTCGAGCTGTCCGGCCCGCCCGATACCCTGGTGATCCGCGGCAAGGCCAGCGACCTGCGTGGCACCGGCAAGACCATCCGCAGCGGCAGTTGGGAGAACGTGACGCTGCAACGCATCGTCGCCGAAATCGCCGCGCGCAACGGCTGGCAGGCGGTCTGCCCGCTGGCTGTGCAGGTGCCACGGGTCGATCAGTACAGCGAGTCGGATTTCAACTTCATCACCCGCCTTGCCCGCCTGCACGACTGCACCGCCAAACTGGCCAACGGGCAATTGCTGGTGATGCCGCGCCAGGGCGGACACAGCGCCAGCGGCAAATCGTTGGGCGTGGTGACCATCGCCCGTGCCGATGTCAGTCAGTGGCAGTTCAGGCTGGCGGACAAGAACACCCATAAGGCGGTCAGGGCCCGGCATCAGGACAGCGCCAGCGGTCGTCTGCAGGCTGTGGAGTTGATCAACGGCGACGCGCCCGACGGCCTGCAGCCGGTGTATACCGACCGCCATCTGTATCCCACCCGCGCCGCCGCCGAGCAGGCCGCCCGGGCGCGCCTGGCCAGCTTCAATCGCGACAGCGCCAGCGTGCGCCTGGACATGCCGGGGCGCACCGACCTGTTCGCCGAACGCAGCATCGAGACCCGCGGTTTTCTCGCCGGACTGGACGGGACGTACCTGATCGAGTCGGTGGAGCAGGTATTCACCGCCAGTGGCTGGCGTACCACCGTGCAGTGCAACGGCGGGCGCCAGGGCAAGGCCCGGGCCAAGGGCGCGGCGCCGCAGCGCAGCGGGGCATTCAAGGCCTGACGGCCATGGAGAGGGTTTCCCGGTGCCTGCGGGTCAATGCAGTTCCTATAGTCGTCGTCAAATCGACGGGCCCGACCAGGGAGGGCGGCACATGCGTGACTTACCCCTGTCGGAGGTGACCTTCGAACCGTCAGGACCAGCACATGTTCATCGATCTACGCTGTGGCCAGTGCAACAAGCTGCTGGCACGCATCACCCCCGTTTCCGAGCTCCAGATCAAGTGCGGCCGCTGCCGCACCTTGAATCATGTGAAAGCCACGCGCTTCGAGCCATCGCCCATGAGCGAACCCGTGGCGGCGATCGCCGCCGTTCGATCAGACCGCAATGGAGAACCCATCGATGCCGCTCACTGAACAGCAGCTTCGCCAGATCTACCCGCTCGCCGGCCAGCGCGCCGCGACCTTTCTTCCCGCTCTCAACAGTGCCATGGCCAATTGGGAAATCGACCACCCCAAGCGCATCGCAGCCTTCCTGGCCCAGGTCGGCCACGAGTCCGGCCAGTTGCGTTACGTCAAGGAGCTGGGCAACGCCCGCTACCTGGCCCGCTACGACACTGGCAGCCTGGCGCTGCGCCTGGGCAACACGCCCGAGGCCGATGGCGATGGCCAGCGCTATTGTGGGCGCGGGCTGATCCAGGTGACCGGACGCAACAATTACCAGGCTTGCAGTCGCGCACTGTTCGGTGACGAGCGCCTGCTGGCGCAGCCGCAGATCCTCGAGCAACCGCGCTGGGCCTGCGAGTCGGCGGCCTGGTTCTGGCATTCGCGCGGGCTCAATGCGCTGGCCGATCAGGGCGAATTCAACCGAATCACCCGGCATATCAATGGCGGATTGAATGGCCTGTCCGATCGCCTCGAACTGTGGAGCCGGGCGCGCGAGGTGCTGTGTTGAGTCGCTTGCAGTTGGCGCTCTGCTTGCTGCTGATGACGCTCAGTGCGGCATCGGCCTGGCAGGTACAGGCCTGGCGTCATGGGCGCCAGCAGGCCCTGCAGGAGCAGGAACTGGCACAGCAGCGCCTTGACCAGGCCGAGGCGCTGCAGCGGCTGATGCTGGCCGAGCGCGAACAGCGCCTGAGCCTCGAGCGGCGCCTGCAGGACAGTGAATCGAAACATTTCCAGGAACTCAATGATGCCCAACAGTCTCAAGCCCGTCTGCGTGATCGCCTTGCTACTGCCGATCTGCGCCTGTCGGTCCTGGTCGAGCGTGACAGCCGTTGCCCCGCAGTGCCTGCCACCACCGGCGCCGGCGGCCTGGATCATGACCCCGTACGCGCCCGACTTGACCCAGCGCATGCTCGACGAATTGTCGCCATCACCGACGACGGAGACCGCGGATTGATCGCCTTGCGCGCCTGCCAGGACTATGTGCGCGCGCTTGCACTACCTGACCGGTGATCGGGATCACGGCATAATGCCGGTCCAGACGCATTGCCGGAAGCAAGGAACGCATGATATCGACCGCGAAGGATTCGCCCTCACGCCTGTTGCAATGGCTGATCATCGTCGTGGGGGCGCTGCCGGTGTTCCTGCTGGCTTTCTGGGTGCCGCCGTTCGCCGAGGGTGACGAGGCGATCGCCCTGAACCGGTTTCTCGATGAGCAGTTGCTAGGGCGTGTCGGACCCTGGTCATCCGAGTTCCCGCTGATGGCCAAGGCGGTTGCCAACTACATTGCCATCGCCGCGTTGCCTGGCGCACTGGCGTTGATCCTGGCGTGGCGTCGTCACCTGCGCCCGTTCGAACAGCTGCCCGACCTGGCGCCGTATCGCTGGCTGCTGTTCCTTGCCGGTCTGCTGGCGCTCTCGGCGCTGGTCATCCACCAGCACTATTTCAGCTACACCGACTTCGCCCTGCATCGCCCCAGGTTTCGTGTGTTTGGTCGTTATCGCGCGCTGTATCCCTTTTATGCCGCGGCGGCGATGCTGGCGATCGAGCTGGTGATCCTGTGCAACTACGCAGTGTTCGTGCATTACCCGTGGCAGTGGCTGTCGCGGCGTGCCGGCGCCCGTGGCGGGTGTTAGGCTTTGTACGAAAAGTGCCTGCGCGACGATCATGCTGCGTTGAAAACAGGCTCGGAATGCTCATTGACAACCAGTCAACTCCGCTTCCTTGCCTGTTTTCGCCTTGCCTGATCGCCGCTCGGCGACTTTTCGTACAAGCCCTAGGGTATGCGCAGTCTCAACGAGGAGCCCGACATGGACCCGATCACCGTTCTCTCCCAACGCCTGGGCGAGCACCTGCGACGTTTCAACGCCCAGGTGAGCACCGCCGAGTCCTGCACGGGCGGCGGCATCGCCGAGGCCATCACCCGCATTCCCGGCAGCTCGGCCTGGTTCGAGGCCGGCTATGTCACCTATTCCAATGCGCAGAAGACTCGCCAGCTGGGCGTTCCCGAGCCGCTGTTCGCCCAGGTCGGCGCGGTCAGCCAGGAAGTGGTCGAGGCGATGGTGCGTGGCGCCCAGGCCGCCAGCGGCGCGCGCTTCGCCGTGGCGGTGAGCGGCGTGGCCGGGCCCGACGGCGGTTCGCCGGCCAAGCCGGTGGGCACGGTCTGGCTGGCCTGGGCCGATGGCAGCCAGGTCAACAGCGAGCGGCGCCACTTCGATGGCGACCGCGAAGCGGTCCGTCGACAGACGGTAATCGCCGCGCTAGACGGCTTGTTACAGCTTGGTGCCGAGTAAATCGTCCGGCGGGGGTTTGCGGAAACGAATCCCTGTGGAATAATACTGGCTACTTATACAGTTGTTCCGGCCCCAGGGCCTAAGTCGATCACGTGAGGATTTCAATGGACGACAACAAGAAGCGCGCCTTGGCTGCGGCCCTGGGTCAAATCGAACGCCAATTCGGCAAGGGCGCAGTCATGCGCATGGGCGATCACGAGCGTCAGGCCATCCCGGCCATCTCCACTGGTTCCCTGGGCCTGGACATCGCACTGGGCATCGGCGGTCTGCCGAAGGGCCGTATCGTTGAGATCTACTATTCACGCCCATAAAAGCGGTTCATGTGAGTGAGTGACTGATCTTAACTGGCCTCCAGGCCGGTCGCAAAGAAAACCAGTTCAGGTATCAGCTTAAACGAGGGCAAGATGATGGAAGCCAACAAGAAGAAGGCGCTGGATGCGGCTTTGTCGCAAATCGAGAAGCAGTTCGGTAAAGGCGCAGTGATGCGTATGGGCGAGGAGCCAAGAGAACCTATTCCGGCTGTTTCAACTGGCTCTCTCGGACTTGATATTGCACTTGGTATTGGTGGAGTACCCGAGGGTCGTATAATTGAGATTTACGGTCCAGAAAGTTCCGGTAAGTCCACTTTGTGTTTGCAAATTGTCGCACAAGCACAAAAGCTTGGAAAGGCCTGTGCATTTATAGATGCCGAACATGCGCTTGATCCAATGTATGCTGAAAAGCTTGGAGTTGATCTTGATAGCTTGTTGGTATCGCAACCGGATACGGGCGAGCAGGCATTGGAAATTACCGATATGCTCGTGCGATCCGGTTCTATCGGAGTCATTATCGTCGACTCGGTAGCTGCATTGGTGCCGAAGGCTGAAATCGAAGGCGAAATGGGTGACTCGCACGTGGGCCTGCAAGCCCGCTTGATGTCTCAAGCACTGCGCAAACTGACTGCAAGTGTAAAACAGACCAATACCATCCTGGTATTTATTAACCAGATCCGCATGAAGATCGGTGTGATGTTCGGCAACCCCGAAACTACAACTGGGGGAAATGCACTAAAGTTTTATTCCTCTGTGCGACTTGATATTCGCCGCACCGGTGCCGTTAAGGATGGCGAGACCGTGATTGGCAGCGAAACCCGCGTTAAGGTCGTAAAGAACAAGGTGGCCCCACCGTTTAGGCAGGCAGAGTTCCAGATCATGTACGGTGCTGGAATCTACAAGATGGGCGAGCTTATCGATCTAGGTGTGCAAGAAAAACTGATTGAAAAGTCAGGTGCTTGGTACAGCTACCAAGGCAACAAGATCGGCCAAGGCAAGGCAAACGCTGCGCAATGGTTGAAAGATAACGAACAGGCCGCACAAGAGCTTGAGAAGCAGATCCGGGACAGGCTGCTTAATGCCACTACAGCAGCCAAACCAACTGGCAGCCCTATTTCTGAAGTTCCAGAAGTCGAATATTGATCGACGTTTAAGGCAGCACCATCTGGTGCTGCCTAGATAGTATGGGCGGCCGCAAAAAACTGAGTGCACACCTGACCATTCCGGCACGGTGCTGCCCCTATGTCCTATTCCGAACTCAGTGTTGCAGTGCGCACCACTATCAAAATCGGTCCTTCCCAAGGCTTCAGTCAGTGAAGGATTGCCTGCCTGATCAACCGATCCCCTTCGACCATCTGCCGGGAGCTGCGTCGTAAACGCGAGGTTTGCGGCACCTGATCGGTCCACGGAGCCCGACAGCAGATGCAGCGCTCGCGCAAAGCCTACCGCCCCAGACGCAAATTGCTGCCCGGCTGTGAGCGCTTCGAACGGTTCGTTCATATGCTGCGTGAACGTTTGTCTCCCGAGCAGATTGCCGGCAAGCTGCGCAGCATGAACATACCCAACCTCAGAGATGCATACGTCTGTCGCGAGGCGATCTACAACGCGATCTATCCCCTGCCTGTCGGTGAGCCGCGCAAGGAGCTGATCATCTGTCTGCGCCAAGGTGAGACGACATGCAGGCCGCGTTCTGGTGGTGTAAATCGGCGTGGCCTGATTCCCAAGATAGTCAGCATCCACGTACGCCCGACGGAGATCAAAGACCGCTTGATGCCGGGCCATCGGGAGGGCGACCTGATCAAGGGTAAGGCCAGCGCCTCTGTGGAAAGTGCCTTGGCGGAACGCACCAGTGGCTACCTGTTGCTGATCAAGATGAACGACGCCGTTGGAAGGCTTCAGCCCGGCCCTCAATCGCATGCCGCTGGCGATGCGCAGGCGCATGACCTACGACCAAGGTCGGGAGATGGCGAGACGCGCGGTGATCACCCAGAAGACTGGCGTGGCGATCTACTTCTTTGACCTGCATAGCCCTTGGCAACGTGGCAGCAACGAAAAAATCAACGGCCTTATCCGCCAGTGCCTGCCCAGAGGAATGGACTTGTCGGTATACAGCAAAGAACAGTTGGATACCATCGCACTGCAATTGAACATGCGTCTGCGTAATCGCTTCTACTTCAACTGTCCTATCGAAGTTATGGGCGAGGTAATGCATGCGGCATGACGCTCCAGCTTCAATCTGATAACCGTTTCGTACTCAGCTTCTCTAACCGTCATGAGTATTGCGAGGAGGCAGTATGCTCAAACTGAAGAAAGGATACACCGAGCGCGACTTTGGTAAGTATGCTGAAAGTCTCGGTCATTACTTTTGCAATGCCCTCGTATCTGCATATGAAATATTCTGGCCAGATAATAGCTCGACGGAGGTCTCTTATTTTTATCACATCATTAAATTTTTGGACTTCTTGGCCGAAGATGGTTCGCAAGTAGAACTCAGGAATTTCTTGAAAACTGGTGAGATCTCAGACCTCAGCGAATCGTATATCGTTGTGCTATTCCATAATCTGATGAGCGACTATCGCAGTAATCTTGATAAGCTAGAGATTGAAAATCGAACAAAAAATAACCATGTGGCCGGTGTGCGTGCGTTCGTTCGTCATCTTGCAAATCGTGGTGTCGTACCGCATGGCTTGCACATCAAGGGCTTCCAGTTTGAGCGTGGAATAGGCTCCACTCTGCTTGATGTGACTATTCATAAAGAAGTTGACATCCAAGCGCTGATTTCTCAGCATCAGGATACGTTGATTTCCGAAGGGCTTGATGATTTCGAAGGTTTGGAAAGCCTCCTTTCTAATCTATTTGATGAGGCAGGTGCTTGTGCTTCGCAGGACGATTCGTTTGATATTGTTGAGGTATCTACTCGCGTCTTAAATAGCCGCTTGGGCGCATTGAAAAGCGCCAGTGCGGATTTGGTCGTACAGCACTATAAATTGCTTCAGGACGCAAGGCGATGGGCGAGTAATAAAGGATATCAACGGAAAGCGAAAGGCTTGAGGGATATGCTTGATCAGTCTGCCGTCGGGGTAATTGGTGGCCAGGCGGCAAAAGATATGGGTGCGGAATACGCCAAGATAATGGATGGCAGTGCTCTGCAAGTTGTAGTTACTTACTGCCATATCTATCATGGCGGACTTTATCCTTCAGATGAGGATGCTTCCTACGCATTCTTGGCTAATCGCATACAAAAAAGCGGCATCTCCATATCCGATGTTCGAATTGCTCTCGGTTATTCGCGTGAAGCTCGTGTGGCTGCGTTTGTATGGCTCTCGATCAAGTACGCAATCAATCCCGATGCTTTATTAAATCTCGCAACGAACTGCCTCATTCCGATTGGCAATGATGGGCAGTATCAGCTTGTCTGGAATAAGTTACGCAAAGGGGCTGAGAACCAGGAGTCAGTAATCGTTAGTTCGCGCTTGGACGGGGTTATGCTTACTTGCGATACCTTGACGGCCGTTGATGTTGTTGAATATTTGAGGGTATGCACTGAGCATATTCGCGCTTTTGCACGCGATGAAGATCGCAATAGTTTGTTTATTGGGTTCTACAAGAACTTTACAAAAGGAACTGACGGTTATCGTATGTATGTGCCGTCAAAACTCGCGCTTAACACAATAAATACGGCATTTAAATCGTTATGTCGAGAGGTCTCCGGAGAGCGCTGGTCGAGTACACTGAAAGCGCTGCGTGGCAGCGTTCTTTTGTTGACTGGCCTTGTAACCCGAGATGCCATGCAGGTAATGCAGGTCGGTCGTCATAGTGACTTAACGATGGCAGCTAAGTACACTCACCATTTGCCAGAAATATTGCGTCGTGAAAAAAAGGTTCGCGATTTTTTGGAATGGTTCGAAACGGTGTTGACCGTCAACATTGATCAGTTTGCAGAGAAAGTCGGTATTGATCCCGAGGCTTATGATATACGCAAGCAAAGGATTATCAATCAGCAGTTCGGTGGCATACATTGCTCAGATCCCATTGCCGGCGTACAGCCTGGCACGATAGAGGGGGAAATCTGTCATCGCATCGATAAGTGCGTCAGTTGCTCGAATCGCCGTAGTTTGTTTCTTGCCACAAAAGAAAATATTGCCAATGTTATCCACTGGCACGAGGTATTGGCTAAAGCCGAAGGATGTCTAGGGAGTAAGGAATTTTCAAGGTGGAGCTTGTGGAAGTTATTCGTGAACTCGATTCTCGACAGACTCTACAGTGCGCGTGAACATCGCAGGTTGCTTACTCAAGCAGAAGAGTATTGCAGTAGCCATCAGAATCCCTACGTTAACATTATCCATGTTCACTCAATCGAAGAGGCTACTGTATGAGTGTCATTAGCTTGAAGGCGTACAGAAGTTACTTCGATGATGAGCGTGGCCTGAATGATCTTGGCTCTTATTCTGCCTCCTGGTTTGTCGGAACGTCGCGTTTTACTGATAATCAATGGGTTGTCGAGGATAAAACTGGCCAGCAGATTATCCGCTTTGATGTTGCCGTGGCACCGAATGAATTGCTTACAGATAATCAAGATCTCTGTAATGCAGTTAAGCTTTCGGCATATCTTGTGCGCGCTATTGCTCATGATAGAAAAATAGGGGGTGTTTTATCCGGTGCATCTCAGTATAGACACGTCAAGGACATTATTAATCACGTTCGCTGGCTCAGGCTCCAAGGTGTAAATCAGCTTTCCAGTGTGAATGATGGCGTATTTGCAATTTTCAGGGCTTCAATTGGCAAACCGCTGTATGCGCGCCTGGATCTTGAAGATCGCTTGCGAGAAACGCTTGTCGAATTACAGGGTAATCCTGCTGGTCTTGAACAGTACAAAGTATTCCGCAATAGGTGTAGTCAAGTAGAATTTAATATAAATAAACTAAGCGAAGCTCTCGGTGTTAGCAGTCGAATTCTAGGAAGCGCCGGAACACCGATGGTATCGATGTTAACCAATTTTCGTCAGCATAATGGTTTTTACATTAAAGCCAGTATCAAGGATCGTTATTCAAGGGGTAGTATTAAGGAGATCGCAGAGACTAGCAGTCAAGACACAATTCGCAAAGAGTTGACGTCTATCTCAAAGCTGTATCGTCAGTGCCAGATATTCAAAGACCTTTTTCCTGTTAGCCAGCAGATACCCAAGGATTACTTTCAGAAAAATAATATCAAACCTATTCGAGTTTCTAGGAATAAGGGGCGGGCCGGCAAGTGCACTCGCGATATTCCGCAACCAATTTTCTTTGAGTTGATGGATCGGGCTATTCGCTGGGTTGTGGATTATGCCGAGCCGCTGCTTGAACTTAACTCTCAAGCGCTCGCGCAGTACGAAGAGTACGTTAGTGACGTAGGGCGTGGCGGGAAAGTAGTGCATAAGGTGCACTATGCGTCGAAAAAAATGCGCTTCTGGCTTAGCAAGCAGCTTGAGTGGCTGGATGGGTGTCCGGGCAGTCCTTATCCCATAAGTGGGTTTATAAAAGGTACTTCTGCCAAGAAATTTGAATCGGTCTTGACTGCTGAGCAAATTCAAAATGGTCACGCACTTCGTGCTCAAGGATTGACATATCAGGAGATAGGCGAGCGCTTGGGTGTGAGCAAAGCAACAGCACATAAGCTTATTACTAAGGGGGTTGCTGTTAGTGGTGCATCCCTTGATAAATGTTTGCATCACTTACTCCCAACTGCTTGTTTGCTGGTTATCTACTGTTTCACCGCCAGGCGGCAATGCGAAGTCGAATCGTTGCAAGCAGGATGCTGTGTGGATACTCCGAACGGTCCGGTTATCCGCATGTACTCTGCCAAGGTTTATCAAGAACACAAGTATTTTCCGGTCACGAAGCTTGTTGCTAAAGCAGTTCGCGTGCTTGAGGCCCTGACTGAGCCGGTTCGCAATGAAGATAACCAGTCGTTATTTACTTTTCCCGCGCTAGGTGGTGGGGAAATTAATTATTGGTCCAGCGGCAAAATCAACGAATTCGCTGAGTACGTCGGCGTTCCAGATAATGAAGGAACACCTTGGCAGTTTGGTGAGCACCAGTTCCGCCGCTTCTTCGCTATGATGTTTTTCTACAAGTTTGAGTCCGGTGATCTTGCCACGCTGTCCTGGCACTTGCGTCACACAGATTTTGAAATGACCGCCAAGTACATAACGGACAAAGACTTCCGCAGAGCTTTTGAAGAGATCAAAGCAGAGCGCATTGTGTCATTTGCACAGTCTGCTGCTAATGAAAGAACTGAAGCGCTCTGCGGAAATATGCAGAAAGAACTTGGGGATTTTTTCAGTTCGTTTGATGCTGTTTCAGAGAGTCGCGCTAAAAAAATGATTGGGAAGGTTGAGCAAATTGGCTACATACTTAACTTTGTGCCTGACGGAGCATGTTTCGGCCAGACGCCGACCTTGTTAAAGCGCAGTAAGTGCCTCATGGATGATGCTGTTCAAAAATCTTCGGCGTCCCGAGGGTCGTGTGATGGATGCCCTAATTTGCTGGGCTTTGAGACTGGCATCAGTGCGGAAGATGTAGGCTTGGTTCTTGATCCTGCATCGTCACCGATGCTTAAAGCGTTTGCCGACAGACAGGAGGCTCACAATGTCTAAGCATGTTAGTGAAGCGAACCGGCAAAAGACAGAGCAGAAGATAGAGCGCAAGCTCAACGGTCTGAAGCACTACATCGAAAACGGGGTGGCCGATTTTCCAGTTCCGAAAAAGTTCACCCTCAACTGGTTTGCTGCCTTGGCTTCTGAACCCTACGAGAGCGTCTCTAAGGCCGGTGATCAACTTAGGGCGGGTTCAGCCACTCACGAGCGTGTGATCTCGTCACTGGCGAGCGCACAGTCGGTTTTGGAGAACGGCAGGGTTGAGCAGGTCATTTGTCTCAAGTCAAAGCGAATTAGCGAGCTTGACGCGAAGGTTAAAAAATATGAAACGATGGTGCCTGGCTTGTCGCAAACCATCGTTGAATTGCTTGATCAGGTGCGTGAACTTGAGCAGCGCATCTCCTTGCAACAAGCCCAATGGGCAGACAAGCAATTCAGTGTCAGCAAGCCCAAGGGTGGATCAAATGTTTGAGCTGTTGCCGACGAAAAATGGACAGCACATTGTTATTGATGAATCGGGATTGCTTCAGCGTCACGTAACGCAATACTTGCTCGATCTTGAAAGCGTTCAGTGTCATGAGAAATCCTATGTACGTCAGATCGCATATCGACTCAAGGCGTGGTTGAACTGGCTTGGTGAGCGTGATATTTACGATGTCACAGACAGGCTTTTGTGCAAGTATCGTGATGAGCTAAAGATCTCTGGCGACCTTGAAGCAAAAGCTATTAATTACCGAATTTCATCCGTCTGCGCCTTCTATTGGTATGCCGAAAACACGGGCTTGTGTCGTGGTGTGATTGGCTCTAATGACATGCTAAGCGGTCGCGTATTTCGTATCGTCGTAAATCGAGCGAAGCAAGAGAGTAGTGCAAACTATAAAATACCTTTTTTGCTTGGAACTGTTCAGCAGGCAAGAAAGCGTATTCCGTCCGCAGACGAAATTGCAGCCCTGAAAGATGGCATTGCTGATAAAACTTTGGAATGCGGGCACCCGCTCGCCGAAGAAATCAATGTGCGCAATCAATTGATGCTTCGTTGGATGGCGGAGGCAGGACTTAGGCGCTTGGAGGTTGTATCCCTGCCTGTGAGTGCAATTCCGACCAAGTTCAAGCCCGGAACCATGGTGATGGTCACTTTGACCAAAGGCACAAAGTTTAGCAAGGTACGTGACGTTGAGGTCGAGTCCTCTCTGATTCAAGAGACCCTTGATTACATTGCGTATGAGCGTCCGGAGATAGTCCGAAAGTGCCATGCTGGCCATGATCCAGGCGTTGTGTTTGTCAGCACTTATAAAGCAAACGGCGGCACGTTTACTGCGCAAGCTATCACCGATCTGCTCGATTCTGTAGATAGTGAAATTTCGCCGCACGCGCTACGGCGCTATGCGTTGACACGTTATGCTGCTTATCTGTATCACATTCAGCTGTCGCTTTACAAAGCCGGCGAGATCGCCGAAATAGACCGGCGTAGCATTGAGTTGCGGCTAACTCAGCAAGCGGGTCATAAGAAAGTTTCTACAACATTCAGATCGTATGTCGATGTGGCTATCGCAATGACTTTGTCTGATTCTGGGATCAGCTCGCTCGAAGAGAGTCGTATACTACTGCAAACACAGCTTTCGATGATCACTTCCAAGATTGAAGCGGCGAGATCGCTCGCAAAAGAGGTGTAAAGGTCGCTCCGGAGGTGGGACTAGGAACCAGATGTTTACACACTCCACGAGGACATCATGCGTCACCATGCGACCCATCCCAGTATCCCTTGGAGAACACCGTGTCCCGTCACGACTCGTGGGCACCTCTAAAAACCCGATTCTGACCTGAACACAAGGCGTGAAGAGGTGCCCAGCACAAAGAATATGCGGTCAGTGCTTATCGCAATGGGGGTAATGCAGGCCGGATAAACCGACCTGTTGTCATCATCACGCCATCCGCACGCTGACCGACAGCTTGTAGCCGAAGTACGATTTGCCATGCTTCTTCGTAGCGCGCCTCGACATCCTTCTGTCGGCGCTTGGCGAGTTCCCACTCGATGGGCGCTGCTCGTTGTTTCACGACTTCCTGTTCTTCAGCTGTGTTGTGCTGGGTTGGGGCACGAACGATGCTGGCATCGATGATCTGTCCTTCGCGTGCGTTGAAGCCATTGAGCTGTAGTTGGCGCTGAACCTCATCAAAAATCAGATGCTCGACCTTGGCCTGAACGAGCCGCTCACGGAAATTCCAGATCGTCTTGCGATCCGGCACGAGCGCCGTGTTCTTCAGTCCGGCAAAGCGCTGAAAGCTCATGCGGTCGAGTAGCTGGAACTCCATCTGTTCGTCGGACAGGTTGAACAACTGCTGCAAGACCAACAGGCGCGTCATCAGCTCTATTGGGTACGGAGGCCTACCGCCTTTAGCGGGACTCGGGCGAGGAGCCCAGCGGTCGATCTCCTCGGCCATAAGGCGGAAGTCGACATGCTTGTTCAGCAGGGCCAGTGGATCGCCCAAGCTGTCGAGTTTCGCTTCACGTTCCTGGTCGGCAAATAGGCTGAGCATGCGCGGGGCGTCCTGTGGTTCAGTGGCTCAGATTCTAATGGGTACAGCCGGTTTTTGGAGGCTCCCTCAAGGCGCCGATTCTTCACAGAGCTATAACCCGCGTCTGGATCTGGTGCTGTTCGTCAACGGCATCCCCGTCGCTACGCTGGAGCTGAAAAGCGAGTTCAAGCAGAGCGTGGAAAATGCCAAGCGCCAGTACCGCTACGACCGTCCGGTAAAAGACCCGCTGACGCGCAAACCCGAGCCGCTGCTGACCTTCAAGCGCGGCGCGCTGGTGCACTTTGCTGTGAGCCAGGATGAGGTGGCGATGACTACTAAACTGGCCGGCAAGGAGACCTTCTTCCTGTTCCCCAAGCGGGTGTTGGATACAGTGCTGGATGCCATGACTGATCACGAGAAGCTTTCGCTGGAGGTGCTGGATAACGAGATCAAGAGTCGGGCGTTTGCGATGGTGATTTTGAAAATGCTGACGGCGGCTGGCGGCTTGGGGCAAGGTAATAGCGGTGCTGCTGTCTGACTGTATTACTTGTTCGGGTTAGATTTCAGAGAGCTGTGGCAGAAGGCTTGAAGGTTCGCAGGCGAGTTCGCCTGCGATGCGGTAGAGCTTCTCGACGGTGATGTTGACTTCGCCACGCTCGATGCGACCGACATAGCTGCGGTCGAGACTGCACGCCAGCGCCAGTGCATCTTGGGAAATCCGGCAGGCCTTCCTCTGCATTCGGATGCGTTCCCCTAACGCCTTTGCCAACTTATCCATGACCGTCTCAATTCAACTTGAGGCGGCAATATCGTGCGTTTGCGGACGTATAGGCCACGGATTATAATCCGCATTTTCGCGCTATTTCTTATGGTGCCCTCAATGAAATCGGCCTCGTTTATCTTCGACAGGCGTCTGTATGAGCTGCTTCAGGAGCCAGGGCGTACATCGTTTACGACCCGCGAACTGCGCGATGCCTATGCCGCTCGCTTGAGTGGCACACAATTCCGTATCGCCGATGTGCGCCGCTATGTGTATGAGCAGATTCGCCGATTAGTTCGGGCGGGCTGGGTTGTGCAGGATGAGGATCGTCGTGTTCGAGGGCAGGTCTACCATCTGCAGATGATTCCGACGCATCTGCAACTTGAGCTGATCGACAACGGTTTTGAGAACAGCCTTATGGCTGCCGGAGTGCCCGAACCTGACAAGGCCGTTCGCGACCTTGAGGCTTTGCCGCTTAAGTCGCCAGCCAATACGGATTTGCAGTTGGAGGCGCTCCACAAAGAAATCCGCTTGGACTTCCTCACTTCAATGGGTGAGGCGGAGCGATTCAAGCTACTGCTGGACGAGATGCCGCATTTGCGGGACAAGGTTGAAGGCGATTACCTGGAGGCCAGGGATCGCAGTTCTCGCCTTCTGGGGCATTTGCGCGCCATCGAAAAGACCCTCAAAACGCTCGCTGCATCACGATGAGCAGATCGCTGCGCAGCTGGCAGAACAGCTGCATCACTCGGGCGTTGGAGCACTTTGCCGTCACGCCGCACTTCTTCTGCCAGGCAACGCCGGGAGCCGGGAAGACCCGCATGGCCGCAGAGCTGACCAGCCGACTGCTTGAGCAGGACAGAATCGATTTGGTGCTGTGCTTTGCGCCGTCCTGCCAGGTCGTGGAGGGTTTTCGTTCGACCTTTGCGCAAGTGCTAGGTAGACGTCTCGATGGCCAGATAGGTGCCGTGGGCGCGGCTTATACCTATCAGGCCATGGAATACCGTGATGAGGGATTTTGGCAGCTGCTTGATGACTACCGGGTGTTCGTGGTCTTCGATGAGATCCACCATTGCGCCGGCCACGATCCGCTGCTCAGCAATGCCTGGGGGCAGCAGATACTGCATCGGATACAGGATCGGGCTGCCTTCACGTTGGCCCTTTCTGGTACGCCCTGGCGTTCGGACGATAAGGCCATCGCCCTGGCGCGCTACTCATCTCCCGAAGGGCATCTGATCTGTGATTACCGCTATGGCTTGAAAGAGGCCGTTGCTGACGGCGTATGCCGATCTCCTCGCATTGTGTTGCTCGACAATCAGAAGGTGAAACTTACTGAGGAACTGGGTGCTGACAGCTCCGTAAGGCTGTTTCCCAGCATCGCCAAACTGTTGGGCGAGTCACCTGTCACCTATGAGGAACTGCTGCGCCATGATGAGGTGATCAATCCAATCCTCGACCTTGGCTGCAGCAAGTTGAACGAGCTACGCCAGATCAAGCCTGATGCCGCCGGTTTGGTGGTAGCCACCGATATCGAACACGCTCAGCAAATAGCCCTGGCTCTAGAAGCAATGGGTGAAGAGTGCCGTATCGTGACCAACAAAACCCCGGATGCGCAGCAGGTGATCAATGCTTTCCGCAGCAGCAACTGCCGCTGGATTGTCGCTGTCGGAATGATCAGCGAAGGCACCGACATCCCGCGCCTGCAAGTGTGCTGCTACCTCAGCCGTATCCGCACCGAGCTGCATTACCGGCAAGTGCTGGGACGGGTGCTGCGACGCACAGGTGAGTCTGACGCCCAGGCTTGGCTATTTATGCTGTCGGAGCCAACGCTTCAGGGCTTTGCGGAGCGAATTGCGGATGACTTACCGGATGATCTGGCTGTTTTGAGCGATGCTCATATGCCAAGTTTAACCCCAGGCTCCCGGCCAGACCTGGTGGGGACTTTGGGGCATGCCGAAGGCATCGGTGATGTAGGGTTTGGTGGTGCAGAGCCTAATGTTGGGTCGCAGGCTACGAATATTATTTCGCTGGGTGGCTTTGCAATTGAGCCCGCTTACCAGGTCAGCTTTTCTCAGCATTATCGGCAGCAGCTACTGGCTTGTTTTTGATGCTCAGCCATTCGAGGCTGATCCAATGATGTTGGTGTTCATGAATCCATAACCGGCCGGCGTCGTGTGGAACGTAATCGTGAGGTGTGCATGGAGATTAAGTCGAAGGCATTGGTCGATGTCGTTGAGGATGTGATCTGCGACGTGTGCCGTTCTGGCACACGTATTCCCGGCTATGGCCTCCAACACGGCAAGCTTGAAGCCCATTGGGGATATGGCTCGCAGCATGACGGCGAGCACTACCAGGTGCATCTCTGCGAGCCCTGCTTTTTCAGGGTGCTGAGTGGGTTGCGTCGGGAGCGCATGGTCAATGTGTTGCCGCTGACCGAAAACTGACCCAGTAGAGGCTGTTCTGCCGACTGAAAACTGACCCAGGTGTTCAACTGCTTCTGCTCAATTTTTGAGCAGGAGAACACAGGGTGATCAGTATGGAAATGATGGGCAAAATTCGGCGGATGAGTGTGGCCGAAGTGCTGGAGTTGGAGCGCGCTGAACTGATGCCTGTGCCAGCGCCATTCGACGGTTACGTCGAGCGGCCTGCGCGGGTCTCCAGCACCTGCCTGGTCAGCGTCGGGCGCAACCGCTACTCGGTGCCGTGCGAGTACGCGGGTAACCCACCACTGCCACATCGTCGAAACCGGTAACGAGTCCTATCGCCTGCAACACAGTAGCTTGGCGGCCCAGGCCAAGATCAAATCACGGGAGCGAAAGCGTAAGGGCGGCCAGGAACCGGAGGACGATGAGTCGTTCTGATTTCATGGTGACGACGGCCTGCTGCATGGCTGCATGTGGCAGGTCTTCAACAGCTGAACTGGGACAGCGAGGGAGTGGGTTCAAAAGCAGCTGCGCTGGTAGACTTATCCACAGTTGCTGGTAACAAAATCAGCAATCCGCCCTGGGTCAAATTTCAATCGGCAGGGTGGGTCAATTTTCCATCAGCGCCAACAACGGGCATCTATTTTCATGGAGACAGATTATCTAATATGCCCTATTTATTTGCCAGGTTAATAGCTGAATTTTATCGTGACGAGCTGCTTATCTATATACCTGGGCGGTTGCAGGAGCTGAGTGCAACACGGTTATTGAATTGAAGCCGGAGCATCATGCCGCATTGCCATGGCATTTTGCATGACCTCTCCCATCACCTCGATGGGGCATTTGAAGTCGAAGCGCTTGCGCGGTCGCATGTTCAGTTGCAGCGCAATGGCGTCCAGCTCCTCCTGGCTATGTACCGACAGGTCTGTGCCCTTGGGCAAGTACTGGCGAATCAGGCCGTTGATGTTTTCGTTGCTGCCGCGCTGCCAGGGGCTGTGCGGGTCGCAGAAGTAAATTGCCACCCCGGTCTGCTGGGTGATTTCAGCATGCCGCGCCATTTCTCGGCCCTGGTCGTAGGTCATGCTCTTGCGCATCGCCAGCGGCATGCCATTGAGCGCTGCACTGAAGCCTTCCATCGCCGAGGTCGCCGTCGCGTCGTTCATCTTTACCAGCATCAGGTAGCCACTGGTTCGCTCCACCAGCGTGCCTACACACGAGGCGTTGGCCTTGCCCTTGATGAGGTCGCCTTCCCAATGCCCCGGCATCAGCCTGTCTTCAATCTCCGGCGGGCGCACATGAATACTGACCATCTCGGGGATCTGGCCGCGCCGATCCACGCCACCAGAGCGCGGTCGGCGCGTCGTCTTGCCTTGGCGCAGACAGATGATCAGCTCCTTACGCAGCTCACCCACTGGCAGGGCATAGATCGCGTTGTAGATCGTCTCGCGACAGACGTAGGCTTCTCTGAGGCTGGGAATGTTCATGCTGCGCAGCTTGCCGGCAATCTGCTCGGGAGACAAACGCTCGCGCAGCATATGGGCCACCAACTGGAAGCGCTCACTACTCGGCAAGAGCTTTCGTTTCGGTCGACAGCGTTGGCGGCGGGCCTGCATTTGCTGCTGGGCCAGGCGGGCCGAGTAGCCACCGCAAGCACCTCGGTTACGGCGCAGCTCACGGCTGATGGTCGAAGGGGATCGGTTGATCAAGCAGGCAATCCTGCGCAGGCTGAAGCCTTGGGTACGACCGATTTGAATGGTGGCGCGTTCTTCAACGCTGAGTTCGGAATAAGACATAGGGGCAGCACCGTACCGGAAAGGTCAGGTGTTGCACTCAGTTTTTGCCGCCGCCGGGCACCAGGCTACCGATTCGATTAGCCGCTATGGCGATAAAAGATTTGGACGTGCAGAAGCGGTTAAGGTTAAGCCTGCAAGCGATGCTGACTTTTCAAAGGTGAGAGATACAGTGCCTGCTCGAATGCGTGCGGACGCCGTGGCTCTTAATGATCAGCGAGACTTGGATCGTAGGACTGAGGTCGCTGACGGCTGAGGTGATGTGGTCATTTCAGCGGACAATCATGAATTCCTTAGGCTATAGAGCGTTTGTATCTAGCTCTGGTTTTGATAGCGGTTTCCACCTTTACGTCGTCAACGCTCAGGTATCTGTTACGTAATCTTGGACACATGGGTGTCGCTCACCGGCAGCTTGCGGCCGATTCTGTTGAAAAAGTAGCGACCTCCCCATGCCGTTGGCAAAATTGCTTTGTCAGCGGGCGTGGAGGCGAACAGCATGATGGGACAGTTACCGGGAGGACAGCAGCGCCTGTTCTACTCGTTCAATCTCGAAGATCACGTCCCGGCCCAACATCTCCTGCGCAGCATCGACCAGTGCCTGGATCTCAGTGATCTGCGCGCCTATCTGGCGGATTTCTATAGCCCCATCGGGCGTCCCTCGATTGACCCGGAATTGATGGTGCGCATGCTGGTCGTCGGCTACTGCTATGGCATTCGTTCCGAGCGGCGATTGTGCGAAGAGGTGCACCTGAACCTGGCCTATCGCTGGTTCTGCCGGCTGGGTCTGGAAGACGAAGTACCTAATCACTCGACCTTCTCGAAGAATCGCCATGGCCGTTTCCGTGACAGCGATCTGTTCCGCTGGTTGTTCAATGAAGTGCTGCGGCGCTGCATGGCAGCCGGCCTAGTCAAGGGCGAAGGTTTCGCCGTCGACGCCAGCATCATCAAGGCGGATGCCAGCCGGCAACGTGGGGTGGTGGGAGATGAAGTCGATTGGAGCGATCCAAAGCTCAGCAGCCGCGCCGTGCGCGAGTACCTCGAAGCACTTGATGAAGATGCGTTGGCTGAGGCTCTTCCCAAGAAGATTTCGCTCACCGATCCTCAGTCCCGTTGGACAGCAGCACCAGGCGGCCCGGCCTTCTTTGCCTACTCCACAAATTACCTGATCGACACTGAGCACGGTGTGATCATGGATGTGGAAGCGACCCCGGCGCACCGTACCACCGAAGTCGACTCGACCAGGACGATGGTCGAGCGTGTCGAAGCGCAGTTCGACCTCACACCGGAACGCCTCATCGGCGACACCGCCTATGGCACTGCCCCGATGCTGGCCTGGATGGTCGAAGAGAAGGACATCGAGCCGCATGTGCCGGTGTGGGACAAGACTGAGCGCAAGGACGACAGTCTCTCCAGTAACGACTTCCACTGGAATCAGGAAGCCAATGAATATCGCTGCCCAACCGGCAAACCGCTACGCAGTGAATGGCGCGCCTTCACCCAGAAAAGATCGCGGGTAACCAAGGCCAACACCATCATCTACCGCTCCAGCCAAACCGACTGCGTCACCTGTCCGTTGAAAGCGAAATGCTGCCCCAACACACCGAATCGGAAGATCGTTCGCAGCATCCATGAGGCTGCCCGCGATGTGGCTCGACGCATCGCCAAGACACCGGAATACCTCGTCTCACGTTGCGAACGGAAGAAGGTGGAGATGCTTTTCGCCCATCTTAAACGGATCATGAAACTCGACCGTTTACGACTGCGTGGCCTGACAGGCGCCACTGACGAATTCACCATGGCTGCGATGGTGCAGAACCTGCGCCGCATGGCCAAGCTTTTGCCTCAAGGGCCACCGCTCACGGGATAGGTACGCCTGTGGCGAGCAGAAACCCTCGAATTAACCCTCAAACCTGAGCAAGGACGCTCAGTGAAACGCCGAAAGGTAACTTGAAGTGGCTTGCAGCCACTTCGACAGCAGGTACATCCGACCGCCTTGCTGCCGCTAAACCTACTTTTTCAACAGAATCGACCCAAAGCTGCCGCTCGCCCGGGCGAACAATCGGCCAAAAGCGGTCATCAGGTGCTCACGAATGCAGGGCTGATTGATTTTATGCAACTGGCCACTAAACTTGGGACTAGCCCACCATGAGGTAGAGATTCAAAACTGAGTGAAGCTAATTGCTTAACTGCCGTCGCGCTCCGATGTAGTGCACGCTGGAAACTCATTGATATATTACCTCACCGTAGTTAGCAACGAGCATCGCAGATTCATAGACAGTAATGCTGAGCTGCAGGCGCAGGTGTCGTGAAGACGCACGTACTCAATATCGATGCAATGTTGCTGCTACAAAAATGCAGTGGCAAGGCAGATCCAGTTGCGACCAAGCTGGTGCTGTTTGTAGCTCTTGCGCGAGTTTGCGTGCGCCAGGCAGTTTCGCTACATACCATGCCCTTTCGAGAGGCGCCGCCGACAGTCCTCAATTACGTTGAACACTCTATCCAGTTCGAGACGTGCCTGGCGGCAGGTAAGAACTCCGCTCCCTCATGAGTTCGGGCAATTTCCTCATGCCACAGACACTTTTAACAAATGCTCAGGTGGCGACTTGATCAGACATAGCAGTGATTCGAGCACAGAACGTATTAGCGACTCTTTGTTCTCTGGCTGTTGCAGACATTCATACAAAAGACCGCTGATAGCGCTCTGAAATAGCGCCTCGACCATTTCAAGATTTATGTCTGGAGAAATTTCGCCATTTCTAGAAGCGGACTCGAGGATGGCCGCAATTTGCCGCATGAACTGCTTGCGCAGCCGCGTTAAGCCGTCCCGAATGATTCCGCATTCGCCTGTAGGACCTTGAAGGAACATGATGCTCAAGAGCTTTCGAGCCGTGTCGTCGCCAACCGTATTCAGCAGAACGCGCGCCAGCCACGTCCATGCGTTGTCAAGGCAGGCATTGCGAGGCACCGGCTGTCGAAGCGGAATCGATAACTCGTCGAACAGCGCGTTCAAGATGGCGTGCTTGTCTTTGAAATGCCAATAGACCGCACCGCGTGTGACGCCCGCCATCTTGGCCACCGTCGCCAACGCGGCGTTATCGACCCCTTCATCCCAGAACACTTCATTGGCAGCCATGAGAATCTTGCGTCGGGTCAGCTCCGCTTCAGCGGCGGTTCGTCTGGCCATGCTTTCGCCTCTCAGGATGTATGCGTGGCGCGCCGACCGATCGCCCGCTCGACGCTCTGCTGGCAGCGACGCAGCGCCTGCTGAAATGGCTCACGTCGAGTCACTAGTCGCGCTGTCGGTCCGACGATTGCGATCGAGTACCGACCCAAATAGGTTTCCAGCGTGATCGCAAACGAGCTGAGTCCTTCAATCAGCTCGCCATGCTCTTCGGCAACGGCGCCCTCAGCGATCTGGCCGAGCTGCTCAAGCAGCGTAATCCGGTCAGGCGTGCATGGAGTTACGATCGGCAACGGGTCGGGCAGCAGCTGTTGCAGCCACTCATCGGCCAGGACCGCCAGCAGCGCCTTGCCGCTCGCAGTCGCGTAGGCCGGCGCCTTGATACCAATGGGAAACACGACACGTAGCTCACGCTCGGCCACGACGTGGTCGACCACGTAGGCTTTCGCGCCGACCAGCGTGCTGACGCAAACCGACTCGCCCAACTGCTCGCAGAGCTCGAGCATGTAGGGCTTGAGCAACGTGATGATGTCCGTCTGGGTCTGGCTGATCAGCTGCCCGAGTGCCGGCCCCAGGCGGAAGCCGCCACTGGGGCCAAGGGTCTCGACCAGGTACTCGGCCTCCAGCGCGGTGATGATGCGCTGCACCGTGGAGCGGGGCAGGTCGACGATCTGCGCGATAGCAGCCAGGCTCAGTCCCTGGGGGTTGTCGCCCAGGGCCCGCATGATCGCTCCTGCGCGGGCGATTACCTGAATACCGTTGTGCCGGCCGGCTTCAGCGGCCTGGTCTGTCTGTGTCATAGCATCCTCTTATGTACTACGCCCACTTGGGTTGCGGGGGTTTTCCAGCAGCTTCGCAAGAGTGAACAGGCATTCTTCAACGTCGCGGACCGGAGTTGCCAGTTCCTTGTTCAGGCCTGTTACATATTCCGAGTTGTCTCTACTGAACTGTATAGTGATACACTGAATCGCTATATGGTACAGCCTTTGTGCATTTGAGGGGAGACAACAGGTGAATCACCGAAAAGCTAAATCGCGCGCATGGCATTCCGTTCCGCTGGCGGCACTGTTGCTGGCCGGCTGCGTGGAGTCGGACAAGACGCAAACCGCGGCGCCGGTGCCCGAGGTCGGCGTCTACACCGTACAGGCGCAGCCGCTGACCCTGACCACCGACCTGCCGGGTCGCACCAGCGCCTACCGGGTCGCCGAGGTGCGCCCGCAGGTTTCCGGCATCCTCCAGCAGCGCCTGTTCACCGAGGGCTCGGAGGTGAAGAAAGGCCAGCAGCTGTACCAGATCGATCCGCGCACCTACGAGGCGCGCCTGGCCCGCGCCGAAGCCAACCTGACCACCGCCGAGAACCTGGCCCGCCGCTACGAGCGCCTGCTGAAGACCAATGCGGTCAGCCAGCAGCAGTACGACGACGCCCAGGCCGCCTGGAAGCAGGCGCAGGCGGAAGTGCAGGTGGCACGCATCGACGTGCAGTACACCAAGGTGCTGGCGCCGATCTCCGGGCGCATCGGCCGCTCGGCAGTGACCGAGGGGGCGCTGGTGACCAACGGCCAGGCCCAGGAACTGGCCACCGTGACCCAGCTCGATCCGATATACGTGGACGTCAACCAGCCGATCACCAAGCTGCTCGGCCTGCGCCGCGCGCTGGAATCCGGCCGCCTGCAGAAAACCGGCAGTGACCAGGCCGAGGTCAGCCTGACGCTCGATGACGGCAGCGCCTATCCGTTGCCCGGCACCCTGAAGTTCTCCGAGGTGAGCGTCGACCCGACCACCGGTTCGGTGACGTTGCGCGCCGAGTTTCCCAACCCGGACCGCAAGCTACTGCCGGGCATGTTCGTGCATGCGCTGCTCAAGGAAGGCACCCAGCAGGACGCCATCCTCGTGCCGCAGCAGGCGGTCAGTCGCGATACACGCGGCGTTCCCAGCGTCTGGGTGGTCAAGCAGGACAACAGCGTCGAGAAGCGCGAAGTCGAGACCCTGCGCACCGTCGGTAATGCTTGGCTGATCGGCAAGGGCCTCGCCGACGGCGAACGTGTGATCACCGAAGGCACCCAGCACGCCCGCAGTGGCGTCACGGTAAAGCCAGTGGAGGCCAGCAACGTCCATCTGGTTACCGAGTTTGGCGAGCCCACTGCTGCCACAGCCCACTGAGGAGCTAGACGTTCATGTCCCGTTTTTTCATTGACCGGCCGATCTTCGCCTGGGTGCTGGCGATCGTCGCCATGCTCGCCGGCGCGTTGTCGCTGGTGAAAATGCCGATCAGCCAGTACCCCAACATCGCCGCCCCGGCCGTGGCCATCCAGGTCAGCTACCCCGGCGCCTCCGCGCAGACCGTGCAGGACACCGTGGTGCAGGTCATCGAGCAGCAGCTCAGCGGCCTCGACGGTTTTCGCTACATGTCCGCGGAGAGCAATTCCGACGGCAGCATGACCATCATCGTGACCTTCGAGCAGGGCACCGACCCGGATATCGCCCAGGTCCAGGTGCAGAACAAGCTGCAGCTGGCCACGCCCAGGCTGCCCGAGGAAGTGCAGCGCCAAGGGCTGCGCGTGGTGAAGTACCAGCAGAACTTCTTCCTGATCATCGGGCTGGCGGACAGCACCGGCAAGATGAGCAACTTCGACCTCGGCAACGTGATCGCTTCGCAGCTGCAGGACCCGATCTCGCGCATCGACGGCGTCGGCGACTACATGCTGTTCGGCTCGCCCTATGCCATGCGCATCTGGCTCGATCCGGCCAAGCTCAACAGTTACCAGCTGACTCCAGGCGATGTTGCCGACGCTATCCGCGAGCAGAACGTACAGGTTTCCTCCGGCCAGCTCGGCGGTCTGCCGACGCTCAGCGGCGTGCAGCTCAACGCCACGGTGCTGGGCAAGACGCGCATGACCACGCCCGAGGAGTTCGAGGAAATCCTGGTCAAGGTCAAAACCGACGGCTCGCAGATCCGCGTCAAGGACGTTGCCCGGGTCGCGCTGGGCGCCGACAACTTCGCCATTTCCAGCAAGCACAACGGCAGACCGTCGGCGGCCCTGGCCCTGCGCCTGGCCAGCGGCGGCAACCTGCTGGAAACCGTGAAGGCGGTGAAAGCCGTGATGGAGAAGCAGAAGGCCTATCTGCCGGAAGGGGTCGAGGTGTTCTATCCCTACGACACCACCCCGGTGGTGGAAGCCTCGATCAGTTCGGTGATTTACACCATCATCGAAGCCGTGGCGTTGGTATTTCTGGTGATGTTCCTGTTCCTGCAGAGCTTCCGCGCCACCCTGATTCCGACCCTGGCGGTGCCCGTCGTTCTGCTTGGCGCCTTCGCCCTGCTGCCGTCCTTCGGCATCAGCATCAACGTGCTGACCATGTACGCCATGGTGCTGGCCATCGGTTTGCTGGTGGATGACGCCATCGTGGTGGTTGAGAACGTCGAGCGTCTGATGCACGAAGAAGGGCTGACGCCGCTGGAAGCGACGCGCAAATCCATGGGGCAGATTCAGGGCGCGCTGGTCGGCATCGGCCTGGTGCTGTCGGCGGTGTTCGTGCCGATGGCCTTCTTCGGCGGCTCGGCGGGGATCATCTACAAGCAGTTCGCCGTGACTATCGTGCTCTGCATGAGCCTCTCGGTACTGGTCGCGCTGATTTTCACCCCGGCGCTGTGCGCCACCATCCTGAAGAAGCCCAAGGGCGACGCCCACCACGAGAAAAAAGGCTTCTTCGGCTGGTTCAACCGTATTTTCGACCGTGGCACGAATCGCTTCGAACGCGGCGTCAGCGGCATGCTCAAGAATCGCGGGCGCTACCTGCTGGCGTTCGTGTTGATTACCGCCGGTACCGGCTATCTGTTCACCCAGATTCCCAAGGCGTTCCTGCCCAACGAGGACCAGGGGTTGATGATGGTGGAGGTGCGGATGCCGGTGAATTCCTCCGCCGAACGCACCGAAGCGGTACTGCAGGAAGTGAGCGACTACCTGCGCAATGAGGAAGGCCAGCTGATCCAGCACGTGCTGACCGTCAACGGCTTCAACTTCGCCGGTCGCGGGCAGAACTCCGGCCTCGGTCTGGTCATGCTCAAGGACTGGAGCGTGCGCGCCGCGGAAGGCCAGGACGTGTTCAGCCTGGCCCAGCGCGCCAACGCCCGCTTCGCCCAGATCAAGGACGCCACCGTCATGGCCTTCGTGCCGCCGGCGATCCTGGAAATGGGTAACGCGATGGGGTTCAACCTCTATCTGCAGGACAACTCCGGCGTCGGTCACGCCGCGCTGATGGAGGCGCGCAACCAGTTCCTGCAGCTGGCCGGCGAGCATCCGAAGCTGCGCGCGGTGCGCCCCAACGGCAAGGACGACGAGCCGCAGTTCCAGGTCAACATCGACGATGAGAAGGCCCGTGCGCTGCAGGTCAGCATCGCGGCGATCAACCAGACCATGTCGGCGGCCTGGGGCTCGATGTACGTCAACGACTTCATCGATCGCGGCCGGGTCAAGCGCGTCTACATCCAGGGCGAAGACACTTCGCGCATCTCGCCGGAAGACTTCGACAAGTGGTATGTGCGCAACGCCCTCGGCGAGATGGTGCCGTTCTCGGCCTTCGCCACTGGCGAATGGTCCTTCGGCTCGCCCAAGCTGGAACGCTACGGCGGCATCTCCTCGGTGGAAATCCTCGGTGAGCCGGCGCCGGGCTACAGCACCGGTGACGCGATGATCGCCATCGCCGAGATCATGCAGCAGCTGCCGTCAGGCATCGGCCTGAGCTACACCGGCCTGTCCTACGAGGAGATCCAAACCGGCGACCAGGCGCCCATGCTTTATGCGCTGACTGTGCTAATCGTGTTCCTCTGCCTGGCTGCACTTTATGAAAGCTGGTCGGTACCGGTGTCGGTGATGATGGTGGTTCCGCTGGGCATTCTCGGCGCGGTACTTGCCACGCTAATGCGTGAACTGAACGCCGACGTCTACTTCCAGATTGGCCTGATGACCACGGTCGGCCTGTCGGCGAAGAACGCCATCCTCATCGTCGAGTTCGCCAAGGATTTGTATGAGAAGGAAGGCATGCCGCTGGTCGATGCTGCCGTTCATGCGGCCAGGCTGCGGCTGCGACCGATCGTCATGACTTCCTTGGCCTTTACCTTCGGTGTATTGCCCATGGCTCTGGCCAGTGGCGCCGGTGCCGGCAGCCAGCACTCGGTCGCTACCGGCGTGGTCGGCGGGATGATTACCGCCACCGTGCTCGCGGTGTTCTTCGTGCCGCTGTTCTACGTGGTGGTGGTCAAGCTGTTCGAGGGCCGCAAGCAGCCGCGCGCCGTTGCCGAAGCCGAAGGAGAAACCGCATGAAGTTCAAGCCTTTGACCCTCGCGGTTGCCCTGGCACTGGGCGGCTGCAGTCTGATCCCGCAGTACCAGCGACCGCAGGCGCCGATCGAGGCCGACTGGCCGCAGGGCGCGGCCTACGATCAGGCGGAGCAGGGCGACACGCGCGCGGCCGATCTGCGCTGGCAGGAGTTCTTCCGCGACGCCGCGCTGCGCGAGCTGATCGGCGTGGCGCTGCAGAACAACCGCGACCTGCGTCAGGCCGCGCTGAACGTCGAGGCCTACCGCGCGCTGCACCGCATCCAGCGTGCCGAGCTGTTCCCCGGCGTCGATGCGGGCGGCAGTGGCAGTCGCCAGCGCCTGCCGGACGACCTCTCGCCGACCGGCGAGGCGGGTATCCAGAGCCGCTACGACGTAGCGCTGGGCGTATCCTACGAGCTGGACGCCTTCGGCCGCATCCGCAGCCTCAGCCGCGCGGCGCTGGAGCAGTACCTGGCCAGCGAAGAAGCCCAGCGCAGCGTGCACATCGCTCTGGTCGGCGACGTCGCCACCGCCTATTTCGCCTGGCGCACCGACCAGGCGCTGCTGGAGCTGAGCGAGGCCACGCTGGAAAGCTACCGGCAGAGCCTGTCGCTGATCGAAGCCAGTGCCGAAGCCGGCACTGCCTCGGAACTGGACGTGCGCCAGGCGCGCACGCTGGTCGATCAGGCGCGTACGCAGAAGGCGCTGTACACCCGGCTCATCGCCGAGGATGTCAACGCCTTGCGCCTGCTGCTGGGCGCGGCGATTCCGAACGATCTGCCGGCAGGCGGCAAGTTGCAGATGGATACGCTGGCCGATTTCCCCGCCGGGCTGCCGGCCGATCTGCTGCTGCGTCGCCCGGACATCCGCGCCGCGGAGTACCGCCTGCTGGCCGCCAACGCCAATATCGGCGCGGCACGCGCGGCGTTCTTCCCGAGCATCAGCCTGACCGGCAGCGCCGGCACCGCCAGCAGCGAACTGGACGGCCTGTTCGACGGCGGTTCCGGGGCCTGGAGTCTGGTCCCGCGGATCAACCTGCCGATCTTCACCGCCGGGCGGTTGAAGGCCAATCTCGACTATGCCGAGATCCAGAAGGACATCCACGTCGCGGCGTACGAGAAGGCCATCCAGACCGCCTTCCGCGAGGTCGCCGACGGCCTCGCCGCGCGCGGCACCTACGACGAACAGGTACAGGCGCAGAGCGATCTGGTCGACAATAACCGCGCCTACTACCAGCTGGCCCGCCAGCGTTACGACGAGGGCGTGGATACCTACCTCACCGTGCTCGACGCCCAGCGCGAGCTGTTCGCGTCGCAGCGCCAGCTGCTCAGCGACCATCTGTTGCAGCTGAACCGCGAAGTCCAGCTGTATCGCGCCCTGGGTGGCGGCTGGAAGACGGACACGGCCGAGCGTTCGGCCGCGGGGGCTGATGGCCCCGCAACACTCACCATGAACTGAAGTAAGGAGTTCGTTTTGATCAATCGCATGATTCTGGGCGGCGCGCTGGCGCTGGGCCTGGCCGCCGGCCCCGTAGCCGCCGCTGAAGTCTCGGGCGCTCTGGGCGTCACCGGGCAGGGCGACATGACCTTCCGCGCCAGCCTGGCGCAGGCATGGGACAAGAGCTGGTGGCAAAGCGAAACCGGCCAGCTGAGCGGCTACTGGGACGCGGCCTACACCTACTGGGAAGGTGGCGACGACTATTCCGGCGCGCACTCGCTGTCGTTCAGCCCGGTGTTCACCTATGAGTTCAGTGGCTGGCGCTACACCCCGTACGTCGAGGCCGGCATCGGCGTCGCGTTCTTCTCCAAGACCGACGTCGGCGAGCAGCAGCTGGGCTCCTCGTTCAACTTCGAGGATCGCCTCGGCGTCGGCCTGAAACTGCCGGGCGAGCGCAAGGTCGGCCTGCGTGCCATGCATTACTCCAACGCCGGCATCAAGCAGCCGAACGACGGAATCGAATCCTACTCATTGTTCTACAACAAAGCCTTCTGATATCTGGGGCTTCTGCGCCGGACGGAGTCGCAACGTGGTAATCACCTTGCCGCAATTGTCCCTTATACCTAGTACGTTGTGTCGCAGCGATTTCGTCTGCGCGCTGCCCTCTGTGTTGTTCCCCCGCAATTACTGATCATTCGTGACCTGTCGCACCGCCGCAAACTGCTGGTGAGCTCGTCTACAACTTAGAGGCGGTAACCTGATGGACTACGGAATATCGTCCAGTCGCAATTGGCAGCACATCAATGAGATCCGAACTCAGAAAAATGCCTGCCGCATGGTGCCGGCGGTGGAAGGGCGCTATCCGGCCAATAACGGACACTAACGATTAAGCTAAGGGGCCGGCTTTAGCCCAATGTCATCAACTTAAGCCCCCAGCCCTGGCCGGGGCAAGAAATCCCGGGGCTTGGACGCGCGGTGCAGCAGTGCCTTCACTGGTTTTGCTCCCCAGTTCAGCGCATGTGCGACCCAGACGCCAGCTTAATGGATGCCGGTTCGCCTCGGCGGGCGGGATTTCTCGTTTTCCGGGCGAGCGCGTGCCGGCCGCTGTCTGGCCAGCTTTTTTGCGGTGCAGTTCGGGTGCTGCTTGTTCTTAGCGCGTCGGTTTGTAGCCCTCGCAGCCGCGACTGGCCAGGCGCTTACGCTGGCGCGGGAAGCTGCGGCCCGGGCGCACAGCGCTGAGGCTGTTGGCCATCAACTCCATCACGTTGGCCAGCCCCTGCACACCGGGGCGTACCAGCAGGTCGACCAGGGTGTTCTTGAGGCGTGACACCCCTTGGGTGAAGTTGACCTTCCAGCGCAGCTTGCGGCTTTTGTGGCGCTGCTCGATGACCGGTTGCAGCAGATGTTGCATCAGCAGCGCTAGGTTTTTCAGCAGTTGCCCGGCATGAAAGTCCTGCTTCACGGCCGTCACGCTACGGCCGCTAAAGTTGTCGAGGCAGAGGGTCTGCTTGAGGCGGCGGTAGTCCGTTTCGATGCCCCAGCGGCGGTGGTAAAGATCCGCGAACACCTCGGCCGGGAAGGCCTGTCGATCCAGCAGGGAGGTCAGCAGCACTTCGCTTTCACCGCTGGCTAGCTCGACCCGGATCAGGCGCAATTCGACCCGGCCCGCGGGATCGACGCCGGCCTCGGTACAGAACAGGCGCGCCTCGGGATGACTGGCAGAGAAGAACTGCGTGTCTTCTGTCTGCCCCGAGCGGAGAAACTGTTTGACCTGCGCGTTGTAGCCACACGGCAGGCGCATCAGGAAATGTCGCCGGTGCTGCTCGAACAGCGCAAACAGCCAGTGTCCGGGGTAGCCGCGATCAAACAACGTCAGGCTGTCAGCGGGCAGATGCTCGAGGTGCAGATGGGCGCAATCGCGCTCGCCGACTGCGGATGGCACGATCAGGCTGTGTAGCGTCTGGCCGTCGGCGACGTCGTAGAGCATAGACAGACGGGCAACGGGAAACTCGCTATGGCAGCCGAAAAAGCGCGTCATGACCGACTCCAGCGGTAAATGGACGGTCGAGCCGTCCACGGCGAGTACCCGTAACCCGCGCCACGTCTGGCGCAGCCCGAGGCTGTCGAGCTGTTGCTGAAGGGTTTGGTTGAGGCTCTCGAAGACCTCGGGCTTGAGCTTGCCGCGCGCCTTGCTGAAGGCCTGCGCAGTGACCATTTGCGTCTCAGTCGACGCCTGATTGAGTACGCGATAGAACTGATCGAGTTCGGTTTGCAGGGCCGTGCGCGGCTGATTGAGCAGGAACAGGACGAGGTTCTTGAAGGTGAGCTGGCGTCGGCGGGTAAAGTCTTGAGGATTCTGGCGGTGGGCGGCGATGAAGGCGGGACAATCGAGCGGGCTGGTTATTTTTTGTACAATTTTCAAGCCAGGGCTTGGCTGGCGGTGTCAAGCGATGCGGTATAGGTAGTCAAAAGGGCTTCTCCCATGCACTGATTTGAGCGCTAATTATATGATATTTATGGATAATTTCAAAAGTTGATGACATTGTCCTCCGGCCAGGCTGGCAGGACGTACCCGCAACCGAGCCGGCCACTCGTCGTTCTGGGGTAGGCATAGGCATACAGCACTCTTTCAGCGCGGAACCTAATGCGAGCTCCAGTAGGCTGCACTACCAGGTAACGGCATGGGGTATCGGAACCTTGGCCGCACTGGGGGACTCTTTGTGGTTGAAAGCAGAGTGGCGGGAGTCGCGAGAGGATCGAAGTGATGAGAGCGATTGATCAGGGGCTCCGATTTTGGTTATTCGTTCTCCATTCGATACACTCTCCCTCTGGGCCGTGGGACTTGTTGACGGGAAACCGTCTCCCCCCACGGACAATTTAGGAGAGTTGCCGTGACCATGGTTCATGAGCGCACCCGTAGCGTGGTGCAGACAAGAGACTTCTTGCGCGACTTATCTAGGGATTCAACCCTGCCTGAATCCATACGCCTCCAGGCTGAACGCCTTCTACGGCATTACCCGGAAGCCGCTGATATCTGGCTCGCAGGAAGGCTTGAAGAGCGGCGGAGAGAGGAATTGTCCCAGTTAGCGGACAAGCTCGGGCATCTACATCCAGCATTGGGCTGCTGGTTAGCTGCTGAGCCGCTGTTCTGCGATGAAAGCACTAAGTCGAGCTCAACCACGGAGATAGATTGATTTCTATCTCAAGCAGAAGGCCCTGCTAAGCGGCCTGCGGGGGTTCCAATTCATTGAAATTTTCCAGTGCTACACTGAGAAATTTGCGTTCATTTTCTGAAATGCCGCCAGCCAACCTTCGAGCCTCTGCCTCTAATACTGGGCAACGATCGATCCTTGGGGGCTGGCGTTTAGAGGATTTCATGGAAACCAATGGCAGGTTTGTGGCTGATGGCGTGCTTGATGCTATCAGCACGTTCGGGAACCCAATAGCGCTGTTTTAGCGCTCAGCTGTTTCCGGTGCCCTGATTTCAGGGTTTTTCGAGCGTTTTGCACACGCCGATGGTCATGGATATCACGGAAATCGGGGCGGTCACTAAATATCGGTGGCATTTCAGGTCGGCAACGCTCACCAAATTCCGGTCAACGCTCACAAAACTCCGGTCAGCGGCAACCCAGGCTTTGACTGTTCGTGCGTATTGCTTGGTGGAGGGATTATCCGAGCAGTGTAATCGGCTCGGAAACAAGAAGTCCTCGATGTGGCCGGATTTTTCGACCCTTGAGTCAGTCTATGGACGATATTGGCAGAATCTCACAGGCAGCTTCGGGTCGGCTGCTGCGGCGATTTTGAAGGCAGTTGTCGTGTGAGCGTATCGCGCTGCCTTCGATGTTTCCGGCAGCACTGCCTCCCGTTCCGGATTGGCGCAGCAAAAGACTTGATTCGAATTCGGAGGAAACATGGGTATTTCGTATTACCTTGCATGTTTGGAGACCCGGCAATATGTCTGGGTTGGCAGGCTTGACCCACAGGGGGAAGTGCCGGTGGCGGATGTCGAAAGCTCCATCGCCATGTTCGCGCTGGTGAATCGGAACAAACCGTTGATCGTCGTGAGCGAATGCCATCCGATCCTCGAAGAGGGAATGGAGTGGTCGCCGCCGGCAACGCAAGAAACGTGCAGCGGACAACCATGACCAACCAACGCCAACCGCATCTTCGGACACTCGTCGCGTTACGAGTCATGGCACAGGTCGTCGATGGACAGCTTGAAGTGTTGGCGCTGATGGAAAATTGACCCAGTAGGATTGCTGATTTCTGCATCAGCAGCTGTGGATATGGATACGGGCAGGATATGCGCAGTGACAGCCAGGCTAGCCGCAGCTACGCCCCTATTGGCGAAACGCCAGTGCGCCAGGTCAGCGGCAGTCGCTTTTCCACCAACATGATTTCCACTGTGACCAATCGGGGCAAACTGCGCTTCATGCTGTATCGGGAAACGCTGACAGCCCCAGTGCTGATTCGCTTCCTGGGTCGCCTGATTCGCGATGCGCAGGGCCGCAAAGTGTTCTTGATTCTCGACAACCTGCGCGTACACCACAGCAAAAAGGTGAGCGCCTGGGTCGCCGACCGCAAAGAGCAAATCGAACTGTTCTTCTTGCCGGCATACGCCCCGGAGTTGAATCCTGACGAGTATTTGAATTGTGATTTGAAACATCAGGTCCGTACGGGCTTGCCAGCGCGTAATCAGGACGAACTGGAAGGGCGTGTTCGCTCGGTCATGAGGCGATTGCAATTACACCCCCAAAGAATCCGTTCTTATTTCCGGCATCCACGTATCGCCTACGCGGCATGATTTGGTGTATTTGATTGCCGGGTTAATAAAGAGAAACGCTTAATCGGTGAGTTATGGGCTAAGAAATCAGGCGGGAAGGGTGTGTACCTGATGGCTCAGAAAAAGGACGAGCCGGGCCGTGGGTTGCGTGAGCAGCTACTTAATGCCATTAACAAAGCTCCCTGACGGCACCGTATGCCATTGCCTACGAACTGAACATCCGGCCACGCAAACGCTTCAGCTGGAAATTCCCGATTGAAGAGATGATAGAGGCGATAGAAATAGCGATGGCGATGCAATAGATACACCTGCCTCAATTCAATAACCGTGTTGCACTCAGCTCCTGCAACCGCCCATTCTTTACAGTTTAGGGGCTTGGCGTTAGGAGGGGAGATGATGGAGGATGTGTGGACAGCTACCTGAACCAGTTTTGGCGGTTTCTAGCATGACTTGCTTTATCTATGGCCCGGAATCCTCGGGCAAGACCACGCTGACCCTGTCGGTCATCGCCGAAGCCCAGAAGAACGGCGCCACTTGCGCCTTCGTCGACGCCGAGCACGCCCTCGACCCCGAGTATGCCGGCAAGCTGGGTGTCAATGTCGATGATCTGCTGGTCTCGCAGCCGGACACTGGCGAGCAGGCCCTGGAAATCACCGACATGCTGGTGCGCTCCAACGCCGTCGACGTGATCATCGTCGACTCCGTGGCAGCCCTGGTGCCCAAGGCCGAGATCGAAGGCGAGATGGGCGACATGCACGTTGGCCTGCAAGCCCGCCTGATGTCCCAGGCCCTGCGCAAGATCACCGGCAACATCAAGAACGCCAACTGCCTGGTCATCTTCATCAACCAGATCCGCATGAAGATCGGCGTGATGTTCGGCAGCCCGGAAACCACTACCGGCGGTAACGCCCTGAAGTTCTACGCCTCGGTGCGCCTGGACATCCGTCGTACCGGCGCGGTCAAGGAAGGCGACGAAGTGGTCGGCAGCGAAACCCGCGTCAAGATCGTCAAGAACAAGGTCTCGCCACCGTTCCGTCAGGCCGAGTTCCAGATTCTCTACGGCAAGGGCATCTACCGCAACGGCGAGATCATCGACCTGGGCGTTTCCCAAGGCCTGGTGGAGAAATCCGGGGCCTGGTACAGCTACCAGGGCAACAAGATCGGTCAGGGCAAGGCCAACGCCGCCAAGTACCTGCACGAGAATCCAGCCATTGGTGCCGAGATCGAGAAGCAGATTCGCGACAAGCTGCTCACCGCAGGTGCCGTGGCCGCTGCTGGCAAGGCCGCTGCCGTTGAAGCCGATGCCGACGACATGGCCGACGCCGACGCCGGTTATTGATCGGCTCCATGTCCGTCGTACTCGACACTCCCGTCGCCGTTCGGCGGACAGCCATGGACCTGCTCGCCCGCCGCGAGCACGGTCGCGTCGAGTTGACGCGCAAGCTGCGTCAGCGCGGTGCTCCGGATGAGCTGATCGAGCCCGCGCTCGATCGGCTTGCCGAAGAAGGGCTGCTCAGTGAGGCCCGTTACCTCGAAAGTTTCATCCGCTACCGTTCCGGTGCTGGTTACGGCCCGGCGCGAATTCGCGAGGAGCTGGGGCAGCGTGGACTTGCCCGTGGTGATATCGACCAGGCCCTGCGTGAAAGCGAGGTCGACTGGGCCGCGCAGCTGCGCGATGTCTGGCAGCGCAAGTTCGCCGGACAACGCCCTCATGATCCACGCAGCCGTGCGCAGCAGACACGCTTTCTGGCCTACCGTGGTTTTTCCATGGAGATGATCGGCCGGCTGTTCAGTGGTCGCGACCTCGACGACTACTGAAGCCTTGAATGATGCCCTGCATGGTCGCCTTGAAAGAGGCGGTCATGCAGGGCATTTTTCGTTCAGCTGACTTTCAAGGCTTCCCGTGCCCGCTGGGTGGTATGCATCGGCTGGGGTTTGGCCCAGTTCTCCGGCAGGTTGATGAAATCCACCAGCTCGCGCAGACGCCCCTGGTCGCGACCGTTGAAGGCGAAGGTCAAGCGTGTCAGGTGGCTGAAGTTACCTTCCTCGTGCTCGGCACCGCTGTCCGGTTGCTGGTGGAACCTGCCGCTCAGGCGCAAGTCGGCGAAGCCTTCCTCCACATCATGCAGCGCCGCGTCGCTGAGCGGGTGATGCATGCGGATCACGAACTGGTTCTTCAGCCAGCGGCTGGAGTGGTAGTTGCTGTAGAACTGGTTGATTTCCTCCACCGCCTCATCGGCACTATGTACCAGGCGCACCAGCTTGAGGTCGCTGGGCAGGATGTAGCGGTTTTCCTCGAGCTGGCGGCTGATGAAGCTCAGCGCGTCGCGCCAGAAGCTGCCGCCGGGCGAGTCCAGCAGTACCACTGGCACCAGCGGGCTCTTGCCTGTCTGGATCAAGGTCAGCACTTCCAGCGCCTCGTCGAGGGTGCCGAAGCCCCCTGGACACAGCACCAGCGCATCGGCCTCCTTGACGAAGAACAGCTTGCGGATGAAGAAGAAATGGAACGGCAGCAGCTTGTCGGTGCCGTCGACCGTGGCGTTGGCGTGCTGCTCGAACGGCAGGGTGATGTTGAAGCCCAGGCTATGCTCGGTGCCGGCGCCTTCATGGGCCGCGGCCATGATGCCGCCGCCGGCGCCAGTGATCACCATCAGGTCCGAGCGTGCCAGGGTCACCCCCAGCTCTCGCGCCAGGGCATACATGGGATGTTCCACGGGGGTGCGTGCCGAGCCGAACACCGTGACCTTGCGTCGCCCCTTGTAGCGCTCGAGCGTGCGGAACGCGTGGTCGAGCTCGCGCAAGGCCTGCAGGGTGATCTTGGCGTTCCAGCGGTTGCGATCGTCATGGGCCATGCGCAGGACGGTCAGCATCATGTCGCGGTACAGCGGCAGGTTGGGGCTGTTGGGCGCGACCAGTTGCAGTTGTTCGTCGATCTTGCTCAAGTCGATGCCGCTGTCGCGGAAGTGGTTGAACAACAGCTCGTTCGGTTGATAAGGCATTCAACGTCTCCTTCTGCAGCAAAACCTCTGACCGGGCCGATGGTGTGTCCCGGCCGCGACACTGCGTGTGTCGCTGGCTGCTGTAGCCTGAGTGTGATCCTCAAGCGTTGCAGTAGGCCTTCAAGGCCATGATGCAGTGGCAATTCCATCTTGTTGTCGTTGTGCTGGGTACTCGCTTTCAATCTAGACGCTGGCACGCGTTCACGCCGCTTTCGGCAATAGAGAGAGCCGCTGGTCGGATCGGATCCAAGCGGTTCGGCGCTTTGGTTTACTGGGAGGGCACAGGCGCACGATGCACGGAGGTGGCGGTATGCATCGGCTGGTGATCGAGGTGGATGGGCAACTCTTGCAGTTGCTGGAGCGGTCAGCGTTGGAGCATCGCTTGAGCCTGGAGGGTGAATGCCTGCGGCGCCTGGAGGGCGACGAGCGGCATTCGCGTTATCTGCAGGCCTTGCTGGCGGAGTTGCGCGCCGATGAAGAGCAGCGGCGCGCCAGTGACAGCGATCGGGTGGCCTGAATCACTTCTTCTTGTTGCCTGCCATGCAACTGGCGGCGTCGAACGCCTGGTCCATGACCGGTTGGTTGGTCTTGTACACGCTGAAGCGGTAGACCATCACCGCACCCTTGGACATCAACTGGCGGTAACCATTGTTGCGGCACACGCTGTCGCCCAGTTGGCTGCGCACCTGGGCGGGATTGGCCTGCATGCGCTCGGCATGCTCCTGACGCACGCTCAGGTGATTGATCAGGGCCTTGCCTTCTACGGTGTAGCCCTGGTCGAGAATGTCTTCGTTGATGGCCCGTGGGGTGCCGACGCTGCTTTCCTTGGCGACCTTCTGCAGCGTCTGGGTGAGCTCGTACTCCTGCTTGGACGCAGCCTGGGCGGCCAGGGGCAGGGCGAGCAGCAGGCTCAGGGGCGGGGCAATAAGACGCAGCATGGATCTCTCCTGGTTCGATGACTGGCGCTTTGACCTGCGCCGGCGGGCGGCGTTCCATGAAACCCTTGGGGTTTCCGGCCGCTGGAAGAGGCGATTATAAAGGAGCGCAAGGCAGCGCTGCACGGCAAATGACGCCCGCTCTGGTAGACTGGCGCTCTGTCACTCAGCGAGTCGTCCCTGTGTTTGTCCCATCCCTTTGCCTGGGCCTGCGGCCATGAGCCACGCGGTAGCACGCCTGCGCGCCGAACGCCTGGCCCGTAGCATCAAGCCCTTCATCGCCCGTGGCTCGCGTGCCGAACGCTGCCCGGATTGCCGGGTGATCGCCACCCATTGCCTGTGTGCCTGGAAGCCCCGCGTGCAGGCCGAGTCCGGGGTGTGTCTGTTGATGCACGACACCGAGCCGTTGAAGCCGACCAATACCGGCTGGCTGATCGCCGACCTGATCGAGCACACGTCGGCCTTCGGCTGGTTGCGCACTTCGGTGGACGAGCAGTTGCTGGCGTTGCTCGACGACCCGCAGTGGCAGCCCTACATCGTCTTTCCCGGCGAATTCGTCGCCCAGGAGCGAGTGGTCGGCGAAGTCGCGCGCGAACCCGGCAAGCGTCCGCTGTTCATCCTGCTCGACGCCACCTGGACGGAAGCGCGCAAGATGTTCCGCAAGAGTCCGTACCTGGACAAGTTCCCCGTGCTGAGCCTGCAGGCCGAGCAAATGTCGCGCTACCGTCTGCGCCGTTCCAAGCGCGACGACCACTTCTGCACCGCGGAAGTGGCCGCCATGTGCCTGGACCTGGCGGGGGACACCCAGGCTTCGCAGGCGCTCGACGCCTACCTCGACCTGTTCAGCCTGCACTACCTCAGCGGCAAGCGCCGCCTGCCACTGGACGAGCAGGATGAGGTCCACCAGCGTTTGCATACCTTCCTATAGTCCAAGGGGCAGGCGCGAAGGATTGGTTCATACTGTCGGGGCTGGCAGCCAGGGTGGGCGGGACGACCGGGCAATTGGCTTGACCACCCGGGACCTGCTCGGCATCCTTGGCGCCGCTTCGGGCACGACGAAGTTGCCGTTATCCCGGACTTTGCCGTGCCATCCCGGCCGGCGGCCCCGCCGTTCGCGCCATGAGTTGCCCGCCAGACGCTTTCCGTACCCCTTGCGCCTGGCACAGAACAGGATCCATAGATCGATGGCCACATACGAAATCCTGATTGCCGATGACCACCCCTTGTTTCGCAGCGCGATGCGCCAGGCCGTCACGCTCGGCCTGGGCCCTGACGTGCGTCTGGTGGAGGTGGCGAGCATCGCCGAACTGGAAACCCGCCTGAGCGAAAAAGCTGACTGGGACCTGGTCCTGCTGGACCTGAACATGCCCGGCGCCTATGGCTTCTCGGGGCTGGTGCTGCTGCGCGGGCAATACCCGCAGATCCCGGTGGTGATGGTCTCGGCCCAGGAAGAGGCGGCGGTCGTGGTCAAGTCCCGCGAGTTTGGCGCCAGCGGTTTCATTCCCAAGTCGAGCAACCTGGAGGTCATCCAGGATGCCGTGCAGAAGGTGCTCGACGGCGATGTCTGGTGGCCGCCGCAAGCCTTCGACAAGGTCGATGTCTCGGCCGAAGCCAAGGCCGCCAGCGAGGGGCTGGCCAGTCTCACGCCGCAGCAGTTCCGCGTGCTGACCATGGTCTGCGAGGGCCTGCTGAACAAGCAGATCGCCTACGAACTGAATGTGTCCGAGGCGACCATCAAGGCCCACGTGACGGCGATCTTCCGCAAGTTGGGCGTGCGCACGCGGACCCAGGCGGCGCTGCTGCTGCAACAACTTGAATCGGTTTCGGCCAGCTAAGTAGCCGAGCGTTCACGCTTTTTTGACCCGTGCTGGATTAGCCTTCCGGCCTTTCAACGGTGAAGTGACACCCATGTCGCCATTCAAGGGCCAGACCGGCCTCAAACGCATCTTCAACGCCGCCGGCTATTCGCTCGACGGTCTGCGCGCCGCCTTCAAGGGCGAGGCCGCCTTCCGCCAACTGGTGCTGCTCAACGTGCTGCTGATCCCGACGGCCTTCTGGCTGCCGGTCAGCCGTGTCGAGCGGGCCATGCTGATCGCCGTGTGCCTGCTCGGTCTGATCGTCGAGCTGCTCAACTCGGCGGTCGAGGCGGCGATCGACCGTATTTCCCTCGATCGCCACCCGCTGTCGAAGAACGCCAAGGACATGGGCAGCGCCGCGCAACTGGTGGCGATGACCATGGTCGCGGTGGTCTGGGGCGTGATCCTGCTCGGCTAGGCGATCGGCGGCAGGACGATCTCGTCACTGCGCTGCACGCCGGCGGTGAAGCTGCGGCACAGCTCGAGAAACTCGCGCATGGCGGAGGTCTGGTACTTCTGCTTGTGCCAGATGAAGTAGAACTGCCGCGACAGGTCCAGGGCCGGGGTTTCCACCGCGACCAGGCTGCCGCGACGGAAGGCGTCGCGCAGGGCCAGGCGTGAGATGCAGCCGATGCCCAGGCCCGACTCCACGGCGCGCTTGATCGCTTCGGTGTGCTCCAGCTCCAGGCGGATGTTCAGGTTGGCGCGGTGATGACGCATGGCCTGATCGAAGGTCAGGCGTGTGCCCGAGCCCTGTTCGCGCAGGATCCAGGCCTCATGGGAAAGCTGCTCGATATCGGCGTGGCCGACCTTGGCCAGCGGATGCTGTGGTGCGCAGAACACCACCAGCTCGTCCTCCACCCAGGGCTGCACCTCTAGGTCGGGATGGTTGCAGTCACCTTCGATTAGACCCAGGTCAATTTCGTAGTGGGCCACTTGCTGCACGATATGCGCAGTGTTCTGTACATGCAGTTTCACCTGGCTCTCCGGGTGTACCTGCATGAAACTGCCGATCAGCAGCGTGGCGAGATAGTTGCCGATGGTCAGGGTGGCGCCGACCGCCAGCGAGCCGAACCCCGACTTGCCGTTGAGCAGGTCCTCGATTTCCTTGGCCTGGTCGAGCAGGGCGACCGCCTGGGGCAGCAATTGATGGCCCAGGGCATTCAGGCTCAGGCGTTTGCCGGCGCGGTCGAAGAGCTGGCAGCTGGACTGGCGTTCCAGTTCGGTGATCGACGTGCTTGCGGCCGATTGTGACAAGGCCAGCACGCCAGCAGCCCGGGACACGCTCTGGTGCTGGGCGACGGCGACGAAGACCTGGAGCTGACGAAGTGTGAATCGCATATCTATATAACCGATAACACATATCTTGATAATTCAGTTAACAGATATTGTCGCTGCCCCTAAACTATCGCGCAACTGCGCGTCCTGCGCGCGCCGCGTTTTCCTTCAGGAGCCCCACCGATGAGCAACATGAACCACGAACGTGTCCTCAGTGTGCACCACTGGAACGACACCCTGTTCAGCTTCAAGTGCACCCGCGACCCGGGCCTGCGCTTCGAGAACGGTCAGTTCGTGATGATCGGCCTGCAGCAGGACAGTGGCCGCCCGCTCATGCGCGCCTACTCCATCGCTTCGCCGAACTGGGAAGAGCATCTGGAGTTCTTCAGCATCAAGGTGCCGGACGGTCCGCTGACCTCCCAGCTGCAGCACCTGAAGGAAGGCGACGAGATCATCATCAGCAAGAAACCGACCGGCACCCTGGTGCTCGACGACCTGAACCCGGGCAAGCACCTGTACCTGCTGAGCACCGGCACCGGCCTGGCCCCGTTCATGAGCGTGATCCAGGACCCCGAGACCTACGAGCGTTTCGAAAAGGTGATCCTGGTCCATGGCGTGCGTTACGTGAACGAAGTGGCCTACCGCGAGTTCATCACCGAGCACCTGCCGCAGAACGAGTTCTTCGGCGAGTCGGTGCGTGACAAGCTGATCTACTACCCGACCGTGACGCGCGAGCCGTTCGAAAACCAGGGTCGTCTGACCGATCTGATGCGCAGCGGCAAGCTGTTCACTGATATCGGCCTGCCACCGATCAATCCGCAGGACGATCGTGCGATGATCTGCGGCAGCCCGAGCATGCTCGACGAGACCAGCGAAGTGCTGGACAGCTTCGGCCTGAAGATTTCCCCGCGCATGCGCGAGCCGGGCGACTACCTGATCGAGCGTGCCTTCGTCGAGAAGTGAGGCGAGCGGCATGAATGAGAAACGCAGGCCCGGCCTGCGTTTTTTTATGTCTGCGATATTTGGATTGGCAGCCGGCCCTTCGCGGGTGAACCCGCTCCTACAGGGGCCGGTGAAGATCCTGTGGGAGCGGGTTTACCCGCGAAGTGGCCGGACGTGAAAATGGCGGGGCTTCAGCGTTCGCGCACCACTTCCAGCACCCGAATCGCATCCGGTTGCGGGTAGTGCCACCTGACCTGCACATCCCAGAACCTTACGCCGTACACCCGCTCCGACGGCGGTATCTGGTAGGCCGGGCGAGGATCCTGCGCCAGGCATTGCTCGATCAGCTCGACCAGTGGTTCGCCCAGGCGCGATGCGTGCTCGCGCGCCTGGGGCAGGGCAGTGTCGCTCCACTGCACCGCAATGGGCGCCGGCGCGCCGTCGGCCATGCGATTGGTCGCTTCGGCGAGGCTGTCGGCATAAGGCACGTAGGGCTTGATGTCCAGCACCGGTGTGCCGTCCAGCAGGTCGATGCCCGAGAGCAGCAGGCGCCCTGGCTCGACACCTTCCAGGCGTACCACCGACTGGCCGATGCCGTTGGGCCGGTGGGTGGCCCGAGTGGCGAACACCCCCATGCTCTTGTTGCCGCCCAGGCGCGGTGGGCGAACCTTCAGGCGTGGCTTGTCCTCCAGGGCCTCATGGAAGAGAAACAGCAGCCAGACGTGGCTGACCTGCTCCAACCCTTGCACCGCGTCGCCCTGGTCGAACGGCGGCAGCAGTTCCAGCACGCCACGCGCCGCTGGCGCCAGCTGTGGCTGGCGCGGAATGGCGAACTTCTCCTTGAAGCAGGAGCGCACGATGCCGACCGGCGAGACCGTATGCTGCATCGCCGCTCAGCCGCGCACGCGAAGCGTGAGGCCCTTGAGGAAGTTGCGCAGCAACTGATCGCCGCAGGGACGGTAGTTGTCGTGGCCGACCTTGCGGAACAGTGCGCTCAGTTCGGGCTTGGACACCGGGAAATTGACCGATTTCAGCACGGCGTGCAGGTCGTCTTCCTTCAACTCGAACGCCACGCGCAGTTTCTTGAGCACGGTGTTGTTGGTCACCGGCACTTCGATCGGCTGCGCCGGGCGGCTGTCGTCGCGGCCGCGACGATGAATCACCAGGCCATCGAGAAAATGCGCCATGACGTTCTCGGGGCAGCGCACGAAGCCAGGTTCCTCTTCCTTCTTCACATAGCCGGCGACGGCCTCGGCGGTCACCTGCAGGCCGGACAGCCCAATGATCTCGGCCATCTTCTGGTCGTTGACCTTGAGCATGTAGCGCAGGCTGCGCAGTACATCGTTGTGGTTCATTGCGGCGAATCCTGTTCAAGTGCCGCGCCATCGTGGCGCGGCGGTGATGCTAGAAGCGTTCGGTGGCGGCCAGATAGCGCCATTGACCCAGGGGCAGCTTGCCCATGGATACTCCGCCCAGGCGGATGCGGCGCATGCCCAGCACCTTGAGGCCGGCGGTCTCGCACAGTTGCTCGATGACGCCCGCTTGCGGGTTCTTCAGGACGATGCGCAGGTGCTGTTCGTTCTGCCAGCTGGCCTTGGCGCGCGGCAGCTCCACGCCCTTGCGCTCGACCCCGCGCGCCAGGCGCTCCAGCGACCCCGGCTTGGCTTCGCCGCTGACCTGGACGATGTATTCCTGCTCCATGCGGCGCAGGTCGGCGTCGAGCTTGCGGGTTACCCGCCAGTCCTGGGTGAACAGTTGCAGGCCGCTGGCGCCGGGCAGCAGCGGGGCGACGCAGGCCTGCCGGGCGAAATGCCCGTGCAGCGGGCGCACCGTGTCACGCTGGGCGTCGCTGAGGCTGGCCATGGTCATGCCCGCCTGAGCGCTTGCCAGGTCCTGGCCGGCGAGCTGGTTGAGCAGCAAGGTGACCGGCTCGAGCGCTTCGGCGCGGGCGCCGGGCAGCAATTCGACCCGTTGCTCCATGACCTTGAATTGCGGCTGCTCGACCACCGCGCCGTCGACTGTGACCCAGCCTCCCTCGATGTACAGCTCAGCCTCTCGGCGGGAGCAGCCAAGCTGTTCGATCAGGCGTTTGGACAGGCGGATGGGTTCGGACATGGACAATGGATTCACGCGACGGGAAAAGCCGCCATTGTACCTGCCTGGGCAGGGTTGCGGCTGCAAATCGCTGTCATTTGCGCCATTTCGGGGCAGACCAGGAGGTTGGATGCGCCAGCTTCATATGTAGCAGGGGATAGGGCTGGCCCAGGCCGTCGGTTTCCGAGCGGCCGACCACCTCGAAGCCCTCATGCAGGTAGAAGCCCAGCGCCTGGGGATTCTGCTCGTTGACGTCCAGTCGTTCGGCATTGAGCTCAGCCACGGCGTGGCGCAGCAGGCGTTGCCCGACACCTTGACCACGGCACTCGGGGTCGACGAACAGCAGATCGACGCGACCATTGGCCACACCTGCAAAGCCGAGGATGCGCCGCTTCCTGTTCATGCAGCAAACCAGCATCACCGCGTCCAGGTACTTGCGCAGCACGTGGTCGCGCAGCAGCAGCAGGTAGCCCTCGGGCAGGAAGTCGTGGGTGGCGCGCACCGAGGCTTCCCAGATCCGCACCAGTTCCGGGTAGTCGGCGTAACGCGGGGTGTGCAATGTCAGCGCTGCCTTCATCCTGATCGGCTCCTGTGCATCGAATGGCCTCTGCACAACCATAGATGCAAAAAAATACCCCGCCAGTGGCGGGGTATCGTGCGCTGCGTGGCGGCTCAGATGGGCTCGGCCCACATGTCGTACTCATCGGCATCGACGATGCGGCAACGCACCTTGTCGCCCGGCTTGAAGCCGTGGTCGCCATCGATGAACACGCTGCCGTCGATTTCCGGTGCGTCGAAGAAGCTGCGGCCCACCGAGCCTTGCTCCTCGACTTCGTCGATCAACACTTCGATCTCCTTGCCGATGCGCTGTTGCAGGCGTGCGGCGCTGATGGCCTGCTGATGGGCCATGAAGCGATCCCAGCGGTCCTGCTTGATGTCGTCGGGCACCTCTTCCAGGCCCAGGTCATTGGCCGGGGCGCCTTCGACCGGCGAATACTGGAAGCAGCCGACGCGGTCGAGCTGGGCTTCGGTCAGCCAGTCGAGCAGGTACTGGAAGTCTTCCTCGGTCTCGCCGGGGAAGCCGACGATGAAGGTCGAACGGATCACCAGCTCCGGGCACTGCTCGCGCCAGTTCTTGATGCGCGCCAGGGTGCGGTCTTCGAAGGCCGGGCGCTTCATCGACTTGAGCACCTTGGGGCTGGCGTGCTGGAACGGGATGTCCAGGTACGGCAGGATCTTGCCGGCGGCCATCAGCGGGATCACGTCATCGACGTTCGGGTATGGGTACACGTAGTGCAGGCGCACCCAGGCGCCCAGGCTGCTCAGGGCCTCGCACAGCTCGAGCATGCGGGTCTTGACCGGGCGGCCGTTCCAGAAGTCGGTCTTGTACTTGACGTCGACGCCGTAGGCGCTGGTGTCCTGGGAGATCACCAGGATCTCCTTGACGCCGGCCTTGACCAGGCGCTCGGCCTCGCTCAGCACTTCACCGACCGGACGGCTGACCAGCTTGCCGCGCATCGACGGGATGATGCAGAAGCTGCAGCTGTGGTTGCAGCCTTCGGAAATCTTCAGGTAGGCGTAGTGGCGCGGGGTCAGCTTGACGCCTTGCGGTGGCACCAGGTCGATCAGCGGGTTGTGGTCCTGGCGTGGCGGCACCACTTCGTGCACGGCGTTGACCACCTGCTCGTACTGCTGCGGGCCGGTGACCGACAGCACGCTCGGGTGCACGTCGCGGATGTTGCCTTCCTCGACACCCATGCAGCCGGTGACGATGACCTTGCCGTTTTCCTTGATCGCCTCGCCGATCACTTCCAGCGACTCGGCCTTGGCGCTGTCGATGAAGCCGCAGGTGTTGACCACCACCACGTCGGCGTCCTCGTAGGTGGGCACGACTTCATAGCCCTCCATGCGCAGCTGGGTCAGGATGCGCTCGGAATCGACCAGGGCCTTGGGGCAACCCAGGGAAACGAAGCCGACCTTTGGGGTGGCGGGAGTGGTGGACATGGCTAACCTCGGTATTGAATACAGGTCGCCCGACCGGTGACGGGGGCGATCCTGGTGGGCGCTTTCGGCGCCTCTGATCAAAAAGTGCGCAATTCTAGCGAGCGCAAGGACGCTTGACCAGCAGAAATACGACGAACGCTGCGCTATGCTGCGCGCCGTTGCGCCGGGGCATCCGGGATGGCCCGGCGCGGGTGGGAATTCAACCGGTCTAGATGACCGTCTGCGGGGAGAGGGCGATGGTTCAGGCAAGCAGTCACGCCGAAGGCGGGCAGGGCGTGGCACGGCCGTTGGGCCTGCTGGTGGCGGCTGTTGGGGTGGTCTATGGCGATATCGGCACCAGCCCGCTGTACACCCTCAAGGAGGTCTTTACCGGCGGCTATGGCGTACAGGTCAACCACGATGGCGTGCTGGGCATCCTGTCGTTGATCCTCTGGTCGCTGCTGTGGGTGGTGTCGTTCAAGTATGTGATGTTCATCCTGCGCGCCGACAACCAGGGCGAGGGCGGAACCATGGCCCTGACCGCACTGGCGCGGCGGGCCACGGCGCAGTACCCGCGGTTGCGCATGCTGATGGTCGGCTGCGGCTTGGTCGGCGCCTCGCTGTTCTACGGTGACAGCATGATCACCCCGGCGGTGTCGGTGCTGTCGGCGGTGGAGGGCATGGGCCTGGCGTTCGAGGGCATCGACCATTGGGTAGTGCCTATTTCGCTGGTGGTGCTGGTGGCGCTGTTCCTGGTGCAGAAGCACGGCACGGAGAAGATCGGCAAGGCGTTCGGCCCGATCATGGTCGCCTGGTTCCTGGCCCTGGCGGCGCTCGGGGTGCATGGCATCTCGCAGAGCCCGGAGGTACTCAAGGCCTTCAATCCGGGGTGGGCGCTGAACTTCTTCATCGTTCATCCGGGGATGGGCGTGGCCATTCTTGGTGCCGTGGTGCTGGCGCTGACCGGCGCCGAGGCCCTGTACGCCGACATGGGCCACTTCGGCCGCAAGCCCATCGCTCGCGCCTGGTTCGCCCTGGTGCTGCCGGCGCTGGTGCTCAACTACTTCGGCCAGGGGGCGATGCTGTTGCAGAACCCGGAGGCGGCGCGCAACCCGTTCTACCTGCTGGCGCCGTCCTGGGCGCTGCTGCCGCTGGTCGGCCTGGCCACCATGGCCACGGTGATCGCTTCGCAGGCGGTGATCTCGGGTGCCTTCTCCCTGACCCGCCAGGCCATCCAGCTGGGCTACGTGCCGCGCATGCAGATTCAGCACACCTCCAGCGACGAGCAGGGACAGATCTACATCGGCGCGGTCAACTGGACGCTGATGGTCGGCGTGGTGCTGCTGGTGATCGGCTTCGAGTCGTCCGGCGCCCTGGCCGCGGCCTACGGCGTGGCGGTGACCGGCACCATGCTGATGACCACCATCCTGGTCTCGGCGGTCATGCTGCTGCTGTGGAAGTGGCCACCGGTGCTGGCGGTGCCGCTGCTGGTGGGCTTCCTGTTCGTCGATGGGCTGTTCTTCGCCGCCAACGTGCCGAAGATCGCCCAGGGTGGCGCCTTCCCGGTGCTGGCGGGGATCGTGTTGTTCGTGCTGATGAGTACCTGGAAGCGCGGCAAGCAGATCCTGGTCGATCGCATCGACGAGGGCGCGCTGCCGCTGCCGGTGTTCATCGGCAGCATCCGCGTGCAGCCGCCGCACCGGGTCGAAGGCACCGCCGTATTCCTGACGGCGCGTCCCGATGCGGTGCCCCATGCGCTGCTGCACAACATGCTGCATAACCAGGTGCTGCACAGCCAGGTCGTGTTGTTGACGGTGGTCAGCGAGGATCGGCCACGGGTACCCGAGGCCGAGCGTTTCGAGGTGGAAGCGTATGGCGACGGGTTCTTCCGGGTGCTGCTGCACTTTGGCTTCATGGATGAGCCGGACGTACCGGCGGCGCTGAAGCTGTGCCATCTGGACGGCCTGGACTTCAGCCCCATGCGCACCACCTACTTCCTCAGCCGGGAGACGGTGATCGCTTCGCGCCTGGAAGGGATGTCGCGCTGGCGGGGGAATCTGTTCGCGTTCCTGCTGAAGAACGCCAACGGCAACCTGCGGTTCTTCAACCTGCCGCTCAATCGGGTGATCGAGTTGGGGACGCAGGTCGAGATCTGAGGGCGAAAGCATCGCGGGGCAAGCCCGCTCCCACAAGGCCTATGTAATCCTCGTGGGAGCGGGCTTGCCCCGCGATGGGCCGCACAGTGATCGGTTTACATCATTTCTCAGCGACGTTGGCCTTTCCCTGGCGGGTCTCGATCTCGCCGATCAGGCGCTTGGCCAGGGCCGGGTAGTTTTCGTCGAAGTGATGACCGCCGGGCAGCTTCATGCGCTCGCCCACAGCCGTCTTGTCGGTGCAGCCGCTTTCGTCGGTCTCTTCCACACCGTAGATGCACACCACCTTCGCCGCCGGCAGCCTGGCCATTTCCGGACCGGTCGGCGCCTCCTGGCCTTCCTTGCCCAGCCAGCCCTCCACCTCGATCTCGAAGCTGCCGCTGCGGGCGAAGGCCAGCAGGATCACCGCATCGATACGTTTCTGGTCTTCGGCGGGCAGGCGGTTGTAGATGGCGGGCAGCACGTCGGCGCCGAACGAGTAGCCGGTCAGCACGAAGCGCTTGGTGCCCCATTTCTGACGATAGTGCTGCATCAGCTCGGACAGGTCGGCGGCGCTCTGTTCCGGGGTCTTGTGCTGCCAGTAGTAGCGCAGGGTATCGATGCCGACCACAGGGTAGCCGAGCTTGGCCATTTCGCCGGCGACATCGCGGTCCAGGTCACGCCAGCCGCCATCGCCGGACAGGAACAGGGTCACGGTGTCTGTGGTCTGGCCGGCCGGCACCTCCACCACGGGAATGGACAGGGCGTTGCCGTCCTGGCCTACCAGGGCCTGGGTCAGCTGGGCCTTGAGCACCTGGGGCAGATGGATATCGTAGTCGGCGATGCTGGTCTCGGCGTTGGCCTGGTCGCGCACGAAGGCGGCGCTGGCGTCATCCGGGTTGTCGTTCCAGGCGACGTTCCAGTGGCCATGGGCGGCGGCCTTGGGCAAGGCGGCCTGGCAGCCCGGCTGTTCGAGGGCAAAATCCACGGAGATGGCGCGGGCCTTGTCGTCGTTCTGGGTGGCGAGCCAGCGCCAGGCCTGGCTGGCGCCTGGGCCGATGCCGGCGACCAGGGTCGGTTTGTCCGCCAGCTGTGTGAAGGCCTGGTCCAGCGCCGCCTGCTGCTTGGCGCAATCGGCGGGCGGCAGGATGACCTGCACCAACTGGGCCTCGCCGGCCTGGCTCAGGTCGAGCAGCTGCTTGTCGGACAAGGCCTGGTCCTGCGGCACACCAATGGCCACCCGGGCCTTGGCATGCACGCCGGGCGTGGCGCGGGTCAGGCTGCTGCCATCGCTCAGGGTCAGATGCTCCAGGCGGGCTTCGGGGGCCGGGCGGGTCCACAGCCAGAAGGCGCTGCCACCGGCCAGCGCGGCCAGCAACAGGGGAATCATTACGTACAGCCAATAGCGTCGGATCATCAACGTTTCACCAATCCAGTCAGGCCGCCGGCGATCAGGGCGGCAGTGTCAGCCAGTGCCACCAGCGGGTCGAGCCCGGCCGGCACGGCCATGTAGCGAGGTTCCCAGCCCGGTTGGAACTTGTCCTTGAAGCGCCGCAGGCCCTGGAAGTTGTAGAGCTGCTCGCCACGCTGGAACACCATCGAGCCCAGGCGTTGGGTCAAGGGCGCACCACGGCGCGGTTGCAGGCCGGAAAGGGGCACCATGCCCAGGCTGAAGCGGCCATAGTCGTGGCTCTTATAGTGAAGGATCAGGCCGATCATCATGAATTCCATGGTCAGCTTCGGCGCCTCGGGGTGGGCGCGCATCAGGTCGAGGCTGGCCAGTTCGTTGCTGTGGGTCTCCAGCAGGTTGGCAAACGCCACCGGTCGACCCTGGAAACGAATCAGCGCGATACGAAAGTGCTGCAGGTACTCGGGGCTGAAGCGGCCGAGGGAGAAGCCTTTTTCGCGCACGTTCTTGCCGGTGAGCCAGGCGTCGGAAATTTCCTTGAGCTCGGCCAGGGGCGCGTGACCGGGCTCGTGGATTTCCAGGGCCAGACCGTCGCGGCCGCCTCGGTTCCAGGTGTAGCGCAGGTCCTTCATCTCCTTGCCCTTGGCCTCGATGTCGAACTGACGCAGGTCGACCCGGGCCTCTTCGCCCAGCTTGATCGCGGTCAGGCCGATGTCCATGTAGAACGGCAGGTTCTCCGCGCGCACCTGGTAGAACACCGGGCGGGCATGATGCAGGTCGCACAGGTCGCGGAACTGCCAGATCATCTCGGCACGTTCCTGGGCCGGGCCGATCGGATCGTACAGTGCCACCAGGCTGCGACCGCGACGGGCGTACATCAGGAAGGCGTTGTTGTTGGGGTGGAACAGCAGCGCCTTGTCACCGGTCAGGGCCAGGCCGCCGTCGGGCTGGTCCGAGGCCAGCAGGATCTGGTTGGCGCGCTGCAGTTCTTCTTCGTTGGGCAGGTGGATCACCGGGCGGGCGGTGCGCAGCAGCCAGGTCAGGGCAACCACCACCAGCAGCACGGCGCTGCCCAGCGCTGCGCGCAGGCCGCGCGGGGCGTCGGCGTCCAGGGTGAATTGCCACCACAGCTTGTGGGTGTAGGGAACGTCCTGGTAGGCGAACAGCAGCAGCCATACCGAGGCACCGACCACGCAGGCGCTAGCCGCCAGGTACACCGGCGAGAAGGGCAGCTCGAGCAGTCGGCTGGGGCGGTAGAACGAACGACGGAACAAGGCGAGCAGGGCGGCGGTGAAGCACATCAGCGTCGCTTCTTCCCAGTCGAAGCCCTTGAGCAGCGACAGCACGGCGCCCACCAGCAGCAACACGGTGGTCAGCAGCCAGGCAGCCGACAGGCGTCGACGCAGGCCCTGTGCAAGCAGCAGGCACAGCACGCCGATCAGGCTGGCGCCGAAGTGCGAGGCATCGATCAGCCGGTGGGGAATCAGAAAGCCCATGTGCTCCAGACGGCCGTCAATCTCGGGGGTGGCGCCTGAGAACAGCAGCACCACGCCAGACAGGAACACCAGGATCGCCAGTACCGGCGCCGCCAGGCCGGAGGCCGCGCGGATGGCCTGCTGGGCGACCAGCAGCCGGCGTGCCTCGTTGGCCAGCAGCAGCACGCAGGCCACCAGCAGAGGCAGCACCACGTAGATCAGGCGGTACAGCAGCAGCGCGGCGGCCAGTGGCGCCGCCCCCAGCTGGTTGGCGAACGCGGCCAGCAAGATGGCTTCGAACACGCCTACGCCGCCCGGTACGTGGCTGAGCACACCAGCCGCCAGGGCCAGCAGATAGACGAGCACGAAGGCGCCGAAGGGCGGGGCTTCAGGCAACAGCAGGTAGAGCACGGTGGCGGCCGCGGCCACATCCAGCGCGGTGATCAGCAGTTGCAGTGCGCTCAGGCGGGCGCCCGGCAGGCGCAGGGTACGACGACCGAACTGCACGAACAGGTTGTCGGCCAGCGGTTGTTCCGGCAGGCGCCGGCGGTAGAGACCAAGCACCAGGGCCGCTGCCGCGACCAATACCGCCACCGCGATCGTGCCCAGCAGTGGGGCGGGCAGGCGCAGCGCGGCTGCGGCCGCCGGCAGATCGCTCAGCGTGGCGATTGCTGCCAATGGGGGCAGCGCGCATCCCAGCGAAAGGCTGGCGAACACGGTCATTCGCGCCACCTCCACGGCCCCGAGCCCCTGGCGGGCATATAGGCGATAGCGTACCGAGCCGCCCGACAGCATCGACAGGCCGATGGCATTGCCGATGGCGAACGCGCTGAAACCGCCCAGCACCAGGGTGCGTGGCGGGAGCTTAACCGCGGCGTAGCGACTGGCCGACCATTCGTAGCCGAGCAGGATCACGAAGCCGACCACGGTGGCCAGCAGCGCGCCGAGCAATGCTTGGGTCGGCACGCTGAGCATGGCATCGTGCAGTGCGTAGATGTCCAGCTCGCTCAACAGGTGCCGGCAGGCGATCAGGCCCATGGCGAACAGCAGCAGGGTCAGGGCCAGGCCAAGTGGTTGGCGGTATTTGCTCAGGCGTTCCAGCCAGGGCAGGCGTTGTGCCGCCGCGGGCAAGGCCGTGGTCAGCGGTGCCTGGGTTTCGGGAGTGGGGGCGGTCATGGGGTGCCTCGTGCGATCAGCGCGAGGCAGGAGCGGGCTACGGCCAAGTGGAAATCCCTTTGGAAAAACGTGTCCAGATATTACTCCGGGCCGGGTGGTTTATCTGTTTCAGGATAGTTAAAGATAGTTCATCCAGCTCGGGTGGCAGCGGTTCGAAGCCCCGATGAACTGTGGGAGCTGAACAAGGCAGTTGTTCCCGCAGGCGTTGTGGCAGCTTGAGAAAGCTGTATGCGATTACCAGCGAAGCGGGCGGCAGGTATTGTTGGTGATCAGGCGCAACGGAGGGGGATAAAACGCGGAGGCGGAATGCAACAAGCCCCGCGTTATCTTTCGATAAGCGGGGCCTGTCCTGACGAATATGGTTGCGGGAGCCGGATTTGAACCGACGACCTTCGGGTTATGAGCCCGACGAGCTACCAGGCTGCTCCATCCCGCGTCAGTGGTGCGCATTCTACGGATATGCGCTTGGGTGTCAAGCGTTAATCTTTGATTTCTCGCGTTTTTTTTTCATGAAGCAAATTTTAGACAATAAAAAAGGCCACTGTCGAAACAGTGGCCTCTTCTTGAATCTGGTTGCGGGAGCCGGATTTGAACCGACGACCTTCGGGTTATGAGCCCGACGAGCTACCAGGCTGCTCCATCCCGCGCCTGTGAGATCGAATTCTACGGAATTACTTCCGGGTGTCAAGCAATAATTCAAAAAAATCCTTTTTTGTTCAAACCCTTAGCGGCTGTAATCGTGTCGCGGCTCAGGTACGACGGGGGTTGCAGGGCGATTATCGTGCCCGGGGTGTCCCGTTGTCGGGGGCATGGAGTAGTATCTGTATGAATTTACAGTACTGGCTGTCGTCCATGTCCCTGCGCAAGATTATCCATATCGACTGTGACTGTTTTTACGCTGCCATCGAGATGCGTGACGATCCACGTCTGGTCGGGCGCCCTATGGCGGTCGGAGGACAGCCGGGCAAGCGTGGGGTGATCGCCACCTGCAACTACGAGGCCCGCGCCTATGGTGTGCGCTCGGCCATGGCGTCGGGCCATGCGCTGAAACTGTGCCCGGACCTGGAGATCGTCAAGCCGCGCTTTGAGGCCTACCGCGAGGCATCTCGAGAGATTCACGGGATCTTCCGTGACTACACCGAGCTGATCGAGCCGCTGTCGCTGGACGAGGCCTACCTGGATGTCACCGACAGCCAGTGGTTTTCCGGTAGCGCCACGCGTATTGCCGAGGACATTCGCCGCCGGGTTGCCCAGCAGTTGCATATCACCGTTTCCGCGGGGGTGGCGCCGAACAAGTTCCTGGCCAAGATCGCCAGCGACTGGCGCAAGCCCAATGGCCTTTTCGTCATCACCCCGGACCAGGTGGAGGCGTTCGTCGCGGCGTTGCCAGTGGCACGCCTGCATGGGGTGGGCAAGGTCACGGCGGACAAGCTCTCGCGGCTGGGGATCGATACCTGCCTGTCATTGCGCGAGTGGTCGCGGCTGGCGCTGGTGCGCGAGTTCGGCAGTTTCGGCGAGCGGCTGTGGGGGCTGGCGCGGGGGATAGATGAGCGGGCGGTGCAAAGCGACAGTCGACGGCAGTCGGTCAGCGTCGAGAACACCTACGACCATGACCTGCCTGACCTGGACAGTTGCCTGGAAAAACTGCCGGAGCTGTTGGCCAGCCTGAACGAGCGGATTACGCGGATGGACAGCAGCTATCGGCCCGACAAGCCCTTCGTAAAGGTCAAGTTCCATGATTTCAGCCAGACCACCCTGGAGCAGGCGGGGGCGGGTAGGGATCTGGAAAGTTATCGGCAGTTGCTCAGCCAGGCGTTTGCCCGGGGTGGCAAGCCGGTGCGGTTGCTGGGCGTTGGGGTAAGGCTGCGCGATCTGCGCGGGGCGCATGAGCAGTTGGAGTTGTTCGAAGACAAATAGAAGAGGGGCTGCAAAGCAGCCCCTTTTCGATTTACTGCACGCCCGGATCGGCTACCAGGCGCCCGGTGGCCTTGGTCAGGGTTTGCAGGAACTCCTGCTGCAGCTCCGGATCGTTGCGGGTCAGCTCGATCAGGCTCTGCTCCAGCTCACTGGCTTCTTCTTCCAGGCCCAGTTCCGACAGGCGCTTGACCCGGTGCACCCACTGGCCGACATCATCATCCTCGAGGTCGTCGAAGATCAGCTCGTGGGCCTCGAGCAGCTTGCCGCGCAGGTTGCCGCTGACCAGCAGGCTGGCATCGCCACGCACCTGGTTGTCCTCGTCGACCACCTGCAGGTGCAGGGTGCCGATATGATTGAGGTTCTGCTCGGAGAACGGGCTGTCGAGCAGGTTCAGCCGCAGCACACCGTTCTTGTCGGTGGTCAGCTCGTGGGTCATCTTGCCGGCCTTGACCTCGACCAGGCGCTCGTTCCACGGCAGGCTGATGGACTCCTCGCGCTTGCCTTTCTCGACCTCGTCGATGCCGGCCAGGTTCTGCTGCGCGCGGCCATTGGACTGCACGTTCATGAACGGGTTGACGCCGGCCAGGCCATAGCTGAGCCAGTCGTGGGTCATGCTGTCCGGCAGGTTGCCCAGCGCGAACACATTGACCACGTTGGCGCCGACACCGGCAACCACGGCCACCGTGCCCAGGGGGATCTCGTAGATTTCCCGCCAGGGTTGGTACGGGGTGTAGCGGTCGTAGCGGCGCGTCACTTCGAACTCGGTGACTTCGAAGCGCTTGAGTTCATGAATGCGCACGCGCCGTTGCGGAAGCTCCATCACCTTGGGCTCGCCGACATCGATCTGCAGACTGTGCTCGAGCAGCTTGCGCTCGACGCGCTCCTCATGGTCGCTACGCTGGGACATCTGGTTGGCGCAGCCGCTGAGCAGCAGGGCGCCGCACAGTGCGGCGCCCCCCAGGGTGTAGGTACTTCGCTTGGACATGATCACTCGCGTAACGGGTTATCAGCGGCGGATGCGGGCCTGCAGGAAGGTCAGCACGTCCTCGAGCGGCAGTGCCTGGGCCTCCGATTCGGTGCGGTGCTTGTATTCCAGGTTGCCTTCGGCCAGGCCGCGGTCGCTGACGACGATGCGGTGCGGAATGCCGATCAGCTCCATGTCGGCGAACTTGATGCCGGGGCTGGTCTTCTTGTCGCGGTCGTCCAGCAGTACTTCGTAGCCTGCGGCGGTCAGTTCGGCGTACAGCTTGTCGGTCGCTTCGCGAACCACGTCGGTTTCGTAGCGCAGTGGCACCAGGGCGATCTGGAACGGCGCCAGGGCGTCGTTCCAGATGATGCCCTTGTCGTCATGGTTCTGCTCGATGGCGGCGGCGACCACGCGGGACACGCCGATGCCGTAGCAGCCCATCGACAGTACGACAGGCTTGCCGTTCTCGCCCAGTACCTGGCACTTGAGCGCCTCGCTGTACTTGGTGCCGAGCTGGAAGATATGCCCAACCTCGATGCCGCGCTTGATCACCAGGGTGCCCTGGCCGTCCGGGCTCGGATCGCCTTCGACCACGTTGCGCAGGTCGGCGACTTGTGGAACCGGCAGGTCGCGCTCCCAGTTCACGCCGAAATAGTGCTTGTCGTCGATGTTGGCGCCGATGCCGAAGTCGCTCATCAGGGTGACCGAGCGGTCGATGACGCATTCCAGCGGCAGGTTCAGCGGGCCGAGGGAGCCTGCACCGGCACCGATGGCGGCGCGCAGTTCGGCGTCGGAAGCCATCACCAGCGGGTCGGCGACCTGCTCCAGCTTGGCGGCCTTGATTTCGTTGAGCTCGTGGTCGCCACGGATGACCAGGGCGACCAGCTTGCCTTCCTCGGCACCGTGGACGATCAGGGTCTTGACGGTCTTCTCGATCGCCAGGCCGAAGTTCTCCACCAGGTCGGCGATGGTCTTGGCGTTTGGCGTGTCGACCAGGCGCAATTCTTCGGTAGGAGCCGGGCGCACGGTTTCACGCGGGATGGCTTCGGCTTTCTCGATGTTGGCGGCGTAGTCGGAGGTATCGCTGAAGATCACGTCGTCCTCGCCGGAAGAGGCGAGCACATGGAATTCGTGCGAGTAACTGCCACCGATGGAGCCGGTATCGGCCTGCACCGGGCGGAAGTCCAGGCCCAGGCGGGTGAAGATATTGGAGTATGCCAGGTGCATGCGGTCGTAGGTTTCCTGCAGGGAAGCCTGGTCGGCATGGAAGGAGTAGGCGTCCTTCATGATGAACTCGCGGCCACGCATCAGGCCGAAGCGCGGACGGATCTCGTCACGGAACTTGGTCTGGATCTGGTACATGTTCAGCGGCAGCTGCTTGTAGCTCGACAGCTCGTTGCGGGCCAGGTCGGTGATCACTTCCTCGTGGGTCGGGCCGACGCAGAAATCGCGCTGGTGGCGATCCTTCAGGCGCAGCAGCTCAGGGCCGTACTGCTCCCAGCGACCGGATTCCTGCCACAGTTCGGCGGGCTGGATGCTCGGCATCAATACTTCGAGCGCCCCGGCGGCGTTCATTTCCTCGCGGACCACCGCCTCGACCTTGCGCATCACCCGCAGGCCCATCGGCAGCCAGGTGTACAGGCCGGAGGCCAGTTTGCGGATCATGCCGGCGCGCAGCATGAGCTGGTGGCTGATGACCACTGCATCGGCCGGGGTTTCTTTCTGGGTGGCGAGCAAGTATTGACTGGTGCGCATGGTGAGCCGTGTCGATTGCCTGAAAGTGAAATGACCCCGCATTGTACGGGGGCGAGACGAAAGCGTACAGAATGCAGCACGCGGGCGATTCTGTCAGCCAAGAAAAAGCCCGGCGTGTGCCGGGCTCGTTCATTTGCGTGGCAAGGCCGGCGCAGTCTTACAGGATACTCAGCGGGTACTCGACGATCAGGCGCAGTTCGTCCAGCGACGGCGAGCCGTAGACGTTGTCCGAGGATCGGTAGGTCGCCTGGCGCACGCGCAGGCTCAGGTCCTTGGCCGGGCCTTCCTGGAGCACGTACTTGATGTCGATATCGCGTTCCCATTCCTTGCCGTTGTTGGTCACGTCGGTGTTGGCACCGGTACCGTGGGCATAGCGGGTCATGAAGGTCAGGCCCGGGATGCCATATTCGGCGAAGTTCAGGTCGTAGCGAGCCTGCCAGGATTTCTCGTCTTCGGCGTTGAAGTCGGAGCGGGCGATGGAGTTGGCGAGGAACACGGTACCGCCACCATCGACGCCGTAGCCGTACTGGCCGTCGCCGGTCACGCGCTGGAAGGCCAGGGTGAAGGTGTGGGCGCCAATGTTGTAGGCACCGGACAGGCTGAACGCGCGGTTGTCGAGCTTGGTGGTGTCGTCCTTGTCGGCGCGCACCAGGCCACGGCCATCGCTCTTGGTGTCATAGATGTTGAAGTCGAACACCAAGCCTTGCTTGTCCGAGATCGGCACCGCCCAGTTGACGTTGGCGTAGTATTTGCGCCAGTAGTCTTCGACCTTGGAGTAGTAAAGGCTGGTGGACAGGCTGTCGGTGAAGGCGTAAGTGCCACCGAACACGTCGGCTTCCTTCAGGCGGAAGCTGTCGCGATTGGTCTCTTCCTGGGCTGTGAGGCTGGTGAAGCGACCGGCGTGAACGGTCAGGCCTTTGATCTCGTTGCTGGTCAGCAAGGCGCCCTGGGCAATTTCCGGCAGCAGACGGCTATCGTCGGTGGCGAACACTGGCAGTGCGGTGAACTGGTCCCCGACTTTCAGCACGGTATCGGAGATGCGGAACTTGGCGGCGGCGCCACCCTTGGAGTAGTCATCCTGGGAGCGACCGTCCGAACCGGTGGGGAACAGGCCGGTGCCGGCGCGGCCCTTGCCGCTGTCGAGTTTCAGGCCGAGCATGCCGATGGCGTCGACGCCGACGCCCACGGTGCCCTGGGTGAAGCCGGATTCGTAGGTGCCGAGGAAGCCCAGGCCGGTTTCCTCGCGACGGCTCTGGCGGTTGCCTTCCTCGTCGCGATCGTTGTTGCGGAAGTCACGGCTGAAATACAGCATCCGGGTCTTGACGTTGAGCTTGCTGTCTTCGATGAAACCCTTGGATTCATCCTGCGAAGAGGCAATGGCCATCTGCGAAGTCCCTGCCGCGACGGCCAGGGCGATCATGCTCCACTTCATCACGCGCATCGTGATTTGCTCCTTTGGTTTTTAGGAAGAGTACCGCTGCACCCGGATGTTTTAGTTATAGGGGCAGCTCTTTCTTGTTATGTCGGCGAAAATGTATATCACGCAGACTATTCTTGGCGATATGGGCGGAAACGACCTTTCGGTAACTTTACGGCCATGTCGCTGTTGGTTATTTCCATGTCGCAAATCACGCCCGTTTATATAGGGCGCACAACACCAGCGCTGTCTCGAAACCGTCATGAATGTATAAATACAAAGTACGGCTTGTGAAACTCCCTGGTTAACCGATGCCGCTGTTGTTATTTGTCGCGCTCACCTTGCAATGCAGGGGGCGTGCCGACTTGGCGTATGGAGAATGCAACAAGCGTGCTCAAAATCGCGAACGCTTGATGAAATTTTCACATTTCACCGACCTCGATGGAGAAAACCTCCGTAAACACGGGGTGTCTCCCGCTTTCTGGTGAGTGACGCGGTGACGGCACTGACGCCAGGTCAAGCTGCCTTCCAAGTCAAGGTGTTACCGGCAACTGTTGATCCTGGCTGTTTTATGTGACGCAAGTGTGGTGGCGGTGTTGGCGGCGGCATCATTATGGTGCGAAAAGTAGCGGAGTGTTACCGAAGCGGGGCGACAGGCCCGTCGCTCATGTGCTTCAACTGTCGTCCGGCGCCTGTTTTGCTGTTTGATGCGTGTGGCGCTGGAGGAAGCGGGGTATCCTGCACATCCGTGTTTCCGCCCGCGTGGGCGGGCTGTTTGCTGTCAAGGAGGTTTGCCGTGTTCACCCTCGATTCGCGCCTGCAACAGGATTCCCTGGTGCTTGGCGATCTGCCGCTGTGCCGTCTGCTGCTGAGCAAGGACGCCAACTATCCCTGGTTCATTCTGGTGCCGCGCCGTGCTGACGTCAGCGAACTGTTCGAGCTCGACGAGGTGGACCAGCGCCAGCTGTGGGAGGAGACGACGGCGTTGGCCGAAGCTCTGAAAGATGCCTTCGCCGCCGACAAGATGAACGTCGCGACCCTGGGCAACGTGGTCAGCCAACTGCACATGCATGTGATCGTGCGCCGCCATGGCGATGCGGCCTGGCCTGCACCTGTTTGGGGCAAGGTGCCGGCTATCGGCTATACGCAAGAGCAGGTGGACGGTGTCCGCCAGCGGATGCGTGCATTGCTTGGCGATAGCTTCAAGGAGGTCTGAACGTGTCGCAGGAAATGGAGTCGCGTATCACCGAGCTGGAAACCCGTCAGGCTTTCCAGGATGACACTATCCAGGCGCTCAACGATGTGGTGGTCGAGCAGCATCGAGTTATCGAACGGCTGCAGTTGCAGATGGCCGAGCTGATCAAGCGTCACGAAGAGATGGTCGGCCAATACGCTGGCGGGGGGGAGGAGCCACCGCCGCCTCATTATTGAGCGCGGCGGAGGCGGGGTGGTCAGCGGCGCGAAACCGCCACCACGTCTTCGGCCTGCAGGCCTTTGTCGCGGTGCATTACCGAGAACTCCACGCGTTGCCCCTCGACCAGGACGCGATGGCCCTCGCCGCGGATGGCGCGAAAGTGAACGAAGATATCGTCACCGGAGTCGCGGGAGATGAAGCCGAAGCCCTTGGACGTGTTGAACCACTTCACCGTGCCGGTATCGCGCTTGCCGCCATCCTGCGGGGCGCCCTGGCTGCTCCGGGCCTTTCGCGTGCCGCGGGCGAAGCCGGCGACCAGGTGCAGGGCGCAGGCCAGCGTGGCGCAGGCCAGTGCTGGCAGGTTGCCCAGCTCCGGACGGGCCAGCAGGGCGAGGGTTTGCAGGATCACGGCCACCACCAGCAGGATGCTGCTGGCGCGTTGCAGTTGCTGGCGCATGCCCTTGTAGTAATGCGGCAGGACAGGGGCCAGCACCAGGTTCAGCAGGCCGAGCAGCGCCAGGTAGACCGCTTCTGGTTGTTGGAGGAAAGGTGTTGCGTCAGTTTTCAGGCTGGGTATGAGCGATAGCAGCAAAGCCGCCACGCCCGTCACCAGATGGACGATCTTGAACATTAGGTTTGGCTCACGTTGATAAGGCCGATCACAGGATGAGCTGGTCGCACGGTGCGCATGAGGTGTAAGCGCGAAAACGTGACGGGCCAGCCTATGCACCCGGCACTGACAATCCGCACGGGTGGCACGCTGCCTATTTAACAGCAAAGGCGGGGGCTTCTCAAACGGCACGCTCCAGATGGTCGCGGCGATGGCCTCGTGTCATGGGCGCCGCGCAGCGACTCTTGTTACAGTTGTCCTGCCCGCTTGGTTATCAAGCCTTATGGAAAGGGGAACTTCATGGCAATCGATATCGGTATCAGTGAAGAAGATCGCAAGTCCATCGCCGATGGGCTGTCCCGACTGTTGTCGGATACCTATGTGCTGTATCTGAAGACCCATAGCTTTCATTGGAACGTCAAGGGTCCGTCGTTTCGAACCCTGCACCTGATGTTCGAGGAGCAATACAACGAACTGGCCCTGGCGGTCGACTCCATTGCCGAGCGCATTCGCGCACTGGGTTTTCCAGCGCCGGGGGCCTATTCCTTCTATGCCCGCCACTCTTCGATCAAGGAAGAGGAGGGGGTGCCGCCTGCCGATGAAATGATCCGCCAGTTGGTCGAGGGCCAGCAGGCGGTGGTGCGTACGGCACGCAGCATCTTCCCGGTGGTGGACAAGGTCAGTGATGAGCCGACGGCCGACTTGCTCACCCAGCGCATGCAGGTGCATGAGAAAACCGCCTGGATGCTGCGCGTCCTGCTCGAAGAGTGATGATTGCCGCCTGATCGTCGTGCAGGCTGCCAGGCCGGGCCCGAGACAGGGTCCGGTCGTTTTGCGGGGAAGGTCTTGCCGCTGCCAGGCAAAACCGTTTCGCGGCTTCATTGGCGTCATTGATTCCACTCGCAGTAGCGAGTGGAGGGAGTTCGTGACGATGGAGCGAAGCGATGACGCATATGGTGCAGGGTATCAATGGCGGTGCGCGGCAGGGGGCGGGCAGGCCCCGCCTGGACCCCTTCAGGCATGATTTCGACATGAATCAGGCCGGGCCTGTCTCGCGTTCCGTGCGGCTCAACGGCTTCGCTACCTGCCTGCGCCTGGAAGCGGTGTACTGGCGGATCCTGGAGCGTATCGCCGAGGCCAATCACTGCTCGGTGAGCGCCGTGCTGTCCTACGTGGATCGTGAGGTGCACTTGCGCCATGGTGGTGTGAGGAATTTCAGCGGGCTTGTCCGGGTCATCTGCGTGAACTGGCTGCAGGACATGCCGGAGGCGCATTGACCGCCCAGCGGGCTGCGCTGCTCTGCTTAACCATATATAATCCCGCTCTTTGCTGCCCTGGGCAGCGTGCGATGTGGTTGACGAGAAACACCCATGCCCCTTTACGACTATCAATGTGCATCCTGCGATCACCGGATGGAGGTGTTGCAGAAGATCAGCGCCGCGCCGCTGAGCGATTGCCCGGTGTGCCAGGCGCCTTCATTGAAGAAGCTGCTGTCGGTCCCCGGCTTTCGCCTGAGCGGCAACGGCTGGTACGAGACCGACTTCAAGACCGGGGCGAAAAAGAATCTGGCAGGCGGCGACAAGGCCGACTGAGTTGAATTGCACCGACCAGGTCTTGCAGTATTAGCCCCTTGGGCGGCCAAGACCTCCACCGAATACACGAATCACGAGAAGAAACCACGATCATGATGCGCAGCCACTATTGCGGCCAACTGAACGAGTCCCTGGACGGCCAGGAAGTCACCCTTTGCGGCTGGGTCCATCGTCGTCGCGACCACGGCGGGGTGATCTTCCTCGACATCCGTGACCGTGAAGGCATGGCCCAGGTCGTGTTCGACCCGGATCGCGCCGAGACCTTCGCCGCCGCCGACCGCGTGCGCAGCGAATACGTCGTGCAGATCACCGGCAAGGTGCGCAAGCGCCCTGACGGCGCGGTGAACGCCAACATGGCGTCCGGCGCCATCGAGATCCTCGGCTACCAGCTGAACGTGCTCAACGAAGCGGAAACCCCGCCGTTCCCGCTGAACGAATACTCCGACGTCGGCGAGGAAACCCGCCTGCGCTACCGCTTCATCGACCTGCGTCGCCCAGAGATGGCCGACAAGCTGCGCCTGCGGTCGCGCATCACCAGCAGCATCCGTCGCTTCCTCGACGAGAACGGCTTCCTCGACGTCGAAACGCCGATCCTGACCCGCGCCACGCCGGAAGGCGCACGTGACTACCTGGTCCCGAGCCGTACCCACGCCGGCAGCTTCTTCGCCCTGCCGCAGTCGCCGCAGCTGTTCAAGCAACTGCTGATGGTCGCCGGCTTCGACCGCTACTACCAGATCGCCAAGTGCTTCCGCGACGAAGACCTGCGCGCCGACCGCCAGCCGGAATTCACCCAGATCGACATCGAGACCAGCTTCCTCGACGAGTCCGAGATCATGGGCCTGACCGAAAGCATGATCCGCAAGCTGTTCAAGGAAGTGCTGGACCTGGAGTTCGGTGAGTTCCCGCACATGACCTTCGAAGAAGCCATGCGCCGCTACGGTTCCGACAAGCCGGACCTGCGTATCCCGCTGGAACTGGTCGACGTCGCCGATCAGCTGAAGGATGTCGACTTCAAGGTCTTCGCCGGCCCGGCCAACGATCCGAAGTGCCGCGTCACCGCCCTGCGCCTGCCGGGCGGCGCCAGCATGCCGCGCAGCAAGATCGACGAGTACACCAAGTTCGTCGGCATCTACGGTGCCAAGGGCCTGGCCTACATCAAGGTCAACGAGCGCGCCAAGGGTGTCGAGGGTCTGCAGTCGCCGATCGTCAAGAACATCCCCGAGGCCAACCTCAACAACATCCTCGACCGCGTAGGCGCAGTCGATGGCGACATCGTGTTCTTCGGTGCCGACAAGTTCAAGATCGTTAGCGAGGCCCTGGGCGCGCTGCGTATCCGCCTGGGTCACGACTTCGAGCTGCTGACCTGCCAGTGGGCGCCGATGTGGGTCGTCGACTTCCCGATGTTCGAAGAGAACGAAGACGGCAGCTTCACCGCGCTGCACCACCCGTTCACCGCGCCGAAGTGCACCCCCGAAGAGCTGGAGGCCAACCCGGCCACCGCGCTGTCGCGTGCCTACGACATGGTCCTGAACGGCACCGAGCTGGGTGGCGGTTCGATCCGTATCCACCGCAAAGAGATGCAGCAAGCGGTCTTCCGCCTGCTGGGCATCGAAGCGGCGGAACAGGAAGAGAAATTCGGCTTCCTGCTCGACGCCCTGAAGTTCGGCGCACCGCCTCACGGTGGCCTGGCCTTCGGCCTGGACCGCCTGGTCATGCTGATGACCGGCGCCCAGTCGATTCGTGAAGTGATCGCCTTCCCGAAAACCCAGAGCGCCGCGTGCGTCATGACCCAGGCCCCGGGCATGGTCGACGCCAAGGCCCTGCGTGAGCTGCACATCCGCCTGCGCGAGCAGACCAAGGTCGAGTGATCGACCGGGGCGCCCCGGTAACGGGGTGCCCCCGCGCTTGAGGCGCAGGATTCTTCACGTTCCGCCCTTCGGGGCGGAACCTGTTTCTGTTTCAAGGATTCGGAGTCGTTATGGCTGGTCATTCCAAGTGGGCGAACATCAAGCACCGCAAAGAGCGCCAGGATGCCAAGAGAGGCAAGGTCTTCACCAAGTGGATCCGCGAACTGACCGTCGCGGCCAAGCAGGGCGGCCCTGACCCTGCTTCCAACCCGCGCCTGCGCCTGGCGCTGGACAAGGCCCTGGGTGCCAACATGAGTCGCGACATCATCGATCGCGCCGTGGCCCGTGGTGCCGGCACCAACGAAAGCGACAACGTCGAAGAGCTGAGCTACGAGGGCTACGGCCCCGGTGGCGTGGCGATCATGGTCGAGGCCATGACCGACAACCGCAACCGTACCGCCGCCGCCGTGCGCCATGCCTTCACCAAGTGCGGCGGCAACCTCGGCACCGACGGCTCGGTGGCCTACCTGTTCGAGCGCAAGGGGCAGATCAGCTTCGCCGCTGAACTGAAGGTCGACGAGGATGCGCTGATGGAAGCCGCGATGGAGGCCGACGCCGACGATGTGGTGGCCAACGACGACGGCTCCTTCGAGGTGTTCACCTCGTTCAACAGCTTCTACGCCGTGCGCAATGCGCTCCAAGAGGCCGGCTTCAAGGCCACGGACGCCGAGATCGTGATGCAGCCGACCACCAGCGCCGAACTGGACAAGGACGGCGCGGAGAAGGTGCTCAAGCTGATCGACATGCTCGAGGACCTGGACGACGTGCAGAACGTCTACTCCAATGCGCAGATCTCGGATGAGATCATGGAAACGCTGGGCTGATAAGCTTTCGGCTACCCGTGCGCCTGTACTGGTGCAATCGCGGGGCAAGCCCGCTCCCACGAGGCCGGCAAATGCTGGGGTGGGAGCGGGCTTGCCCCGCGATTGCGTCCAGCAAAACCTTACGCATTCACGACTGACTACACACGCTATGACCCTGATTCTTGGTATCGACCCCGGCTCGCGCATCACCGGCTTCGGCGTGGTCCGGCAGACCGCCCGTGGCTGCGAGTACGTGGCCTCGGGCTGCATCCGCACCGGCGGCGGCGAGCTGCACGAGCGTCTGCAGATCGTCTTTCGCGGGGTGAGCGAGATCATTCGCCAGCACGAGCCGGTGACCATGGGCATCGAGCGCGTGTTCATGGCGCGCAATGCCGATTCGGCGCTCAAGCTGGGGCAGGCCCGGGGCGCGGCGATCGTCGCCGCCGCCGAAGCGGGGCTGGAGATCGCCGAATACAGTGCCAGCCAGGTCAAGCAGGCCGTAGCCGGTACCGGTGGCGCCAACAAGGAGCAGGTGATGCTGATGGTGATGCATCTGCTCAAGTTGACCCAGAAACCGCAAGTCGATGCCTCGGATGCCCTGGCCATCGCCCTGTGCCATGCCCATACCCGCTCCAGCCTCGTACCCCATGGGCTGGCGACGGCCCGGCGCCGCGGCGGGCGCTTGCGTCTGTAAGCGCTTCATGCGCTGATACATATTTTGTCCAGGTGGCGCGCTCACCTGGCGCATTTGCTGATAGGGTGGTCCGGTTTTCGACCGGCGCCCGAGAGGAAGGATCGGAACGTGATTGGACGTTTGCGCGGCACCCTGGCGGAAAAACAGCCGCCGCACCTTGTTATCGACGTCAACGGCGTGGGCTATGAGCTTGAAGTACCGATGACCACCCTGTATCGCCTGCCCAAGGTCGGCGAGCCAGTGACCGTGCACACCCACCTGGTGGTGCGCGAAGACGCTCACCTGCTATATGGTTTTGCGGAAAAGCGCGAGCGTGAGCTGTTCCGCGAGCTGATCCGGCTGAACGGCGTGGGGCCGAAGCTGGCGCTGGCGCTGATGTCCGGCCTGGAAGTGGACGAACTGGTGCGCTGCGTGCAGGCCCAGGACGCCTCGGTGCTGGTGCGCGTGCCCGGTGTCGGCAAGAAAACCGCCGAACGCCTGCTGGTCGAACTCAAGGACCGCTTCAAGGCCTGGGAAACCTCGCCGGCGATGTTCACCCTGGTCTCCGACGGCCCGCTGCCGGTGGCCAGTGAGTCCTCGGCCGAGGCCGATGCGGTCAGTGCCCTGGTCTCCCTGGGCTACAAGCCACAGGAAGCGAGCAAGGCGATCGCCGCGATCAAGGACAAGGCGGGCCTGAGCAGTGAGGAACTGATCCGTCGCAGCCTCAAAGGGATGATTGCCAAGTGATCGAGACCGACCGCCTGATCGCCGCCTCCGGGCGTGACCGTGAAGAGGTCCAGGACCGCGCGATCCGTCCGCTGCGCCTGGACGAATACATCGGCCAGCCCGTGGTGCGCGAGCAGATGGCGCTGTTCATCCAGGCCGCGCGTGGCCGCAACGAGTCCCTCGACCACACCCTGATCTTCGGGCCGCCCGGCCTGGGCAAGACCACCCTGGCCAACATCATCGCCCAGGAAATGGGCGTATCGGTCAAGAGCACCTCGGGCCCGATCCTCGAGCGTCCGGGCGACCTGGCGGCGATGCTGACCAACCTCGAGCCCCATGATGTGCTGTTCATCGACGAGATCCATCGCCTGTCGCCGGTGGTCGAAGAGGTGCTGTATCCGGCGATGGAGGACTTCCAGCTGGACATCATGATCGGCGAGGGTCCGGCCGCGCGCTCGATCAAGCTCGACCTGCCGCCGTTCACCCTGGTCGGCGCCACCACCCGTGCCGGCATGCTGACCAACCCACTGCGCGATCGTTTCGGCATCGTCCAGCGCCTGGAGTTCTACAGCAACAAGGACCTGGCCACCATCGTCAGCCGTTCGGCCGGTATTCTCGGGCTGCCGATGGATGACAAGGGTGCCTTCGAGATCGCCCGCCGGGCACGGGGCACGCCACGCATCGCCAATCGCCTGCTGCGCCGGGTGCGTGACTATGCCGAAGTGCGCGGCAAGGGCGAGATCACCAAGGCGGTCGCGGACATGGCGCTCAACCTGCTGGATGTCGACGAACGTGGCTTCGATCACTCCGACCGGCGTCTGCTGCTGACCATGATCGAGAAGTTCGACGGCGGTCCGGTGGGGCTCGACAACATTGCCGCGGCGATCGGCGAGGAGCGTCACACCATCGAGGACGTGCTCGAGCCCTATCTGATCCAGCAGGGCTACATCATGCGCACCCCGCGTGGTCGCGTGGTCACCCGGCATGCCTACCTGCATTTCGGCCTGAACATCCCCGGGCGCTTCTGTGAAGGCGGGGAATATGCCGCGCAGGACGACGAATGACAGATCGAATCGGTATTTTCGTGGTCCTACCGCTGGCACGCCATCGACTCGCTGGCAATACGACATTATCGATGCAAAAACAGTTGCCGGGGCGGATTGGCAAGTACAGGAGTAAGCACTAGAGTATGCGCGCGCAAAATGGGCTGGAACCGTTCGCACACCGCTGTCGCGTCTATTACGAGGATACCGACGCGGGCGGCGTGGTGTATTACGTCAACTACCTCAAATTCATGGAGCGCGCACGCACCGAGCGGCTGCGTCACCTGGGATTCTCCCAGGCCCAGCTGGCGCAGGACAACCTGCTGTTCGTGGTTCATTCCAGCGAGGCGCGCTACCACGCGCCGGCCCGCCTGGACGACGAGCTGCGGGTGACCGCGCAGGTGCTTGAATTGAATCGCGCCAGCCTGCGCTTCGTGCAGCAGGTGTGGCGAGCAAAGGATGAAGTGCTGCTCTGCGAAGGGCAGTTCCTGGTGGCCGCCGTGCGCGCCGACACTTTCAAACCCCGGGCCATTCCCCCAGAGCTGCGCGACGCCTTTCTGGCGGACGGCACGGGTACTCAATCGAACGCAGGAGAATAAGCGTGGAAGCAAACGTCGTCGACCATACCTCCATGTGGAGCCTGGTCGCCAATGCCAGTGTCGTGGTTCAGCTGGTGATGCTGACCCTCGTGGCAGCCTCGGTGACCTCTTGGATCATGATCTTCCAGCGCAGCAACATGCTGCGCGCCGGTCGTCGTGCACTGGACGCTTTCGAAGAGCGCTTCTGGTCGGGTATCGACCTGTCCAAGCTGTACCGCCAGGCCGGCAGCAATCCGGATCCGGACTCGGGTGTCGAGCAGGTCTTTCGTGCCGGCTTCAAGGAGTTTTCGCGTCTGCGCCAGCAGCCGGGCGTCGACCCGGACGCAGTCATGGAAGGTGTTGGCCGCGCCATGCGCGTCGCCATCTCCCGCGAGGAAGAGAAGCTCGAGCAGAGCCTGCCGTTCCTGGCCACCGTCGGTTCCACCAGCCCGTACATCGGTCTGTTCGGTACCGTCTGGGGGATCATGAACTCCTTCCGCGGCCTGGCCAGCGCCCAGCAGGCCACCCTGGCCACCGTGGCACCGGGTATCGCCGAAGCCCTGATCGCCACCGCGATCGGTCTGTTCGCCGCGATCCCGGCCGTTATCGCCTACAACCGTTTCTCCGCGCGCAGTGAAGTGCTGATTGGCCGCTACTACACCTTCGCCGACGAGTTCCAGGCGATCCTGCACCGCAAAGTACACACCAGCGAAGAGTGATCAGGTAGAAACCCATGGCCCGAGTTCGCCACAAACGCAAGCCGGTCGCCGAGATGAACGTGGTGCCCTACATCGACGTGATGCTGGTGCTGCTGGTCATCTTCATGGTGACCGCCCCCATGCTCAACCAGGGTGTGAAGGTGGACCTGCCCAAGGTTTCCAGCGAAGCCCTGCCGCAGGACAACAACGTTCAGATCCTGACCATCTCGATCAAGGCCGACAAGACCTACTACTGGAACCTTGGCAGCGAAGTCGACACCGACAAGCAGATGGACAAGGCCATGACCCTGCCGGAAATGACCAGTGCAGTGACCAAGATCATCGCCGCCGGTCGTGACCAGGGCAAGCAGACCCAGGTCTTCATCCGTGGCGACAAGGCCGTCGACTATGGAGCGGTCATGGGCGCCATGGGCGGGTTGCAGAAGGCTGGTGTCGGAAACGTTGGCCTGATTACCGAGGCGCCCTGATGCAACAGCGAGAGCCATCCGCCTCGGAAAGCTATTTCTGGCCCAGTGTCTGGGCCATCGGCCTGCATGTGCTGGTGTTCGCCATGCTGTTCGTCAGCTTTGCCATGACGCCCGAGCTGCCGCCCTCCAAGCCCATCGTCCAGGCCACGCTCTATCAGCTCAAGTCCAAGAGTCAGGCGACCACCCAGACCAATCAGAAGATTGCCGGGGAAGCGAAGAAGACCGCTTCGCGCCAGACCGAAGTCGAGCAACTGGAGCAGAAGAAGGTCGAGCAGGAGGCCGTGAAGGCTGCGGAACAAAAGAAAGCCGACGCCGCTCAAAAGGCCGAGGAGGCGCGCGAGGCCGCCGAGGCGAAGAAAGCCGAAGCCGCCGAGCAGAAGAAGGCCGCCGAGGCCAAGAAAGCCGAGGAAGCGAAGAAGGCCGCTGAAAAGCAGCAGGCCGACATCGCCAAGAAGAAGGCCGAGGAAGAGGCCAAGAAGAAGGCTGAGGAAGAAGCCAAGAAAGCCGCCGCGGAAGAGGCGAAGAAGAAAGCCGCCGAAGACGCGAAGAAAAAAGCGGCCGAGGACGCCAAGAAGAAAGCGGCGGCCGAGGACGCGAAGAAGAAGGCAGCTGAAGAGGCCAAGAAAAAGGCCGCGGCAGACGCCCAGAAGAAAAAGGCACAGGAAGCGGCCCGCAAGGCGGCGGAAGACAAGAAGGCCCAGGCGCTCGCCGAGCTGTTGTCCGACACCACCGAGCGGCAGCAGGCGCTGGCCGACGAGCAGGGTGACCAGGTGGCCGGCGACTTCGACGACCTGATCCGCATGCGCGCGGCCGAAGGTTGGGCGCGTCCGCCATCTGCGCGCAAGGGCATGACGGTAGTTCTGCAGATCAACATGCTGCCGGACGGCACCATCACCAACGTGAGTGTGGCCAAGTCCAGCGGCGACGGTCCGTTCGACAGCTCGGCCGTGGCCGCGGTGAAGAACATTGGTCGGTTGACCGAGATGCAGGGCTTGAAGCCGAGCGATTTCAATCCGTATCGTTCATTCAAGATGACATTTACACCTGAGGATCTAGCGTTGTGATTAAACGTCTGAGAGGACTCCTGGTCTTGCTCTGCTGCGTGGCAGGCATGGCCATGGCCGAGGAAAAGAACATCCTGGTCACCAGCGGCAGCGACCGGGCAACCCCCATCGCGGTAGTGCCGTTCGGCGTGCAGGGTGGCAGCGTGCTGCCGGAAGACATGGCCGACATCATCGGCAACGACCTGCGCAACTCCGGTTACTACGCGCCAATCCCGCGGCAGAACATGATCAGCCAGCCGAGCCAGGCCAGCGAAGTGATCTTCCGCGACTGGAAAGCCCTCGGCGCCCAGTACGTCATGGTTGGCAGCATCGTGCCGGCCGGTGGTCGCCTGCAGGTGCAGTACGCGCTGTTCAACGTCGCCACCGAGCAGCAGGTACTGACCGGTAGCGTCGCGGGCGGCGTCGACCAGCTGCGCGACATGGCGCACTACATCGCCGACCAGTCGTTCGAGAAGCTCACCGGCATCAAGGGCGCGTTCTCCACTCGCATGCTCTACGTGACCGCCGAGCGCTTCTCGACCAACAACACCCGCTACACCCTGCAGCGTTCGGACTACGACGGTGCTCGCGCAGTGACCCTGTTGCAGTCGCGCGAGCCGATCCTGTCGCCACGCTTCGCGCCGGATGGCAAGCGTATCGCCTATGTCTCGTTCGAGCAGAAGCGCCCACGCATCTTCGTCCAGCACATCGATACCGGTCGCCGCGAGCAGATCACCAACTTCGAGGGCCTGAACGGCGCGCCGGCCTGGTCGCCCGACGGTACCCGCCTGGCGTTCGTGCTGTCGAAAGACGGCAACCCGGACATCTATGTGATGAACGTGGCGTCGCGCCAGATCAGCCGTGTCACCGCAGGCCCGGGCATCAATACCGAGCCGTTCTGGGGCAAGGATGGCAACACCCTGTACTTCACCTCCGACCGTGGCGGCAAGCCGCAGATCTATAAACAGTCGGTCGGTGGCGGTGGCGCCGAGCGCGTGACGTTCGTGGGCAACTACAACGCCAACCCGAAACTGTCGGCGGACGAGAAGACCCTGGTGATGATCCATCGCCAACAGGGTTTCACCAACTTCAAGGTGGCCGCCCAGGACCTGCAACGCGGAAGTGTAAAGATTCTCTCCGAGACCAGTCTTGATGAGTCTCCCACTGTTGCGCCAAACGGCACCATGCTAATCTACGCCACCCGCCAGCAGGGCCGGGGAGTCTTGATGCTCGTGTCGCTTAACGGCCGTGTGAGGCTCCCACTTCCTACCGCTCAAGGCGAAGTCAGAGAACCGTCCTGGTCCCCTTACCTGAACTGATTGCGGCGTAATATTTTTGCTTAACACACTGGGGTTTCATTAGGAGTTTCACGATGGAAATGCTGAAGTTTGGTAAATTCGCTGCGCTGGCTCTGGCCATGGCCGTAGCTGTAGGTTGCTCCTCGAAGGGCGGTGACAACGCTGGTGAAGGCGCTGTCGACCCGAACGCTGGCTACGGTGCCAACACTGGCGCTGTCGACGGCTCCCTGAGCGAAGAAGCCGCCCTGCGCGCAATCACCACCTTCTACTTCGAATACGACAGCTCGGATCTGAAGCCAGAAGCCATGCGCGCCCTGGACGTTCACGCCAAGGACCTGAAAGCCAACGGCAACCGCGTTGTTCTGGAAGGCAACACCGACGAGCGCGGCACCCGCGAGTACAACATGGCTCTGGGTGAGCGCCGTGCCAAGGCCGTTCAGCGCTACCTGGTTCTGCAGGGCGTTTCCCCTGCTCAGCTGGAACTGGTTTCCTACGGCGAAGAGCGTCCAGTTGCCACCGGCAACGACGAGCAGTCCTGGGCTCAGAACCGTCGCGTAGAACTGCGTAAGTAAGTTCTTATGCGTATGTGCCGTCGTGCTGTAACCGTCCTCGCACTCAGCCTGCCCCTCTCGGCGTGGGCTGCGGTTCCCGTAGTAGATGACAACGCCGGTGGTTATCCACCCGCGGGTTATGGCACGAGCGGCGCCTATGCCGGAGCAGGGGCTTCGGCCCCTGCTTCTGCAAACGGCCAGCTGTTCATGCAGCTGCAGCAGATGCAGGACCAGATTTCCCGCCAGCAAGGCATCATCGAAGAGCTGCAGAACGATGTGTCGCGCATGAAGCAGGAAAACCTCGAGCGCTACCAGGATCTCGACCGCCGCATCAGCAGCGGTGCCGCGCCTGCCGCGACTCCCGACAATTCCTCCACCGGTGGCGCGAACAGCGCAGCCACGGGTGCCGCCGCCGGCGTCAGCGCCGCGCAGCCACCGGCCGCCAGCAGCGAGCCGGGTGATCCGGCGAAAGAGAAGCTGTATTACGACGCCGCTTTCGACCTGATCAAGCAAAAAGACTTCGACAAGGCCAGCCAGGCTTTCAACGCCTTCCTGCGCAAGTACCCCAACAGTCAGTACGCCGGCAATGCCCAGTACTGGCTCGGCGAGGTCAACCTCGCCAAGGGCGACCTGCAGGGCGCGAGCCAGGCCTTCGCCAAGGTCAGCCAGCTGTACCCGCAGCACAGCAAGGTGCCAGATTCGCTCTACAAGCTGGCTGATGTCGAGCGCCGCATGGGCCACACCGACAAGGTCAAGGGCATCCTGCAGCAGGTCATCACCCAGTACCCCGGCACCTCCGCCGCGCAACTGGCGCAACGCGACCTGCAGAAGCTGTAAGCAGCAGCGTTTGAAAGAAACCCGCGCCTGACGCGGGTTTTTTCGTTAGAATCTCTGCCCTTTTTTCGTAAACACGCTGTTGCGGATAACGCCATGTCGAGTCCGCGACAGTGCCTGACGGAGGCGGATAGCCTGTTCAGCTGTCACGCCCGTGGCGATCATGCAAGACACATTACGTATCACCGAAGTGTTTTACTCGTTGCAGGGTGAAACGCGAACGGCCGGGCTGCCCACGGTATTCGTGCGCCTGACCGGTTGCCCCCTGCGCTGCCAGTATTGCGACAGTGCCTATGCCTTCAGTGGCGGTACTATTCGCACCCTCGATTCGATCCTCGAGCAGGTCGCCGGCTTCAAGCCGCGCTACGTCTGCGTGACCGGTGGCGAGCCGCTGGCTCAGCCCAATGCGCTGCCCTTGCTGCGGCGCCTGTGCGATGCCGGTTATGAAGTGTCGCTGGAAACCAGTGGCGCCCTCGATATCAGCGCAACCGACACCCGAGTCAGTCGCGTGGTCGACCTCAAGACGCCCGGCTCCGAGGAATCGCACCGCAACCGCTACGAGAACATCGAGCTGCTGACCGGCAACGACCAGGTCAAGTTCGTCATCTGTTCCCGCGAGGACTACGACTGGGCGGTTTCCAAACTGATCCAGTACAACCTGGCAGAGCGTGCCGGCGAGGTGCTGTTCTCGCCCAGCCACCACCAGGTCAATGCCAGTGACCTGGCCGACTGGATCGTTGCCGACAACCTGCCCGTGCGTTTCCAGCTGCAGCTGCACAAGCTGCTGTGGAACGACGAACCTGGACGCTGAGAGGACAAGACATGAATGAGAAACGTGCGGTAATCCTGCTGTCCGGTGGTCTGGACTCGGCCACCGTGGTCGCGATGGCCAAGGCCGATGGCTACCAGTGCTACACCATGAGCTTCGACTACGGCCAGCGCCATCGTGCCGAGCTCAACGCCGCGGCGCGGGTGGCTCGCGACCTGGGCGTGGTCGAGCACAAGGTGATCGGCCTGAACCTCGATGGTATCGGCGGTTCGGCCCTGACCGACAGCAGCATCGATGTGCCCGAGGCGCCGAGCGAGGGCATTCCGGTCACCTACGTGCCGGCCCGCAACACCGTGTTCCTGTCGCTGGCCCTGGGCTGGGCGGAAGTGCTCGAGGCCCGTGACATCTTCATCGGTGTCAACGCCGTGGATTATTCCGGCTATCCGGACTGCCGCCCGGAGTTCGTCGAAGCCTTCGAACGCATGGCCAACCTGGCCACCAAGGCCGGCGTGGAAGGGCAGGGCTTCCGCATCCAGGCGCCATTGCAGAACCTGAGCAAGGCGCAGATCGTCCAGGCGGGTATTGCCCGTGGCGTGGACTACAGCCTGACCGTCTCCTGCTATCAGGCCGATGACGATGGCCGTGCCTGTGGCAAATGCGACAGCTGCCGCCTGCGGGCCGATGGCTTCAAGGCGGCCGGTGTAGAGGATCCGACCCGGTATTTTTGATTTTTTTCTGATGGGGTGTTGATTTCCTCTGGGAAATCAGTAATATACGCGCCATCCAACGGGTCGTTAGCTCAGTTGGTAGAGCAGTTGGCTTTTAACCAATTGGTCGTAGGTTCGAATCCTACACGACCCACCATATTCGCAGCGGATCCGCTGCTACGAGAAGCCCGCCGTTTTCGGCGGGCTTTTTCGTTTTCGGCAGAAAAACCATTGCGAGCGCCGATCATGTGTTGCCTGGCCCCGGCAAGGTGACTGCGCAATGAATCATTGCAAACAACGCAGCCGACAAGCCGACAAGGTTGTTCTAAGGTGTATCGACCAGTAGCGCTGAAAGGATTCACACATGGACGTGTGCATTGATTCAGAAGAGCGATACCCACGCGGCGAGGCTGCGCGCCCACGCCGGGCGGCAGCCTCGATTTTCGCGCGTCGCGCAGCCTCAGCGCGCCGCGTAGGCCGCCTTGAAGTCCGGCGCGGTCCAGCCCGTGAGGTCGTACTCGGCCATGCATTGTTCAGCCAGGGCTCGCATTTGCTCGGTGCGCCCCGAATGGCTGGCGATGTGCAGGGTATCCAATCGGCTCTTCTCGTAGCTGCCGGAGTAGTTGACCTCATACAGCTCATGACGCGAGCCGAACTCGGTGCCGATGGCGTCCCACAACAGCTTCAGGGTCTTGGCCCGTTCCTCGGCACCGATGCCGTTGGAGCCGCGGGCGTACTGGTCGAGGAATGGCCGCACCTCGGGGTTGAGGAAGTCCTTGGCGTGGGACGGCAGGTAGATCAGGCCGCTGGCCACGGTCTTGCGGATCAGGTTGATCACCCGGCTGTAGGCATCTCCCGCCATGGCGCGGTAGGCCAGCGCCGACTCCAGGTTGGGCAGCAAAAACTCCTCGTTCCAGCTCTCGGTGCGGTAAGCCATCGAGTCGGACAAGCCCCAGAGCATGTGGCGCAAGGCGATGGCTTCGCCCACCGCGCCCTGCACGCCCTGGAAGTCGCGGGTGCCGCAGATCTCCACGGCCTTGAGGAACAGCCCGCAGATGAAGTCCATCTTCACCGCCAGGCGGGTGCAGCCGTGCATCAAGGTGCGGCCGAAGAAGCCGGACTTCTGGATGAAGCTGTTGGACATCTCCACCCCGTACATGAACACGTCCTGCCATGGCACGAAGGCGCGATCGAAGATCAGGATGCAGTCGTTCTCGTCCATGCGGCTCGACAGCGGGTAGTCGAACGGGCTGCCGTTCTTGCTGGCCGCCTGCTCGTAGGAGGTGCGGCAGATCAGCTTCACGCCCTTGGCGCCGGTGGGGATCATGAAGATCGGCGAGTACTTCTTGTCCTGGTACATCACGTTGTAGTGGGCAACGAAGGTGTACTGGGTCAGCGCCGCGCCGGTGGCCACCACCTTGGCGCCGCTGATGTAGAGACCGTCGGCGGTTTCCTCGACGACCCGCACGAACACATTGGAGGTGTTCGGGTCCTGGTTGCGGTCCACCGGCGGGTTGACCACGGCGTGGTTGATGAACGGCAGGCGCTCGCGGCTGTAGTTGTACCAGCGTGTGGCGTTCTCGGCGTACTCGCCATACAGGTCGCGGTTGGGGCCGAAGGTGCCGATCCAGGCACCCTTGAAGTCCGGGGTGCGACCCATCCAGCCATAGCTCAGGCGGGCGGTTTCGGCGATCGCGTCGCGGGCGGCGACCTGTTCCTCGACCGTGCGCGGCGCCTGGAAGAAGCGGTGGCAGCGCAGCCCCGGGGCGCCATCGATCTCGATGGTGAGCTTGTCGCGCAGCGCGGGGTCATGCAGCGCATCGTAGAAGCGCGCGTTCATCAGCGCGGCATTGCGAAACGCCGGGTGCTCGGTGACATCCTCGACCCGTTCGCCGTTGATCCAGACTTCCCGGCCGTCCCGCAGGCTTTCCAGGTACTCCTGGGAGGTCTGAAGGCCCCTGCGTTCTTGAGAGAAACCGTTTCGATCCATCATGTGTCTGCTCCGTGTCCGTTTGCTCACGCGCCTTGAGTGTCGGGCGGCGCGCTGTTGTTGTGAGGTAAATGCTGGCTTGCACGGACCACAACTTAGGTATGAGTGTGACTAAATGTAAATTTCGAAACGTGCAATCTACGATTGCTCGCAGGAGGGGTTGTGGGCGCTTTTTGGCGCTGGCTACTGTTGGCGGTTTTTGTCGATTGCAGGGGCGCCGCCGCGGGCTCGCATTTGCCTGCGCGGCAAGCTGATCGATTCAGCCACCGGAGCATTCCTGCACCAGTTGGCGCAGCCAGCGATGCACCTGGTCGTTGTTCACCCGGGGATGCCAGGCCTGGCAGAACTCGCCGCCGGGGGTTTCCACCGGCAGGGTAAAAATGTGCAGCGGCAACAGCGGCAGCGACCACTCGACGAAGCGCCTCGGGATTATCGCGACCATCTCCGAAGAGCTGGCCAGCTGCATGGCGGCCTGGAAGCCTGGCACCACCAGCGGCACCTTGCGTTGCAGGCCGAGCTTTTCCAGCTCGAGGTCCAGCGGACCACGGGTGCGGCCACGGCGCGACACCGAAAGGTGCGGGAACGCCACCAGGTCCTCGGCGCTGACACTGTCCAGGCGGGCGAGGGGGTGCTGGTTGTTGACCACGCCAACGAAGGTGTCGATGTACAGACGCTGTTTATAGACCTCGGGACCGAGTGGGCCGGCGATGCCGATGTCCAGGTCGATCAGCCCGTCGCGCAGCGCGGCGACGTCCTCGTTGCCCTGGGCCATGAAGCTCAAGGTCACGTGCGGGGCCTGTTGCGCGACGCGCTGGCTCAAGCGTAGGGCCCAGGCTCCGGTAAAGCCATCCTCGGTGCGCAGGGTGAATACTCGCTTTACCGTGCCCAGGTCGAGCTTCTGTTTGGTGCCCAGCACATGACGCGCTTCCTCGAGCAGGTTATGCACCTGAGGCGCCAGCTCCAGTGCCAGGGGGGTGGGTACCAGGCGCCGTCCGGCCAGCACGAACAACGGGTCGCCCATGGCCTCGCGCAGGTTCGACAGGCGTCGGCTCATGGCCGGGATGCTCAGGTTCATGCGTTCGGCGGCGCCGGTGACACTGCCTTCGCGCAGCATCGAATCGAAGGTCAGCAGCAGGTTCAGGTCCGGTAGGTTCATTGCGCAGTCCTTTGCAAAAAATGCAAGTCTAGTCTCTGGTTATTGCAATTTTCAATATTCCTGAGGCTCCCTAACATTCCACTGCAACCCAACCCTCCAAGGATGTTGTGATGGAATCCTCTCATTCGCTTCAGCAGGGGCTGGCGATCTGCCTGCTGCTGGCGCTGCCTGGCTGCGTCAGCCCCGGGCACAGCCCCGAACCGCCGAAACCCTTGGCACCCGAACAGCTCGAGGCTGGCCGGGACATCGACCGCGTCGCCACTCAGCCCTCGTCCTCGCTGGACGACCGCTGGTGGCAGCGGTTCAACGACACCGATCTCGACCGCCTGCTGGTCGCCGCCCTGGATACCGCCCCCAGCCTGGCGATCGCCAGTGCGCGGATCGACCGGGCGCAAGCCGAGGCCGGCATTACCCTGGCCAATACCCGGCCGAATCTCTCGGCCATGACCCAGATCCTGCGCAGCCAGGATTCGCAGCATTACAAGACCGGCGCCGATGAGGCCGGGGTCTGGCACACCGATGGCCAGGCGCTGCTGCAAGGGCGCTACAACCTCGATCTGTGGGGCCTGAACCGTGCCCTGAACGAGGCAGCAGTGGGCAGCCTGCGCGCCGCCCAGGCCGACCAGGCGGTCGCTCGCCTGGCGCTCAGCGGCAGCCTGGTGGAAACCTGGTTCGCCCTGGGCGGGGTGCTCGAACAGCAGGCCATCGTCGAGCAGACCCTGGAACAGCGCCGCAGCATCCTGCGCCTGAGCGAAGATCGGTTGAAGTCCGGTCTGGGCACCCAGGTCGACGTTGTTCGCGCCCGTGGGCCGATTCCCTTGCTCGAAGCCGAACAGGCGCGTCTGCAAGGCGTCGCTCGTGGCTATCAGTTGCGTCTTGCCGCCTTGGCCGGCAAGGGCCCTGGCTGGGGCGAGCAATGGCGGCCACGCATCGCCGACCCGCGTCGCAGCGTAACCCTGCCTAGCCACCTGCCGGCCGAGCTGATCGGTGGCCGGCCTGACGTGGTCGCCCAGCGCTGGCGTGTCGAAGCCCAGGGCAAGCGCATCGGCGCGGCTCGCGCGGCGTTCTATCCGAATATCGATTTGCTCGCATTCGCCGGCTTCCAGAGTTTCAGTTTCCAGAACCTGTTCCACCACGACAGCCGCACTTATGGCGTGGGCCCCGCAGTGACCTTGCCGATCTTCGACGCCGGGCGCCTGCGCAGCCAATACCAGGGGCAGCAGGCCGGCTATGCCGAGGCCGTGGCCAGCTACAACCAGACGCTGGTCAATGCCTTGGGAGAAGTCGCCGGGCATGTCTCGCAACTGCGCGCCATCGAAGGCCAGCGCCTGAAGACCGTGCAGGGCCTGGACGAGGCCGAGCAGGTCTACGACCTGGAAAGCCTGCGCTATCGCCAGAGCCTCACCGATTTCCTGCATGTGCTCGATGCCCAGACCCGGGTGCTCGACACGCGCATGCAACTGGTCCAGCTGAAAACCTCGGCGCTGCAGAACCAGGCCGGCCTGCTGCGCGCCCTGGGCGGCGGCTGGAAAGAAGCCGATCAGACCCCTACCACGCTTGCGGGAGCCTCCCATGACTGATGCCACCCAAACTCCAGCCCCGGCGCCGACCAAGTCGCGCCGTGGCCTGATTTTCCTGCTCATTGCCCTGGTCGCCGTGGCGGCGGCTGTCGTTGCCGGCCTGTGGTACTGGATGTATGGCCGCCTCTACGAGACCACCGACAACGCCTACGTCCGCGGCGATGTGGTGCTGATCTCGGCCCAGGTGCGCGGCACCGCCACCGCGGTGAACATCCAGAACACCGATAGGGTCAAGGCCGGCGATGCCCTGGTCGAAATCGACCCGGCCGACGCGCGCTTGAGCCTGGACGCCGCCACCCATCAACTGGCCCTGACCGTGCGCACGGTCAACAGCCTGTACGCCGAGGAAAACGACCTGAGCGCCCAGGTCAAGCTGCGCCAGGCCGAAGCCAACCGGGCCAACCAGGACCTGCAACGGCGCCGCTCGGTGATCGCCCAGGGCGGCGTGTCCGGCGAGGACCTGCATCACGCCGAGGAAGCCGCGCAGATCGCCCAGTCGGGGCTGCGCGCGGCCGAGGCCAAGCTGGTGGCGCTGCAGGCGCGAATCCAGGGCACCACGGTGGAGAACCATCCGCAGGTGGCCGCCGCCGCCGAGCGGGTGCGCGAAGCCTACCTGGCGCTGGCGCGGACCAAGGTGCCGGCGCCGGTCGACGGGCTGATCACCAAGCGTGCCGTGCAGGTGGGCCAGCATATCGAGCCGGGCACCGTGCTGATGGGCCTGGTGCCCCTGGACAAGGTCTGGGTCGAAGCCAACTTCAAGGAGTCGCAGCTGGGCCAGATCAAGGTTGGCCAGCGTGTCGAGCTGTTCGCCGACCTGTATGGCGAAAGCGTGGTCTACCACGGCCGCATCCAGGGCATCGAGGCGGGCAGCGGGGCGGCCTTCGCCACCATCCCCGCGCAGAACGCCACCGGCAACTGGATCAAGGTGGTGCAGCGGGTACCGGTGCGCATTGCCCTGGACCGCGAGGAGGTGCTGCGTCACCCGCTGCGCATCGGCCTGTCGATGACGGCCAAGGCCACCCTGGGTGAGCCGGACGAGCCAGCGCCGACCAGTGTGCAGGACAACACCGAGGTCTACGGCAGTGTCGGCAGCGGCAGCGATGCGCTGGTGAACCGGATCATTGCCGAGAACCTGCAGGTGTCAAAGCTTAGCGTGTCGAGGAACGACCGATGAGCAGCGCCAAGCGTCCCATCGAGCCGCTCAGTGGCGGCACGCTGGTGCTCGGCGCGCTGGCGATCGGCATGGCCAACTTCATGATGGTGCTCGACACCACCATCGCCAACGTCGCGGTGCCGACCATTTCCGGCAACCTTGGCGTGGCCCCCGACCAGGGCACCTGGGTGCTGACTTCGTTCAGCATCTCCCTGGCCATCGGCCTGCCGCTCACCGGCTGGCTCGCCCAGCGCTTTGGCCAGGTCAAGCTGTTCCTCAGCGCCGTGGTGCTGTTCGTGCTGGCCTCGGTGTGCTGCGGCCTGGCGCCGAACCTGACCTCGCTGCTGGTGTTCCGGGTGTTCCAGGGCGCCGTCTGCGGCCCCCTGGCGCCGTTGTCCCAGGCCCTGCTGGTGGCGATATTCCCGCCCGCGCGGCGCACCACGGCGTTGGTGGTGTGGTCGATGACAACTTTCCTCGGGCCGGTCTGCGGCCCGATTCTCGGCGGTTACCTGACCGACAACATCAGCTGGCCGTGGATCTTCTATATAAATGTGCCGGTCGGCATCTTCATCCTGCTCGCCCTCGGCCAGGTGCTGAACGGGCGCGACAACCCCACGCGCAAATTGCCGGTGGACGTGGTCGGCCTGCTGCTGCTGATGGTCGCCGTCGGGTCGCTGCAGATCCTGCTCGACAAGGGCCAGGACCTGGACTGGTTCGCCTCCACGCCGATTCGCGCCCTGGGAGTGATCACCGTGCTGGGCTTCGCCTCGCTGATCACCTGGGAGCTGACCGCGCAGCATCCGATCCTCGATCTGCGCCTGTTCAAGGAGCGCAACTATGCCATCGGCACGGTGTGCGTGAGCCTGGGCTTCGCCCTGTACTTCGCCTCGCTGGTGCTGGTGCCGCTGTGGCTGCAGACCGAAATGGGCTACACCGCGACCTGGGCCGGTATCGCCACCGCGCCGCTGGGGATCGCCGGGGTGGCGCTGGCGCCTTTCATCGGCCGGATGATGCAGCACGCCGACGCGCGGGTGCTGGCGAGCATGGCGTTCATCTGCTGGATCGGCGCGTCACTGTGGCGCATGCATTTCGAGACCAACCTGGACATTGCCTTCATTGGCTGGAACTCGGTGCTGATGGGCGCCGGCACGGCGTTCCTGTTCACCCCGCTGGTGGCCATCTCGCTGTCGCGCCTGCCGCCAGAGAAGATCCCCGCGGCCCTGGGCCTGCAGAACGCCCTGCGCATGACCGGCGCCAGCTTCGCGGTCTCGCTCGGCCCGGCCTTCTGGGACCACCGGGCGCGCCAGCACCAGGTGGAACTGGCCGAGCGCATCACCCCGTTCGATCACTGGAGCGCCCAGGCCCAGGACAACCTCGGCCAGCTCGGACTGTCGGCCCAGGGCGCCCTGGAATCGCTGGGACGCACCATCGACCGACAGGCGCACATGCTGGCCCTGAACGATTTCTCCCTGGCCAGCGCCTGGTTGTTCTGCGCGGTGCTGGGGATCGTCTGGCTGGCCCGTTCACCCAAGGCGAAAGCCAAGTAAATCTGGAGTTTTCATGCTCGAATTTCGCAAGAAGCTGAAATACAACCTCGAAGTCACCGATGTCCGCGATGTCACGCCGCTGGTGCGGCGTGTCACCTTGAAGGGCGATCTGTTCGCCGGGGAGTCGCCCTGTGAGCCGGGGCAATGGCTGAAGCTGTTCCTGCCCAGTGGCGCCAGCCAGGTCACCCGGGCCTACACCATACGCCGGCATTATCCGCAATCGGCGCGGGTCGAGGTCGACTTCGTGCGCCATGACCATGGCCCGGCGGGGCGTTGGGTGGAGCGGACCTGGGTCGGCGAGCAGATTGGCTGCTCGGCGTTGCGCGGCGGTTTCCAGCGCCAGGAGGATGCCGAATGGATGGTGCTGGCGGCCGATGAAACCGGTACCCCGGCGGTGATGAGCATTCTCGAAAGCCTGTCGCCGCGCGACCGCGCGCTGGTGGTGCTGGAGGCTGCGAGCCTGACCGAACTGCAGGCGGTGGACTCGCTGGCGACGGTCAATTGCGAGTGGTACTTCCGCGATGAGCACCCGGCCGGTAGCAACCTGTTGCTCGAAGGCATCAGCAAGCTGAAGTTGCCCTCGGGAATCGGCCAGTTCTGGATCGCCAGCGAGGCGCAGGCGGTCAACGAGGTGCGTGACTACCTCACCGAAACCTGTTCGATCCAGCGGCGTCTGGTGCGTGGCAAGGGCTATTGGATGCGCAACGTCGCCGATTATCGCGATTGAGCGCACGTTCGCCTTGCGCTGCCTGGCAGCGCAGGGCCCGCTGTCCTCAGCAAACCTGCAACACAGGTTCGGCCAGACGTTCGAAATGCAGGCGCTCGGCTGCCAGGCCGTAATCCTTCAGCGCCGCACCCACCGTCTCGACCATGGCCTGCGGGCCACACAAAAACGCCGCATCGAGCCGGCTGACGTCGATCCATTCGCGAAACAGCGTGTCGCACATGGCCAGGTCCAGGCGCCCGGACGGAAGCCCGTTGTCGTTGCTTTCCCGGCTGAACAGCAGGATCAGTTCCAGGCGTTGCCCATACAGGGCCTGCAGCGCGGCCAGGCGTTCGCCGAACAGCAGGCTGGCGCGGTCGCGGTTGCCGTAGACCAGGGTGAAGCGGCTGCCCTCGTCGTTTTCCAGGGTGCTCTTGATGACCGGCAGCAGCGCCGTGATGCCGCTGCCCGAGGCCATGCCCAGGCAATGATGAGCCTGGGCCTGTTGCTGCTCGGGGCGATAGGATGAGCCCGCCGGTGGCATCACCAGCAGGGTGTCGCCCACCGCCAGCTGGGTGTTGGCGTAGCTCGAGAAACGGCCTTGCGGCACATGCCGGATCGCCACCCGTAGTTCGCCGTCGTCAGGCGCGCTGAAGATCGAGTACGAACGCCGCACCGGTTCGCCTTGCAACTGTGCTTCCAGTTGCAGGTACTGGCCTTGCTCGAAGCGGTAGGTCGCCGCCAGGTGCGAGGGCACGGCAAAGGCGATCGAAACGGTATCGGCGCTCTCGCGGCGGATATCGGCGACTTGCAGCGGGTGCATCACGGTCATGGCGCGGGTCCTGTTCAGGCGCTCTGGCGCAAGAGAGTGGCTTCGGGGCCGGCGAGACGCTCCAGGCGGCGCATGCTGTGCGTGGTGCCGGGTAGCAGGCGGCCGATCTCGCCGGTACGGTAACGGATCATCGGCAGCGCCTCGCGGCTCAGGGTAGTCAGCACCACCTCGCCGAAGTGGCCATCGGGCAGCGCCGTAGCGCTGTCCGGATCGATGATCTCTGGATAGAAGTGGTCTTCCCACAGCGTGACGCCATCGCGGGCTTGCAGGCATTCCATGCCGATGCCGGGGTCCATCAGGGCCGGCACGCCGTACAAGGCCAGGGTCTGGACGCCCAGGCGCCGCTCCAGCTCCTGGCGCAGGGTGCTGGCGCACGGTTGCGGGCCGAGCAGCACGGTGCGCAAGGACAGCGCAGGCAGGGCTATGCCCTGGCGTTCCAGTTCATGGGCCAAGGCCAGCAGTTGCGCAGGGTTGGCCACGAGCATTTGCGGCTGGAAGTCGCACAGCAGGCGAACCTGCTCGCACGCTTCGCGGGCCGCCAGGGGGATCAGTGCGCAGCGCAGGCGTTCGGCTCCCAGTTGCAGGCCGGCGCCGGCGCTGAAACCGTCCAGGTCGCCGAGCACATGCAGGCGGTCGCCGGCATGGGCGCCGGCAACGCGCAGCGAGCGTGCGACCAGCGCCGCCCAGACGTCCTGGTCGTTGCGTGTGTAGCCAATGAGCGGCGATCGGGCGCTGCCGTCGTGGCAGGCTTGCAGGCGTACCACTTGTCGCGCCGGTACGGCGAACAGCGAGAACGGGTAGTGGTGGTGCAGTTCGGCGTTGCCGATGAAAGGAAAGCGGGCGAGGTCGCCGAGGTGCTGCAGCTGCTCGGGGTGCAGCCCCATGGCTTCGAACTGCTGGCGGTACCAGGGCACGTTGCGCCAGGCGTGTTTCAGCGACCAGCGCAAGCGGCGCAGCTGCACGTCGCGCAGTTGTTCGAGGCTGCAGGTTTCCAGGGTGTCGCGATGGGGCGAGGTGAGCGGGCGTTGTTCGAAGGCAGCGATATCGAGGCGTGTGTTGGCGTTCATCTTCCAAGTCCGTTTGGTAGGTCGACCATCAGGCTTGCATGCTATGCCGGGGTATCGGGGATGGCTACTCGCATTGCCCGGCCCGCCGTGTGCCGGGCGCGAACCGTTTCCGCGCCTGCCGGCTCGCGTCCGCGGCGCCTGCTTCGCGGCTGAAGCCGCTCCCACAGGATCCCCGTTGTCTTGGGCATTGTGTAGTACCTGTACCCGTGAAGCAGGCGCTGCGTTGTTCGCGGTGGTTCTGCGCCCAGACAAGCCCGCGCTCACCGGGCGCGCAGCCCGGACCGTTCAACGATTCAGGCGTCGTGCATCGAACGCATCGCGGGCCTGGAAGGCACTGTAGGTGGCTTGCGCGGCGAGCATCCCAGCCAGTCCGTAGGTGCGCTCGAGGCCGAATCTGGCGAAGCCTTCCGGTACCGGCAGCCGACGGGCGATCGCGTCGGCCAGCACCTCGCCGGCCACGGTGGTCGGCGCCATGCCATGCCCGCCGAACCCCACCGCGTGCCAGATGCCTTGCGCATCCTGGCCGATCTGGGCCATCTGGTGGCGCCCGTAGCTCATCAGTCCGCCCCAGGCGTACTCCAGTGGCACGTCCTCGAGCTGTGGGTAGACGCTCAGCAGGTCGGCCTTGAGCAATCGGGCGATGGCCTGCGGCCCACGGTCGAGGATGGAGATACGCCCGCCCCAGAGGATCCGCGTGTCTTTCAGTGGCCGGTAGTAATCGAAGGCGAAGCGCGTGTCGTAGATCGCCGACTGGCAGGCGATGGCGTCCTTCAGGCGCTCGCCCAGCGGAGGGGTCGCCACCACATAGGTGGCGATCGGTAGCACGGCGCGCTCGATCGGCGGGTAGACGCCTCGGGCATAGCCGCCACCGGAAAACACCACTTCCTCGGCGTGCACTTCACCTTGTCCGGTGCGCACGATGTAACCGTGGGGCTTTTTCTCGATGGCGATGACCGGCGATTGCTCGAAGATCGTCACGCCCGCTTGCGTGGCGGCCCGGGCGATGCCACAGACGTACTTCAGCGGGTGGAAGTGGAAGGCGTTGCGCTCCAGCAGTCCGCCATAGTAACGCTCGCTCCTGAGCTGCTCTTTCAGCTCGCCGGGCGCGATGTGCGTCCACTCCACGCCATAGGCTTGCTTCATCAACTGGCGGGGTTTTTCCAGGCGCGACGGGTCGTTGAACCAGTTGGCCAGGATCACGCCCTGATCGACCAGGTCGCAGTCGATGGCGTATCTGCGGGTGCGTTCGCGGATCAGCTCGACGGCGTCGAGCGTCAGCTGGTACAGGCGGCGTGCTTCGCTGGCGCCGAGGGTCGCCAGCAGGTCGGCGTTGCCGAGGCTGTAGCCGCCGAACACGAAACCGCCGTTGCGCCCCGAGGCGCCATGGCCGACGCGTTGTGCTTCGAGCACGGTCACATCGCCTACCCCGCGCTCGGCCAGTCCCAGTGCCGTCGACAGACCGGCCAGGCCACCGCCGAGGATGCACACGCGAGTGTCGGTTCGACCCGACTGGGCCGGATAGTGGGGTCTGTCGGCGGTAGCTTCGTAGTAGGAATCGAGCAAGGTGCTGTTCATCATGATCCCAGGCAGTGATGGGCGGGCCGGGCCAGGCCCGCCATTGGTGTTGTCAGGCGGGTTGCTGGTGGGTGGTGACGGAGGTTTCGGCGACGGCCTTGCTGTCTTCGGCCTTGCGCGTCTCGATCACCGAGAAATCCATCTGCCGATAGCGCACGACTCGGGAGCCGGTGACCAGCTTGTGGCCGAACCACATGACCGTGAACAGCACCAGGCCGACGTAGGTGGCGAAGGCGCCGATCCAGTCGATCTGCCCGCCAATGAAGGCCTGGTAGTTTTGCCCGAGCATCACCACCATGCACAGGCCGAAGGCAAACAGCGGTCCGAACGGAAAGAACTTCGAGACGTACGGCAGCCTGGCCAGGTCATGGCCTTGCAGCAGGTAGCCGCGGCGGAAGCGGTAATGACTGACCGCGATGCCCAGCCAGGCGATGAAACCGAGCATGCCGGAGGTGTTCAGCAGCCACAGGTAGAGCTTGCCGGGGCTGAACAGGAAGCTCAGCAGGCACAGGCCGGCGACCGCTGCGGTGGCCAGCAGCGCCCAGACCGGCGTGCCGCTGCGGGTCACGCGGGCGAAGATGGCGGGTGCCTTGCGTTCCCGAGCCAGGCTGTAGAGCATGCGCGAGGAGGCGTACATGCCCGAGTTGCCGGCGGACAGCACCGAAGTGAGGATTACCGCGTTCATCACCGCGGCGGCGGCGAGCATGTCGGCCTTGGCGAAGATCAGCGTGAAGGGGCTGATGGTGATATCGGACAGGCCGTCCTTGAGCAGTCGCGGGTCGGTGTAGGGGATCAGCAGGCCGATCACGATGATGGTGAATACGTAGAACAGCAGGATCCGCCAGAAGATCTGGCGCACGGCCTTGGGAATGTTGCGCCCGGGGTTGGTCGTTTCGCCCGCGGCGATGCCGACGAACTCGGTGCCCTGGAACGAGAAGCCGACGATCATCGCCACGCCGATCAGCGCCGGCAGGCCGCCGGCGATCGGCGCGTCAGCGATCTGCCAGAGGTGGCTGCCGCCGTCCTGGCCGCCTTCGAGGATACCCAGCAGCATCAGCACGCCCACGGCGATGAAGATGATGATGGTGACGACCTTGATCAGGGCGAACCAGAACTCCGCCTCGCCGAAGAAGCGTACCGACGCGACATTCAGGGCGAACAGTAGCGCCAGGAAGACCGCGCTCCAGATCACCCCGGGCGTATCCGGGAACCAGTAGACCATGATGATCTGCACGGCCACCAGGTCCACGGCAATGGTCACGGCCCAGGAGTACCAGTAGTTCCAGCCCAGGGCGAAGCCGAAGCTTTCATCCACGTAGCGCGAGGCGTAGGTGGAGAACGAGCCGCTGACCGGCATGCAGGCGGCCAGTTCGCCGAGGCTGGTCATCAGGAAGTAGACCATCAGGCCGATCACCGCGAACGCCAGCAGCGCGCCGCCGGGGCCGGATTGGGCGATGGTGGCGCCGGAGGAGACGAACAGGCCGGTACCGATCGAGCCGCCGATGGCGATCATGTTCAGGTGGCGGCTGGTGAGGGTGCGCTTGAGGTGTCCGGAAGCTGGAGGTGCGCCAGTCGAACTGGCGTCGTGGTTCGCATGGGTCATGGGCAACCTGCTGATCTGCATTCAAGTGAGTTGTTGTTCTTGTTGTGTTCTGACCACTTCCAATTGCAGGGAGGGCGAGCGCGGGATGAGCGCCGGCCTGCCAGCGGTTTCTCCAGGACCGTGGCGGTGGTGATTGCATTGATAGAGATCAGTATTGGCCTGGAAAGGCGCGGACAACAAACGACCATTAATCGCTACATCATTCCTTTTTGGAATGATATTTTTCGTCGTTTTGGTGGGGTATTAAGCGCACTCTATAGCGCGATATTTGCTTGTTGTCCTGATTTTTAAGGTGCCTGTTCTCGTCTATTTAGATATTAATATCGTCTTTTTGTCTTGTTTGGCTGTGTGCCAGATAATGTGTTCGGAAAAAAATTCATCAATATGCGCGCAAAAAAAAGCCGATATCTGATTGCTCGGATATCGGCTTCGACGTTGTTGCGGCCTGTGGTCGGCGCGGGCGTGGTGGAGGGCTTAGCCCTCGTCGGGGTGGGGAGCGTCGTTGCTGGCGGTACGTTGTTCTTTCTCGGCCTTGTCCATCGGCAGCTTGTCGAATTCACGCAACCCGTTGCTGGCGTAGGGGTCGCCGATCCAGCGCGGGCCGGCGACGAATTGTGGGTTCACCAGGCTCTTGGCTGGTTCGTAACCGTCATAGCTCAGCCCCGCCAAGTCGGAAAGGGTGTGGATGAGGTGCGAGCTGCTGTAGGCCCGGTTGACCATGGAGCGAAGGTCCCGGGGAGCGCTCGCCTGCCAGCTGGACGAAGTCCAGAGCAGGAACGGGATGGTGTACATCGGCCGCGTGGGGTCGGCCTCGTTGCGACCCAGGCGGTCATGGTTGCCCGAGCGGTAGACATCCTCGCCATGGTCGGAGAGGTACAACAGGAAACCGTTCGGGGTGCTGGCCGCGTACCGCTTGATCAGGTCGGAGACGACGAAGTCGTTGTAGCGCACCGCGTTGTCGTAGAAGTTGTAGGTTTGCAGCTGGCTGGGCGTCAGTGTCGGCGGCGCGCCGTTGCCATCGTTGAAGTGGGCGAACTCTGCCGGGTAGCGGTAGCGATAGTCCATGTGGGTGCCCAGTAGGTGGACGATGATCAGCTTCTTCGGCGCCGCGTCGTGCAGGGCATTTTCGAAGGGCGCCAGCACCACGCTGTCGTACTGGCTGGCGTTCTGGTTGCGCTGGTTGTTCAGGTAGACCGGTACGTCCGTCTGCTGGGAGAAGGTCGTGAGCATGGTGTTGCGCTTGGTCATCGTCTGTTGGTTGGTGATCCAGAAGGTCTTGTAGCCGGCCTGTTTCATCAGGTTGATCAGCGACGGTTCGCTGAGAAAGCGATCAGGGTGCTGTTCGTCGCCGAAGGTGAGGATCTGCTGCATCACTTCGATGGTGTAGGGGCGCGGCGAGACGACGTCGCGGAACACGGTGAGGCGCTTGTCGCTGGCGGCCAGGGCGTCGAGGTTCGGCGTGGTGTCGCGGTCGTAGCCATACAGGCGCATGTGTTCGCGGGTGGTGGACTCGCCCAGCACCAGTACCAGGGTGCGCGGGGCATCGCCGCTGCTGTCCTTGAGGTTTTGCAGCGGTGGCAGGGCGGCGTTTTGTTGCAGCAATGCCTGCATGCTGTCCAGCTGCTGGCGGTATTGCCGGTAGCCGACCACCAGTTGCCATGGCACCGCAGCGGCCATGCGCTGTTCGACCTTTTCCTGGGCGTCGGCGAAGTTGCGCTGTTGGCCGACCATCTGTTTGTAGAAGGGGTAGCCCAGGGTCGCCAGCAACAACAGGGCGACCACTGGCAGGCGGCCGTACAGTGGCAGGGTGACCGGGCGGATGCGTTTGAACAGCAGTACGGCGACGATGCTGTAGAGCAGCAATGCCAGGCCCAGCCAGATGCTGAAGTACTGGCTGAAGTATTCGCTGGCCTCGGTGGTGTTGGATTCGAACATCACGAAGATGACGCTTTGCGAGAATTCCTGGCGGTAGATGGCGAAGTAGCTCAGGCCGACCAGGGAGCTGGCCCAGAGCACCAGGCCGATCAGCGCGGCGAGCGGGCGGGTCAGGCGTGGCAGCAGCAGTATCGGTGCCAGCCACAGGCTGCTGAGGACGAAGGCGTCGCGAAAGCCGGCGAAGCCGGTGGTGCCGCTGAACAGCAGCAGCGCTTGGGTGATGCCGGAGAAGTACCAGAAGAACAGCACAAGCCAGCCGAGGCCGGCCCAGTCGATGGATTCGCGAGCGGGGGGAGTTGTGCGTGACACGAGTGCCTCGGGGAGCGGTTGTCTGCTGGATTGGTTGGCGGGCGACGCTAAAGGGGGCAACGTGAAAAGATCGTCAACAATTCATGAAAGTCTCGGGGCGGCTGACGAGTGAGATCCGAATAAGCTGCTCTTGATGTTTGCTCTTGATGTTTGCTCTTGATGTTTGCTCTTGCTTCTAGGTGCGCGATAGTTCAGGCAACACCAATTGCGACTTCAGGAGGCCGAGTGGAGTTCTTGCGGAGGGAGGTGACGGGCATGGATGCCCGTCAAGCGCT
>NZ_JAOCDM010000050.1 GCF_029840925.1 Pseudomonas sp. GD03858
CCGCAAAGCGGCCCCAACGATCTCAGCCTTTACGCGTGGTCCGGCTCAACTGCCCATCGACGCCCACCGGCACCTCGCCAGCCAGGGTCACGCGGCGCACGATGCGCGGCTGGGTACCGTAGTCATCCACCGCATAGTGCTGGGTCGCGCGGTTGTCCCAGATCGCCACGTCCCCTGCCTGCCAGCGCCAGCGCACGGTGTTCTCCAGCCGCGTGACATGCCCTTGCAGCAGCGCGAACAAGTGCTGCGAGTCGGCCAGCGAATAGCCCTTGATGCGCTTGACGAAGTGCCCCAGCTGCAACGCCCGCTCGCCGCTGAGCGGATGCACGCGCACCACCGGGTGCTCGGTCTCGTACACCGTCGAAGTGAACACCTTGCGGTAACGCTCCAGCTTGGCCGGATCGACATCCGGCTTCACGCTGGCATAGTCGTATTCGTTGCTGTGCACCGCCCACAGCTTGTCGGCCAGTTCGCGCAGCGGCACGGGCAGTTCCTGGTAGGCCGCGGCGGTGTTGGCCCACACCGTGTCGCCGCCCGAGGCCGGGGCCACCACGCTGCGCAGGATCGAGGCCTTGGGGTAGGCATCGACGAAGGTCACGTCGGTGTGCCATGAGTTGGCCCGCTGGCCTTCGGCGCCATCGAGCTGGAGCAGATAGTGGGTGCCGTCGACCACCGGCACCGTGGGGTGGGCGATCGGTTCGCCGAGCAGTTGGGCGAACGCCTCCTGGCCGACATCGTCCAGGTGCGTCTGCCCACGGAAGAAGATCACCTTGTGCCGCACCAGCGCGGCCTGGATGGCCTCGACAGTGGCCGGGGCAAGATCGGCGGACAGCTCGATGCCGCGAATCTCGGCGCCGATGCGCCCGGCAACGGGATGGATGTCGAGTTCGACGGTTTGCGGCGCGGTGGCCAGTGCGGCGTTGCTCATGCTCGTGCTCCTCGGGGTTGTTGTCGGGTCAGCGGGCGGCCTGGACGGCCTGGTCCTGGCGCTGGGCGGTATCGATGAAACGGGGTTCGATCCAGTCGGCCACCTGGAAGCCACGCCGGATCAGGCGCTCCCTGGCGGCGAGGTCCACGCCTTGTTGCAGCAGGGCGACGAAGCCGGCATCCAGGCGTGGGTCGAAGTAGTCGGCGAGGTTCTCCTGGGCCAGGTCGTCGCGCAGGATCGACTTCGGCCAATTGGCCGTGCTCGCCACCAGCTCCACATAGGCTTCGCGGTTGCGTTCGTCGCGCAGCCATTTCACCGCCCGCTCCTGGGCGTTGACCACGCGCTGCACCAGGTCGGGGTGCTGGCGGATGAATTCGCCGGTGCCCAGCAGCACCGCCTGGGTGCTGCCGGCACCCTTGAGGTCGCGCGAGTTGACCGGTAGTTCGACCAGCCCGCGCTCGCGCAGCGACAGCAGGTTGGACAGGCCCCAGGTAGCGTCGATCTGCTTGGCCGCCAGCGCTGCGTTGGCGGCGTTGAAATCGAGGTTGATGACTTTCAGTTCTCGCTCGGACAGCCCCTGGCTGGCCAGGGCGCTGGCGAACGACAGCTGGTTGGCGGTACCACGGAACACCGCCACGCGCTTGCCCTTGAGGTCCTGCAGGCTATGGATGCCCGAGCCCGGCACCACGCCGAGGTAGCTCTTCACCCCACGCACGCCAGCCGACAGCACGCGGGTGTCGAGGCCGTTGGCCTTGCCGATGATGGCGGCCAGGTCACCCAGGTAGGCGAAGTCCGCCTGGCCGTTGGCCAGCGCTTCGTTGACGACGGGACCGGCACCCTTGAAGAAACGCCAGTCGATGCGGATGCCGTCCTTGGCGAACTCGTTCTCCAGCAGCTGTTGGTCGCGCAGCACATCCACCACGCCGCCGGCGCTGGGCTTGCTGCCGGCGCTGAGGTCCGGCACGGCAATGCGGATCACATCGGGCTGGACGGCATGGGCCGCCATGGGCAAGGCGCTCAACAGGGCGGCGAGCAATGGGCTGAGCAAATGGCGGAAGGGGGTTCTCATGGCAAGGCTCCTTGGCAGGCTGCCACCGGCGATGGCCGGCGCTATGGGCCAGAAGCTAGGCAGGTCCGGTTAGAACCTACAAAGATCAAAACTTCATTTTTTAGTAACCAAATGACATAAACCAAGTGGAATGCGGGCCTGCGAGCGGCTTGCAGGACATGCATGGAAAATATGAGGAAAACGCAACGGGGCGAGGCTTTCGCAGGCATCGGGCGCATGTTCTTATCCCTTGAATACTATTTATGTGATTTTTTAATTCCATAAATGAATAAACAAGGAACGGTTTGGGAGATGCCTCGATGAGCGAAGTCTTGAGCGCAAGTCTGCGCCGCCTGTGGGGGCCGCTGCGCGGCCCTTTCGCGGCGCAAGGCCGCTCCTACCTGCCGTGGGTCGTGCCGTTGGCGGTGACGGCCTTGTGGATCGTCGCCAGCCGTGAGCACTGGATGAGCGAGCAGATCCTGCCGGCCCCGGCCCTGGTCTGGCAGAGCGCGCTGGAGTTCGGCTCCGGCGAGCTCTGGGGTCATCTGTGGATAAGTCTGCAACGCCTGCTCTGGGGGCTGCTGGCGGGGATCGCCAGCGGCCTGCTGCTGGGCACCTGGCTGGGCGGATCGCGGCGGGCGCAGACCCTGGTGCTGCCGACCTTCATCGCCCTGGCGCAGATCCCGACGCTGGCCTGGATTCCGCTGTTCATGCTGTTCTTCGGCATCGGCGAACTGCTCAAGCTGGTGGTGCTGGTCAAGGCGGTGGTGGTTCCGGTCACGCTGCATACCCTGGTTGGCGTGCGCGATGCCCAGCCCAAGCTGCGCGAAGCCGCCGCCGTCCTGCGCCTGCCTGCGCGCCTGCTGTTCCTGCGCCTGCTGCTGCCCGCGGCGCTGCCGGCATTTCTCGCCGGGACGCGGCTGGCACTGGCCACCGGCTGGACCTCGCTGCTGGCGGTGGAGTTGCTGGCCTCCAGCGAGGGCATCGGCTACCTGATGGTCTGGGGACGACAGCTGTTCATGCTCGACCTGGTGTTCCTCTGCATCCTCGTGATCGGCCTGGTCGGCGCGCTGATGGACCGTGGTTTCTCACGCCTTGAACGCAGCCTGCTGCACTGGCCGCAGCCACCCACCGGCGAACAGGTTCGCGCCACCGTCCCGCGCGGCTGGCAAAGCCTGCTGCTACCCGTGGCCCTGCTGGTGCTGTGGCAGGCAGCCAACCGCTTCGGCTGGGTCGACGCCAATATCCTCACTTCACCGCTGGACGTTCTGCGCAACCTGTATGCCGGGGTGCTCGACGGCTCACTGCCCGAAGCCCTGCGCCTGAGCCTGCAACGCACCCTCGCCGGGCTGCTGCTCGGCGGTGGCGCGGGCTTCGCCCTGGGCCTGCTGCTGGGCTTGTCGGCCAACGCCGAGCGCCTGCTCGGCCCGAGCCTGGCGGCGTTGCGCCAGGTGGCGCTGTTCGCCTGGGTGCCCTTGCTCACCGCCTGGTTCGGCCTGGGCGAGGGCGCCAAGCTGGTGTTCGTCGCGTTGGCGGCGTTCTTCCCGCTGCTGATCGCCACCCAGCGCGGCATCGCCAGCCTGTCGCCGCAGTTGGGCGAAGCGGCGCAGGCGCTGCGTCTGGATCTGCCCCATCGCTTGCGCCTGCTGGTGCTACCCGGCGCCGCCCCGGCGATTTTCGCCGGCCTGCGCTTGTCGCTGATCTATGCCTGGCTCGGCACCATCGGCGCCGAATACTTCATGCCTTCGGACGGCGGTATCGCCAGCCTGATGATCGGCGCCCAGCAATTGTTCCGCATGGACCAGGTGATGGCCGCCATGGTCCTGATCGGCCTGGTCGGCGCCCTGCTCGGCCATCTTGGCCAACGCCTCGAATCGCGCGCCACGCGCTGGAGATCCGCATGAACGCATTCATCACCCCGGCCCTGCACGCGGCCAACCAAGCCGACGCCACGCCCGCCCTGGTCAGCTTCGAGCAGGTCGGCAAGACCTTCAGCGTGGATGGCCAGCCATTCGAGGCGATCCGCCAGTTCGACCTGTCGATCGACGAAGGCGAGTTCATCGCCATCGTCGGCGCCTCCGGCTGCGGCAAGTCCACCCTGCTGCGCCTGCTGGTCGGCCTGGATACCGACTACAGCGGCATCATCCGGGTCGACGGCCAGGCGGTCGGGGGCATCGGCGGCGAGCGCGGCATCGTGTTCCAGGAGCCTCGCCTGTTTCCCTGGCTGACGGTGGCGCAGAACATCGGCCTGGGCTTGGTCAACGACCGACTGACCCAGGGCGAGCGCGCCCGACGCATACATCAGCACGTGCAACTGGTCGGGCTGGTCGGCTTCGAGTCGGCCTACCCGCACCAGCTTTCCGGGGGCATGGCGCAGCGTGTGGCGATCGCCCGGGGCCTGGTCGCCAGCCCCAGGATCCTGCTGCTGGACGAGCCGTTCGGTGCCCTCGACGCCCTGACCCGCCAGCAACTGCAGGATGAGCTGCTGGCGATACGCGAGCGCTCGGGGATCACCATCCTGCTGGTCACCCACGATGCCGAGGAAGCGACCTACCTGGCCGACCGGGTGGTGGTGCTGGAGCCAAGGCCAGGGCGGATCAAGGCCGTGGTGCAGGTCGACCTGCCGCACCCGCGCCAGCGTACCGGCGTGGCGTTGCATGGATTGCGCGAGAAGGTCTTGCACCAGATCACCGGCGATGGCGTCAACCCAGCGCCCGCAGGTAATCCCAAGGATAGATCCCGCGCTCATGCCCATCGCTGAACAGCAACTGCAGCCCATACCCCTGCATCTCGATCCGCGCCACCCGTACATCGTCACGCACCAGTGAAACAGCGCCCTGCAAGCGCGCCGCCCGGCACTGCGAGCACGGGCAGGCGCCACGCAACCGAGCGTGGCTGATGACCTGCCGCGCCTTCGCCCACTGCACCAGCAGCTCGCCCTGGGCGCGTCGGTTGCGCAGCGCCAGGGGCATCTCCATCACGCCGCCCCCTGCAACTGCGCCAGGGCGATGCGCACAGCCTTGCGTACCTCTGGATCACTGTCGGCCTCGGCTGCATGCAGCGCCGGCAGCGCCCTGGCCTGGCCCAGCTCCCCGAGCGCCAGCGCGGCTTCCTTGCGCAGGTTGGCGATGCCATGGCCAAGCAGGCCCGCCAGTCCATCGAGCGCGCCAGCATGACGCAGACGGCCCAACGCGCGGGCGGCGCGCAACCGCACCTGCCAATAGCCGTCGCTCAACGCCGCGATCAACGCCTGGCCGGCCTCGTCGTGACCCACCTTGCCCAGCGTGCTCGCCGCTTCCTCGCGCACCTGCCAGGCTTCGTCCGCCAGTGCGCCGATCAGCGCGGGCAGCACCGTGGTATCGCTGGCCAGGCCGAGGGCGCCAATGGCGGCACGTCGAACCTCGGTGTCCGTCTCGCTCGCCGCGAGCCGGGCCAATGCCGGCAGAGCCGGTTCATGCTTGAGCCAGCCAAGAATGCCCACCGCCTCCCGGCGCACGCTGGCATCGGCGTCCGCCAGCGCCCGCAGCGCCGGCCCGGCGGCGTCCTCCAGGCGCAGTTCGCGCAAGGCCCGCAAGGCACTGGCGCGGACGAAGGCATCGGCATGATCGACCCAGGGCAGGATCAACCGGCCCGCCTGCGCGGTCTTCAGCTCGCTCAGGCTCTGCGCGGCAGCCACCCGCACGGCTTCGGCGGGATCGGCCAACGCGGCGCACAGGTCTTGCACCACCTCCGGCGCTTCCCAGGCCTCCAGCAGGCGCGCCGCCTCGGCGCGCACTTCGGCCACAGGGTCACGGCGCAGGGCAGCGGTCAGCCAGGGCAAGGCATCCGGATCTTCCAGGTCGGCCAAGTCGATCAGGGTGATACGGCGTACGCTGGCATCGCTATCGGCCAGACGGGGCAGCAGGATGAGGATGTCGGGGTTGTCGGTGATTCGTTCAGTCATGGCAAGCTTCCACGGCGCAATCGAGTGAGGAGCGTTTCAACGCAGCAGGTAAGGGATATCCACCTTCACCGCGCCAGTGGGGCAGTCCTTCTCGCAGGGCATGCAGTACCAGCATTCGTCGAAGGCCATGTAGGCCTTTTGCGTGGCCGGGTTGATGGCCAGCAGGTCCATGGGGCAGACCTCGACGCAGACGGTGCAGCCTTTCTCGGCGATGCACTTGTCTTCGTCGATGGTGACCGGGGCACTGCTGCGAAAGAAGATTTCCTGGGGTTGGTAGGCCATTTCACGGGGTCCTCGGAGCCTTCATGGGCGCCTTCGATCTATTTAGCCGAGGCGGGCACAATCCCCTGTGGGAGCAGGCTGCCTCAGGTTGTGGAAAATCACGCGGTCTTGACCCGCAGGCGCTGGTACGCGGTCTGCTCTTCGGCATCCAGGGCAACCAGGTACGGCTCCACCGGCTTCTTGAAACTGGTCATCACACCGTTCTCGCCTTTCTTCAGATGGCAATGACAGAACCACTCGGCGTCGTTGCGCTCGGGAAAATCGACCCGATGGTGATACAGCCCCCAGCGGCTCTCCTCGCGGAACAGCGATGCCCGCGCCGCCATCTCGGCGCAGTCGCGAATCACCGTGACCTCCATCGCCCGCATCAGCTCGTGGGGGTTGCTGGCCTTCATCTGCCCGAGGTCGCGCTCGATCTCGGCGAACCGCGCCAGGCCGATCTCCATCTTCTTCGTCACCTTCGGCGGCTGCAGGTAGTCGTTGACCATGCGCCGCAGCTTGTACTCGACCTGGGCCGGCGGCAGGCCATGCTCCCTGTGCAACGGCGCGAATACCCGTTCGCGCTCACGCTCGACCTGGCCGGCATCGACCTCGGCGAGCTCGCGCCCGGCCACGTATCGCGCGGCGTTGACGCCGGCAAACCAGCCGTAGGTGAAGGCGCCGAGCATGTAGTTGTGCGGCACCGCGGCCATGTCGCCCGCGGCGTACAAACCTTGCACGCTGGTCTCGGCCTTTTCGTTGACCCACACCCCCGACGCCGAGTGCCCGGAGCAGAAGCCGATCTCGGAGATGTGCATTTCGACCATGTGCTGGCGGTAGTCGGTGCCGCGCCCGGCGTGGAACTGGCCACGGCTGGGACGTTCGTTGCCGTGCAGGATCTGCTCGATGTTCTGGATGGTCTCCTCGGCCAGGTGGTCGAGCTTGAGGAACACCGGGCCGTTGCCGCCTTCGAGCTCCTGGTGGAACTCCCACATCATCTGGCCGCTCCAGTAGTCGCACTCGATGAAGCGCTCGCCCTTGCTGTTGGCGGTGTAGCCGCCCAGCGGACCGGTGACGTAGGCACAGGCCGGACCGTTGTAGTCCTTGATCAGCGGGTTGATCTGGAAGCACTCGAGGTTGGCCAGCTCGGCGCCGGCATGGTAGGCCATGGCATAGCCGTCGCCAGCGTTGGTCGGGTTTTCGTAGGTGCCCATCAGGTAGCCCGAGGACGGCAACCCCAGCCGCCCCGCGGCGCCACAGGCGAGGATCACCGCCTTGGCGCGAATCACCCGGAACTCGCCCGTGCGGCAATCGAAGCCCAGCACGCCCGCCGCCGCGCCATCGCCATCAAGCAGCACGCGGGTGCAGACCATGCGGTTGCTGATCTCGACCCGGGCGCGCTTGAGCTGGCGATAGAGCACCTTCTTGATGTCGTGCCCCTCGGGCATGGGCAGCACGTAGGCGCCCATGTGGTGGACCTTTTTCACCGCGTAGTCGCCGGTCTCGTCCTTCTCGAACTTCACGCCCCAGCGGTCAAGCTGCTCGAGGGTCGCGAAACTCTTGGTGGCGTAGGCATGCACCGTGGCCTGGTTGACGATGCCATCGTTGGCGACGGTGATTTCCCGGGTGTACTGCTCGGCGGTGGCATGGCCAGGGACGATGGCGTTGTTCAGCCCGTCCATGCCCATGCTGATGGCGCCGCTGCGCTTGACGTTGGCCTTGTCCAGCAGCAATACGCGCAGGGTCTTGTCCTGCTCCTTGGCCTTGATCGCGGCCATGGGGCCGGCGGTGCCGCCACCGATCACCACGATGTCGTAGTCCTGGGTCTCGACACTCATGCCTTGCCCCCCTTCTGACGGTCGATGCGCAGGCGGTACTGGAAGGCATCGCCACGGTAGTAGAGGTGTTCGAAGTCCAGTGGCGTGCCATCGACGGTATGGGTCAGGCGCTCGATGCGCATGATCGGCGAGCCTTCCTCCACCCCCAGCGCCTGGGTCAGGTCGCTATCGGCGAGCACCGCGTCGATGGCCAGGTCGGCGTGACCGAGGGCGATGCCGCAGTCGTTCTCCAGCAGCTCGAAGATGTCGCGGGTGACCAGGTCGGCATGCTCCAGGCGCACACCGACGTCCTTCGCCAGCCAGGTAATCTCCAGCGACACCGGTTCGCGGTTGATCAAGCGCACTCGGCGGATCTCGGTGACCTCGCTGCCCTCCTCGACCTGCAGGCGCGCCGCTACCTGGGCGCTGGCCGGCACATGGCGGAAACTGCGCAGGCGGTTGAGCACCTCGTAGCCCATCTGCGTCATCGACTCGCCCAGCCCCTGCAGGGTGCTGACGTTCTGGAACGCCTTGGGCTTGGCGACGAAGGTGCCCTTGCCGTGGATCTTGAAGATCAGCCCTTCTTTCTGCAGGTCGCCCAACGCCTGGCGCACGGTAATGCGGCTGACATCGAAGGCCTTGCCCAGCTCGTTCTCCGAGGGCATGCGGCTGTGCGGTGGATAGCTGCCATCGAGGATGCGCTCGCGCAGCAGTTCCTTGAGCTGGGTGTAGAGCGGTACGGGGGACAAGGGGAGCAGTTCGGCCATGATCGTCTTCGCTGTCAGATGACTTGTTATAACAAGTTGTGACGAGAAGATAGCGAGCCCTGCCCGATGATGAGAAATACCGATAATTCATATGGATAGATGAAACCCGCCGCGCCAGGCCTCAGCCCCTGGATACCGCGCAGGCTGGCGCGGCAGGCAAGCTGCGCACGACGACGTAGTGCCCGGCCAGGTTACGCCTGACCTGCAGCCGCGAAGCCGCCAGATAACCGCCCTGAGGGTTCTGATCCACGAAGCAGATGGTGGCGCGGTCCTCACCCGCCTCCAGCACCCTGACACTGTAAAGCCAACTGCCTTGTGCATCCCGGGCAAGATAGGCCCCCGTGCTCGCGGCGACCTTTTCGTACACGCGATAAGGCGTCTGCCCCAGTGTCGTGCCTGGTGGGTAGTGAGCTGGCCGTAGCGAGTTATCGAAGGAGTTCACCTCCAGGTCCTGCAGAATGCTCAATGCCAGCTTGTCCACAGGCGCTTGTCCCGGGTTCCCCGCCAACGCCGCGCCACTGATGAGCCAGAGCACACCTGCGGCCACCTTCCTTGCCCAGCCTTTCATCGACGTCTCTCTCCATTGCCACTGCCACACACCTGGGCCGGCATTTAAGCAGAAATCGCCACTCCCGGAATCGGCTTGGAGCAACACCGCGCCCCTCTGGAAAAACATCCGCAGATCAAGGCCATGGACGCCGCCGACGCACATGGGTATGATGCGGCCCGTTGCACTCGTAGCTCAGCTGGATAGAGTACTGCCCTCCGAAGGCAGGGGTCGTGGGTTCGAATCCCGCCGAGTGCGCCATCTTCAAAAAGCCCCAGGCCATGCCTGGGGCTTTTTCATTTGTGCATGACGTCACAATGCCACCTCTCCCGCACGGGTGGGCATTGGTGTTAGCGTGGGGCATCTTCCGTTTGCGTAAACGGCCCCCACCAACACTTGCAAAGGAATGCGCACCCCCATGCCATTTACCAAGCTCTGCACCGCCTCCGTGATGCTGGCCAGCCTGGCCCTGTTCACCGTGCCGGCCCAGGCCAACCTGTCCCAGCAACAGTCCGCCGCCATCATCAAGGCCTACGACGGCAGCGACCCGGCCGACTTCAGGCAGTTCCTCGGCAAGCTGGCCGGCAGCAACCTGGCCAAGGCCGACAAGCTGGACGCCACCCTCAAGCTGTACCTGGCCGGCAAGCCGCTCGCCGCCGAACAGCAGGACGAGATCCACCGCCTGCTGGGCCTGTACACCCGTATCAAGTACGGCAAGGCCGCCACCGAAACCCTGCGCCAGCTGGTGGAGATCCCGACCTACCGCAAAGAAGGCGTGCCACAACACGAGAACCCGGAATTCCTCAAGTTCGCCGACAAGATCAAGGCCCTGGCCGAGGGCTTCGGCCTGACGTTCCGCAACATCGACAACCGCGTCTACGAGATCACGCTTGGCGAAGGCAAGGAAGTGATCGGCATCCACGCCCACGCCGACGTGGTGCCGGTGACCCCGGAAAACTGGAAACTCGAGGACGGCACCAAGCTCGATCCGTTCAAGGTCACCCTGGTGGGCGATCGCATGTACGGCCGCGGCACCGAGGACGACAAGAACGGCATCGTCGTCGCGCTCTACGCCCTGAAGGTGGCCAAGGATGAGAAGCTGCCGCTGGCGCGCCAGTTCAAGCTGCTGGTGGATACCACCGAAGAGACCACCGGCGATGCCATCCCCTACTATTTCGAGCGCAACGCCACGCCCGACTACAACCTCGCACTGGACGGCGGCTACCCGGTGGTGATCGCCGAGAAAGGCTACGGCACCATCATGGCCACCTTCACCAAGCGCGCAGGCACCGGCAAAGGCGCCGAGGTGGTGAATCTGACCGGTGGCCTGGCCACCAACCAGATCCCTGGCAATTCGGTGGCGACCCTGACCAGCGACCAACCGCAGGACCTGGCCAAGGCCCTGGAGAAAGCCGGCGGCGAATACGTCAAGCAACACGGCGGTGACTTCAAGATCGACGCCAAGGCCGACGGCAAACACGTACTGCTGACCGTGACCGGCGTGTCGGCGCACTCCTCCGAGCCCGAGTCCGGAGTCAACCCGGTGGCGCGCATGCTCGACTTCCTCGATGGCGTGCAGAAGCAGGTGCCGCTCAAGCACAACCACATCACCGACGCCGCCCGCTATGCCGCGCACAACTGGGGCCTGGACTACCTGGGCAACAAGCTCGGCGTGGGCTTCAAGGATGACTTCATGGGGCCGCTGACCGCCTCGCTGACCTTCGTCGGCCTGGATGACAAGGCGCTGAAGCTGGCGGTGAACCTGCGTATTCCCAGGGGCAAGTCGCTCGAGACCCTCAAGACCGAGATCTCCGACAAGCTCGGTGACTGGGCGCGCACCAGCCACACATCGGTGGCCTTCGCCTACACCCTCGACGAGCCGATGTACCGCAACCCCGAAGGCGAATGGGTCAAGGCCCTGCTGGCCGTGGCCAGCGAGAACCTGGGCATGAAGCACGAGTACGGCACCTCCGCTGGCGCCACCTCGGTGCACGACCTGCCCAACGGCGTGCAGTTCGGCCTGGCCATGCCGGACGTGAAGTACAGCGGGCACAACGACAACGAGTTCAAGACCGTGGGGCAGTTCATGCTCGACCTGCAGATCGTCAGCGAGATGGTCGCGCGGATCGGGCAGATGCCGAAGCTCTGATGACTCACCCGGGGCCGCGTTGCGGCCCTTTCGCCACAACAAGCCCCAAGGGTTGACGCTTGTTCGATTCCTGTGGGAGCGGCTTTAGCCGCGAAGCAAGCGCCGCCGTGCGTGGCACCGGCTACGCCGGTATTCGCGGGTGAACCCGCTCCCACAGTGTGCGCGGACTACCTGCGAACTCAGTTCCCTGACGAACGGCAACCCCGTTTCCTGATGACGTTTTTCAATCACCTCGATGCCGTTTCCTGCATTGCCGTGCAGAGCGCCGTGCCGGATGCTTTATTTACTCCGACACGTCGCGTTTCCACCCACAGAGGCCCGTATGAAGAACGTCGAACAAATCCTCAAAGCCAAGTCCCAGCACCACACCGTCTACACCATCAGCCCTGACGACTCGGTGTTGGATGCCTTGAGGCTGCTGGCGGAGAAGAACGTCGGTGCACTGCCGGTGGTGGAGAACGACCAGGTAGTGGGGATCGTCAGCGAACGCGACTACGCCCGCAAGCTGGTGCTCAAGGGCCGTTCCTCGGCGGCCACGCCGGTACGCGACATCATGAGCTCTCCGGTGGTTACCGTCGAACCCAAGCAGAACCTCGAGTACTGCATGAACCTGATGACCAACCGCCACCTGCGCCACCTGCCGGTGGTGCACGAGGGCAAACTGCTGGGGCTGCTGTCGATCGGCGACCTGGTCAAGGAAACCATCGCCGAACAGGCCAACCTGATCCTGCAACTGGAGCAGTACATCCGCGGTGAATGACCCTGCTCAGTGATAGGCGCGCTCCAGCTCGTCCAGCTGATGGTCGAAGCTGCGCAGGCGCGCCGACCAGGTGTACACCAGCACTTCCAGATCCCGGTTGAGCACGGCGGTGTTGCCACCCTCACGCACCGGCGCATCGCACAGGTCCAGCTGATAGCGCTCACGGGCCATGGCCGTGGCCACGCTGGAAAGGTCCCGGGCATTGGCCAGCCAATGGTGGTGATGATCGTGAACCTCCCGATCGAGCTCCCGGCACTGACGCTTGAGAGCGTCGAGGCTCTGCTCCAGCGGCGTGCCCTTGAGCTCGCCCATCACCTCTTCGAAGGTACGTCCGGAATGCCAGTAACTGCCCCAGAAGTAACGGTCGAACACGGTCTCGACCCGGCGCAGGGCGACCTTGGTGTTCCAGATGGTCAGCAACGTTCGGCCTTGGGCCACTTCACGCTTGTTCAGGTGCAGCTGCTGCCAGGCGACCCACGCCAGACCGCACAACGCCACCGCCGCGGTCACGGCGGCGGCGGCATAGAGAAACTGCACGGCGTGGTTCATCGTGTGGGTGTGCCGGATACCGTAGAAGTAGCCGGCAGTCAGGGTGCCCAGGATCGTCACGGTGCACCAGAAGCCAGGTGCGTAGGGATCTTTCATTGCGCCATCCCCTCTTGTTTTCCCTGAGCATAGCAACGGCCCGATCACCCATCAGGTGCCACTCGGCGCTTTATTGGCGAGGACGGCGCAGCGCTTCGTTGAGTTGATCGAACAGCTCCGCCCAATCGGCATCCTCGTTGATGCTGTCCTTGAGGAACGAGCGCTGGGACTCGTTCCAGAACGGCGCATCCACCAGCTTCACATCACCCTTGAGCGGCGAATGGCTGGTGATGAACTGGTCGATGCCCAGCGCATCGTCCGGCAGGCCCAGTTGCTTGAACAGTTCGGAAAACTTGTGGATCGGCGCTTCCATGATTCACTCCTATGGCCGGGCCGATCGTCCACGACGCCAGCCCGGTGTGGGTTGCGAGCATCAGCTCAGTTCGCGCACTTCGGCGTGCGGCACCAGTTTCAAGTATTGCTCCATGCTCATGTGGATAAGGTGATCGTGATCACCTGCCTCGAGATAGACATCGCCCTGGCGGGTAAGATTGCGGTCGAGCAGCATGGGGATGTTGTAGGCGTCGCCCAGTGCCGGAATCGCCCCACGCTCGCAATCACCGAACAGGCTCGGCAGGTTGCTCTCGCGGGTCAGCTGCCAGGCGCCGGTCATGCGCACCTCGCTCATGTCCAGGTGCCGGTTGGCCGGCAGCACGGCCATGATGTAGTTGCCATGGCGGTCATCGAGCATCACCGACTTGGCGACCCGCTCGGCGGGCACGCCGGCCGTGCGTGCCGACTCCAGGCTGGTGGCCGAGTGGGGATGGGGAATGATGTCGTAGTCGCAGTTGGCCTGGTCCAGGCGCTGCTGAAGGGTCTTGGCCATACGCATGATGCACCTCCGGTTCTGCCCCCATCCTCAAGTTTAGGCCGTGGGCGGTCAGGCACGACTAAACTTCAGGGACTGGTCCGCACGAGGTGACGACAGGTGATCGCTCACGGCTGGCGCGTACTGCTGTTGTCACTGTTGCTGGGGCTCGCCCCGGCCGGCCATGCCGCGCCAGGCGCCAGTGTCTGGTTGCTGAGTATCGACGACGCGATCGGCCCGGCCAGCGCCGACTATCTGCTGCGCGGCCTGGAACAGGCCCAGGCGCAGGACGCGCAACTGGTGGTGATCCGCCTCGACACCCCTGGCGGGCTGGACAGCGCCATGCGTCAGATCATCAAGGCCATCCTCGCCAGCCCGATACCGGTGGTCACCTACGTCGCCCCAGGCGGTGCGCGAGCGGCGAGCGCTGGCACCTATATCCTGTATGCCAGCCATGTCGCGGCCATGGCGCCCGGAACCAACCTGGGCGCCGCCACCCCCGTGCAGATCGGCGCCCCTGGCCAAGGCGACAAAGCACCCGCCAACAACGAAGAAGACACCCTCGCGCGCAAACAGATCAATGATGCCGCCGCCTACATCCGCGGCCTCGCCGAGCTGCGCGGGCGTAACGCCGACTGGGCGGAAAAGGCCGTGCGCGAGGCGGTCAGCCTGCCGGCCAGCGAGGCACTGCGCCTGAAGGTGGTCGACCTGCTCGCCAACGACCTGCCAGACCTGCTGCGCCAGCTCGATGGCAGATCGCTGGTCGTCGCTGGCCAGACCGTGCGGCTGCAAACCGTCGGCGCCAGCGTGAGCGAGCACCTGCCGGACTGGCGCACGCGGCTGCTGGCGGTGATCACCAACCCCAGCGTGGCGCTGATCCTGATCATGATCGGCGTGTACGGCCTGCTCTTCGAATTCATGAACCCGGGCTCTGGTGTCGGCGGGGTGATTGGCGGCATTTGCCTGCTGCTGGCGCTATACGCCCTGCAACTGCTGCCGGTGAACCATGCCGGAATGGCGCTGATCCTGCTCGGCCTGGCGTTCATGATCGCCGAGGCATTCCTGCCCAGCTTCGGCGTGGTCGGCTTGGGCGGCGTAGTCGCCTTCGTGGTCGGCGCGGTGATCCTGATGGACACCGACGCCCCCGGCTTCGGCATCCCCCTGGCATTGATCGTCAGCCTCGCGATGGTTTCCGCGCTGCTGCTCGGTGGCGTGCTGGGCATGGCGATAAAAGCGCGCAGGCGTGCAGTGGTCAGCGGTGACGCCGGGCTGGTCGGCAGCCTGGCCACGGTGACCCTGGTGCGCGCGGACAACCCGTTCTGCGGCTCGGTCCAGGCCCAGGGCGAAGAATGGCAGGCGCGTTGCGCGACGCCGCTGCAACCCGGCCAGCACGTGCGGGTGACCGCGCGCAACGGCGTGACTCTGGAGGTCAGCGCCACCGCGCCCACGGCGCAAGGAGAGTGAACATGTTCGTGCAATTCGGTTTCGGCACCGTGCTGGTGCTGCTGGCGGTGTTGCTGCTGTCGGCGCTGCGCATCCTGCGCGAATACGAGCGCGGGGTGGTGTTCCAACTGGGGCGCTTCTGGCAAGTCAAGGGGCCGGGGTTGATCATCCTGATCCCGGGGATCCAGCAGATGGTCCGCGTCGACCTGCGCACCGTGGTGCTCGACGTGCCGCCCCAGGATGTGATCACCCGCGACAACGTCTCGGTCAAGGTCAACGCCGTGCTGTACTTTCGCGTGCTCGATCCGCAGAAGGCGATCATCCAGGTCGAGGACTTTCTCGCGGCCACCAGCCAGCTGGCCCAGACCACCCTGCGCGCCGTGCTCGGCAAGCACGAGCTGGACGAACTGCTGGCCGAGCGCGAGCAACTGAATTCGGACATCCGCGAGGTGCTCGACGCGCAGACCGACGCCTGGGGCATCAAGGTGGCCAACGTCGAGATCAAGCACGTCGACCTCAACGAATCGATGGTCCGTGCCATCGCCCGCCAGGCCGAGGCCGAACGGGAACGGCGGGCCAAGGTAATCCATGCCGAGGGCGAGCTGCAGGCGTCGGAGAAACTGATGCAGGCCGCGCAGATGCTGGGCAAGGAGCCCGGAGCGATGCAGCTGCGCTACATGCAGACGCTGGGCACGATCGCCGGGGACAAGAGCTCGACCATCGTGTTTCCGCTGCCGCTGGATCTGCTCAAGGGGCTGGTGGACAAACAGAAATAGCGGCGCGGCATTCGCGGGCAAGCCCGCTCCCACAGGTACTCCACTGTTCTGAAGGGCAGTGATTAACCTGTGGGAGCGGGCTTGCCCGCGAATGGGCCTGCACAATCAATCAGATCGGCGCCCGGCGCAGGGTCGCCAGGAAGGTCGCCGCACCGATGAACAGCCCGGCAAAGGTGCGGTTCAGGCGCTTCTGCTGCTTCGGCGTGCGCAGCAGTCGCAGCACTCGCGAGGCCAGCCCGGTGTAGCCCGCCATGACCAGCATGTCGACGCTGATCATGGTCACGGTGATCGCCACGTACTGCGCCAGCAACGCCTCGTGCGGGTTGATGAACTGCGGCAGCACCGCGAGCATGAACACCAACGCCTTGGGGTTGCTGACGTTGACCAGAAAACCACGGAACACCAGGCTCAGCGGCTTGCCGATCGGCCGCACGCCGGATTCGTCGTTCATGTCCATCGGCAGCGCGCGCCACTGCTTGTAGGCGAGGTAGACCAGGTAGGCGACGCCAAACCACTTGATGAGCTGGAAGGCGGTGGCCGACGCGGCGAGAATGGCGCCGACACCGGCGGCGATGATGGCGATCTGCACGATCAGGCCCAGCTGCAGGCCCAGGGCGTTCCAGTAACCGCGCCAGAAACCGTACTGCAAGCCGCTGGACATCGAGGCAATGGCCCCGGCACCCGGCGACAGGCTGATCACCCAGCACGCGGCAAAGAAGGCCAACCACGTTTCCATCGACATCGCACACCTCGCTCGAACGTTTGTTGCAAAACGTTAAGCTAAGGTGTTGGCGAAAAAATAACCAGTGGTTTTTGCAGTGTCTCTGCGGGCCTCTTCGCGGGTAAACCCGCTCCCACAGGGTATACGCATTACCCGCGAAGGCGGCCGAACAGGTATCAACGATGCCTCAGTCAGCCTCGACGACAGAATCCTTCGCCACGGCCACCACCTCGGTCCCCCGCCAACGCCGCACCGCCTTCTGGAAGAACTGGCTGTTCGGCACCTGCACCAGCGCCCCGCCCGCCTCCGGCGTTTCCATCAGCGTGGTGTACAGCAGGTTGATGGCGATGACGCGGCCCTTCACTCCCGGTTTGTCGAGGGTGTCCACCAGCTCGACCACATCGCCGATGCGAAACGGCCCGACCGTGAAGATCAATACCGCGCACAACAGGTTGGACAGCACGCTCCAGATGGCGAAGAACGCCACCGCCGCCACCGCGACGAAGCCCGACAGCGCCGTCCACAGCACAGTGGCGGACACGCCCATGCGCTCCAGCACGAACAGCAGCGCGCTGCCCATGATCAGCCAGCGCAGGGCGCCACGCACCGGCACCATCAGCTCGTGCGGCAACGGGTAGCGCTCGCCCAGGCTGCGCAGCCCGCGGGCAACCATACGCTGCAGGATGAACGCGGCGATCAGGATCAGCAGGATCTGCAGCCCCAGCCAGAACGTGTCCATCCACTGCCCCGGCAGCAGCGAACGCAGCTCCTCCATCAGGACAGCGCCTCGAGCTCGGCCTGCATGCTTTCCAGCGTTTCCAGGGCTTCCATCCAGGCTTCCTCAAGCTCGCCTTCGCGTTGCTTGAGCTTGGTCTGGCGGGCCAGCAAGTCGCGCAGCTCATCCTTGCGCGAGGCTTCGTACAGACCGCTGTCGCCCAACGCCGTTTCGATCTCGGCCAGTTCCTTATGCACCTGGTTGAGCTCGGCCTCCAGCTTGTCGGCCGCCTTCTTGTGCGGCGCCAACTGCTGGCGCAGGGCGGCGGCAGCCTGGCGCTGGGCCTTCTTGTCGGTCTTGTCCGGGTTGACGGGCGCGCTGCTCGCAGGCGCGTTGCGCTGACGGAACTCGACCAGCCAGCGGCTGTAGTCGTCCAGGTCGCCGTCGAAGGTGTCGACCTTGCCATCGGCCACCAGCAGGAAGTCGTTGGTGGTGCTCTTGAGCAGGTGACGGTCGTGGGAGACCACCACCACGGCGCCGGCGAACTCCTGCAGGGCCATGGTCAGCGCCAGGCGCATCTCCAGGTCGAGGTGGTTGGTCGGCTCGTCGAGCAGCAGCAGGTTGGGCCGCTCCCAGGCGATCAGCGCCAGGGCCAGGCGGGCCTTTTCGCCACCGGAGAAATTCACCACCGGCTCGTCGACACGGTTGCCATGGAAGTCGAAACCGCCGAGAAAGTCGCGCAGGGTCTGCTCGCGCTCACCCGGGGCGATGCGCTGCAGGTGCAGCAACGGGCTGGCCTTGTCGTCCAGCGAGTCGAGCTGGTGCTGGGCGAAGTAGCCGACGGCGAGGTTCTCGCCGCGCACCAGGCGCCCGGACAGCGGTTGCAGCTCGCCGGCGAGGTTCTTGATCAGGGTCGACTTGCCCGCGCCGTTGGGACCGAGCAGGCCGATGCGCGCGCCAGGCGCCAGCTGCAGCTTGACCTTTTCCAGCACCGCCTTGTCGCCATAGCCCAGACGACCTTCGGACAGGTCGAGCAGCGGGCTGGAGATCTTCTCCGACTCGCGAAAGACGAAGTCGAACGGCGAATCGACGTGGGCCGCCGACAGCTCCTCCATGCGCTCCAGGGCCTTGATCCGGCTCTGCGCCTGGCGGGCCTTGGTGGCCTGGGCCTTGAAGCGGGCGATATATTTTTCCATGTGCGCGCGCTGCGCCTGCTGCTTCTCGTAGGCCTGCTGCTGTTGCGCCAGCCGTTCGGCGCGGGTGCGCTCGAAGGCGCTGTAGCCACCCTTGTAGAGGTTCAGCTTGCGCTGCTCGACGTGCAGCACATGGTCGACCACGGCATCGAGGAAGTCGCGGTCATGGGAGATCAGCAGCAGCGTGCCCGGGTAGCCCTTGAGCCACTCTTCCAGCCAGAGGATGGCGTCGAGATCCAGGTGGTTGGTGGGCTCGTCGAGCAGCAGCAGGTCCGATGGGCACATCAGCGCCTGGGCCAGGTTCAGGCGCATCCGCCAGCCACCGGAGAAATCGCCGACACGCCGGTCCATCTGCTCGTTGGTAAAGCCCAGGCCGGCCAGCAGCTTGCGCGCGCGGGCATCGGCGGTGTAGCCGTCGGCGCTGTCCAGCTCACTGTGCAGGCGCGCCAGAGCGGTGCCATCGTGGGCCTGCTCGGCGGCGGCGAGCTCGGCCTGGACCTTGCGCAGGCGGGCGTCGCCATCGAGCACATAGTCCACGGCAACGCGGTCGAGGGTATCGACCTCCTGGCGCATGTGGGCGATGCGCCAGTCGCCGGGCAGCTGGCAGTCGCCGGCGTCGGGTGACAGCTCACCGCGCAGCAGTGCGAACAGGCTGGATTTGCCGGCGCCGTTGGCACCGATCAGGCCGGCTTTGTGGCCGGCGTGCAGGGTCATCTCGGCGCCTTCTAGCAGGCGCTGCGGACCACGCTGTAAAGTGAGGTTCGATAGTCTGATCATGATGGTCGCGGAGTCTACCAGCTTCGCCGATCACTGGCGTGAGTGAAACCATGCACACCGACCTGTGGAAACATGCCCTGGCCCTCTACGCGCGGCCGGGGGTAGAAGCTGCCTGCCTGACGCTACAGGCATTGGGTGGCGACGTTTGCCTGCTGCTGTGCGGTACTTGGCTGCAGGCACGCGGCGTGGCGCCTGACGCACAGCGCGTGCTGGCCTTGCAGGCACTGGCCGGGCCATGGCAGCAAGAGGTGGTCACCCCCTTGCGTATGCTACGCCGGCAGTGGCGCGAGCAGGCCTCGACGGATCCGCGGCTGGATGCGTTGCGTGAGCAGGTGAAGGCGTTGGAGCTGCAGAGTGAGCGCGCCTTGCTGGAACGCCTGCAGCACCTGGCCGAAGGCTGGCCAGCCGGAGAGAACACTGGAGCGGATTGGCTGGCCCGGCTCGCGCCGGACCAGGCCTGGAACCACGACGCGCTGCAACAGCTGCGCGTCGCGGCACAGAGGCTTCAGGAGGCCGAGGACGGCGACTGAGCCGGGGTGCTGGCAGGTGCGGCCGGGGTGCTGGCCACTGGCGCCGATGTGCTGGCGGACGGCGTGGCTGGCTTGCTGTCGACGGGCTTGCTGACCGTGGCAGGTTTGGCGGCTGGCTTCGCAGCGGCAGGCTTGGCCGGGGCCTTGGCGGCAGCCGGTTTCGCGGCAGGCTTGGCGGCTGGTTTCGCGGCGGCGGTCCTGGCCGGAGCCTTGGCGGCAGCTGGCTTCGCGGCAGGCTTGGCAGCCGCTTTCGGTGCAACGGTACGCGCATCCAGTGCCTTGCCCGCGGCCTCGCGGACCTTGCCGACACCTTGCGCCAGCTTCAGGCTCTCCTGGGCATCGCGCTTGAGTTGCTGGATATAAGTACGGGTCTGGGCCTGGCGATCTTTCAAAGCGTCGAGCAGGTGTTCAAGTTCACCGGCGGCTTTTTGCGCCTTGCCTTGTGCCTTGGCCTTGCCGGCTTTGGCGGCATCTTGCAACTTCAAGCGCGCGTTATGCAGTTTTTCCTGCGCCTTGCCACGTTGTTTTTCCAACTTGGCCAGCAGTTTCTCGGCATCCGCCAGCGCTTGGGAGCAGGCATCTTCCAAATGTTCGAGCAGGCTGCCCGAAAGTTGCTGGAGCAGGTGCAACGGCGTACTTACTGGCTTCTTTTTGGCCGACATGGTTTACCTCCTGGCTGACGAGAGTGCGGCTCATACTATGCTTCTGCTGCTACCGCCGCTAGGGCATGTTGACCGTCTCGATAGCGCCGCGTTGCATGCCTGGGCAAAGTTGTTGTCTTGCAGCAGAAAACAAGTGTAGTTGCCGATTAATGTGTTGCTGATATTTACGCATTATTCGTCGACAAGGCTGGCATACTTCGCGCTCATTGCAGCAGGAGTCGACCATGCCCCGTTACCTGATTTTCGGCCTGTGCCTGGCGGCCAATCTGCCAATGGCCAGCGCCGAAACCAGTCCCGTCAACGACAATGACCTTGCGTACAGCATCGGCTCCAGCCTGGGTGAACGGCTGCGCGCGGAAGTACCCGGCCTGCAAATGGACGCGCTGGTCGAGGGCCTGCGCCAGGCCTACCAGGGCCAGCCGCCACGGATCGACAAATCACGCATGCAGGCCATCCTCCAGCAACATGACCAACAGGCCAATGCCACCGCCGAGCAGGCCGAAGTCGATAAATTGCTGAACAGCGAAAAACGCTTCATGGCCGGCGAGCGCGCCAAGGCCGGCGTGCGCGCGTTGCCCGAAGGCATCCTCTACAGCGAGCTGGCCAGCGGCAACGGCGCCCAACCCAAAGCCACGGGCAGCGTGCAGGTACGTTACGTGGGAAGGCTGCCGGATGGCACGGTGTTCGACCAGAACCAGCAACCACAGTGGTTCAAGCTGGACTCGGTGATCGAGGGCTGGCAGGTGGCATTGCCGAAGATGAAGGCCGGATCGAAATGGCGGCTGGTGATTCCTTCTGCCCAGGCCTATGGCGCGGAAGGTGCGGGCGACCTGATCGCGCCCTACACCCCGCTGGTATTCGAGATCGAACTGCTGGCGGTGGCCGACTGAGTCAGGCCTGCACCGCGTCCTCTTCCTTGTGCGCGGTGTGCAGCACTTCGATGAGGCAGTCCTCCAACTCGAAGCGTTCGCGCAGCAGGCCGCCCAGCTTGCCCAATTTATCGGCGAAACGCTCAGGGTCGGTGCACTCGCCCTTCTCGCAATGATCATTGAAGGCCAGCGCGATCTGGGTGCTGTCGTCGATGCGCGGGTTGATCTGCGTAGCCAGTTCCAGAGCCTTGGTGTCGCCAAAGGCCTTGGCTTCGCTGACCAACTGCTCGCTGACCTCGAAGTGCCAGGCCGAGACATAATCGACCAGGAGCGCGCAGAAGTCGCGGTTCTTGTCCTTGTCGGCAAAGGCCGGCTTGGCATCGCGCAAAGCGCGGAAGGCATGCACCAGCTCCTGGCGCTCCTCCAGCCAACGATCGATCAGCTTGTGAACACCGCCCCAGCGTTCCTGGGCGTTCTGGCAACTATCGAGCATGGCGATCTCATCCCTTCTGGATAGATGCCGCTGCACTTCGCGACACAACACCGTGGCACAAAAGTGACATCAGCAGACGGCATCAAGCAGTTGTGTTTTCGATAAGCGTGCTGGGAGATTATTCCCGCGCGACCTGCCCATCAAGGTACGCAGCAGACAAAGTTCATACAAGCGTTTAATCCCCGCCCTGCCCACCGCTGGTCGCGCAATACCGGGCACATTGCCCTGGATCAAACTGCCGCGTGGTAGCGGAAACGATACGCCACCAGCCAGGACAGGGGCAGCGCCGCCAACAGCAGGAAGGCCAACAGGCTCCACTCGGGCAAGGTCAGGTCGAGAAAACTCCAGCTGATGGACACGCAGTCGGGGCTGCCCAACAGGAACAGGTGCAGCATCTCGCCCAGCGGACGTTGCATGAGCGAGCCCAACGGCAACTGGCAGCCATCGACGGCCAGCGGATCGCCTTGCAACCAGACATGCCGCCCCGCCAGCAGCGCGCCGCCCGCCGCCACGCACAGCGCCGACCAGGCATAGCCACGCTGGCCTCGCGAAGCGGGAGCGTGCACGGCGCAGGCCAGGCACACCAGTGCGTAGAGCCCCAGCATCAGGCGCTGGCTGAAACATAGCGCGCAAGGCACCAGGCCGACGACCGACTCGAGGCGAAACGAGGCCGCCAGCACCGCCAGCGATGCCAGGAAAGCGGGAAAGAAAAAGCTGCGCAAGCAGGCCAGCGACATGAGTATTGGATGTCCGCGAGAGGGGAAGTGGGTTGAAACGGTAGAGGAAAGGAGCGCTTTGTATCAAGGCGCTACAGAGCGGACAAGTCGCTAATTGGGGAGCGAATCAATTTCACTGAAAGCAGGAATAGTCTGACATGCAGGCAGGAAAATTCCGCAAGACTGATTTCAGCGCTGACGACAGGGGCCGCCTGGCGGCCCCAATGCCCTCTCAGGCCCTGACACCCTCAGGCAGCGGCAACGCCAGCAGGCGCTCATCCAACAGCCCCAGACCCTCCTGAAACAGCTGGTTGCTGCGCTCGGTCTCACCCAACCCGGCCAACAGGCGCGCCAGCTCGGCACAGGCCTCCGGATTGCGCTCCAGACGCAGGCTGCTTTCCAGGTAGTCGCGCGCCTTGCCCCAGAGGCGGTTCTGCAAGCTCAGTCGGCCGAGGGTGAGCAGCAGGCTCGGGTCCTCTGGGTGATCCTTGAGCCAGCCCTCGGCGGTTTGCAGCTGCCGCGCCGGATCGTCGCCGCGCACCAGGCCGTAGAGGCGCGCCAGATGGCTTTCGTAGCCGCGCTTGAGCGCCGCGCGCAGCACCTGCTCGGCTTCACCCTGGGCGCCGCTCTGACGCAGTTGCTCGGCATAGGCCGACACCAGTTGCGGCTCCTGGCGCTGGGCCGCGGTCAACTGCTGCCAGGCGCGTTCGAGCCCCTGGCGCGCCGTCTGCGCATCGTCGCCACGACTCGCCGCCAGCCCGAGGTTCTGCCCCCAGGCCCGCTGCTCCAGATCGGCCAGCTCGGCTGGCGGCAGCACCTTGTACTTGCGCAGGTCAGGCAGCAGACGGATCAGCGCCGGCCAGTCGCCATGCTCCAGGTGCAGGCGCTGCAGCAAACGCAGCACCTGTGCATTGTGCGGGTGGCGCTCTTGCATGGCCTGCAGCGCTTCCAGCGCGCCCTCGCTCTCGCCACGGTCCATTTGCAACTGGGCATGCGTGAGGGCGATCGCGAGCTCGGCCTGGGGCTGGCGCTCCAGGGCACGTTCGAGCAGGTTGTCGCGCTCTTCGACGCGGCCCAGCTCGTTGGCCGCGCGGGCGGCGCCAAGGTAGTACAGCAATGGCTGGCGATCGGCCTCGGCTGCGCGCTGCAGATGACGCTGGGCGCTGGCCCAGCGGCCTTCGGCGAGATCCAGTTGGCCCTGCTCGACAGCGATGCGTGTTCGCCGGCTGCGATTGCGCCGCGACCACGGATTGACCACCCCGGAGGAGGTCAGCACCAGGCCGACCAGGTAGCGCAGCAAAAGCAGCAGCAGGATGATTCCCGCCAACGCCCCCAGCGCCGCCCACAGCCCGGACTGATAGCGGAAACCGCCATAGGCGATCAGCACGTAGCCGCTGTGCTTGGCGATGGCGATGCCCAGCGCCGCGGCGATCACGATCGCCAGCACCGCCAGCAGGTAGACGCGCTTCATGGCTTGCTCCCCTCGGCGGCAGCCGGCAGGTCACGACGCTGGATATAGGCCTGCACCGCGGCCAGGCTCTCGCTCAGGTCGGGAGTGACCACCGACACCGGTTGCTCGGCCAGCTGGTTGAGGCTGTCGAGCATCGCCTTGCTCTGTGGGTTGTCCGGGTTGAAGTTGGCCAGCAGCACGCTGCGCGCGTCGTCCAGCGCCTGGGCATAGACCTTGGCGTCGCCATTGAGCGCCGCCCACTGGGCCTGCTCGATGGTCAGGCTCAAGGCCAGGCGCAGCTGGTTGAGCGACTGCCCGGAAAGCAGCGGGCGCACGTTGTCATCGGCATTGAACTCGACCTGGAAGTACTTGGATATCTCGGCCCACCACTGCGACCAGCGGCTGGCGCCGTCGCCGTCGGCGGTCAGCGCGCCCATGGCGTCGGCCTTGCTGTCGAACTCCGGCGACTGGGCGCTGAGCTGCTGGACCAGCTCACGCTGGGCGGCCAGTTTGAGGAACAGTCCGGTACGGTCCGGCTGCTGGGTGCTGTTGAGCGTCGCCAGGCTGCGGGTCAGCTGTTCGCGGGCGGCGAAGGCGCCGGGGTCGCTCTGCTCGCGCAGGATCTCGTCGGCTCCCTCGACCAGCGCCTTGGCGCTGGCGATGTCCTGCAAGGCCGACAAGCGCAGGGTCGCCAGGCGCAGCAGGTGCTCGGCCTCGGCCAGGCGCCACTCCTTGCGGCTTTCACCGAGCACGGTTTCCAGGCGCTGGCTCAGACGCTGCTGATCACCCTGCAACTGCGCCACCAGCCGGCGACGGTCCTCCAGTTCGCTGGCCGCCGGCAGGCTGGCCAGTTGCGCGCTGAGTTGCTGCTCGCGCTGCTGCAACGCGTCGGCGCGCTGGTTGAGGGCTTGCAGGTGCTCGCCCTGGCCTTGCTCGCTGCCTTGCAGTTGACGTACTTGCCAGACGCCCCAGCCGCCGACCGCGACGCCGGCGGCGCCCAGCAGCAGGGCCAGCAGCGCCAAGCCATTGCCGGAGCGTCGGGCGGGGTTGGCGGCGTTGGATTGCGGCGCCTCAGGCGCCGAGGGCTGTTCGGTGTTGGACAAGACAGTTTCGCTCACGTATCCATCCTTTGCATGGTGGCGCATCGCTCTCTAGCTTAGCGCCTTAAGGGGCAGGCGCAGCGGTTCGCTGCACGGCTGCCAGCAAGGCCGCGGCGCTGGCGCCACGACAATCCACAATTTCTTTCGCCCCGAGCGCACGGGCCTGCTCGGCCACCCGAGGGCTGGGCACGAACAGCGGCAAGCGGCAAAGCCTCGGCCAGTCCGCGCCCGCCAGGCGGTGCAAGTGTTCAAGCCCCTGCCCACTGCTGACCACCAGGCCATTGAGGCGTTCCCCCGCGATGCACTGGACGAGGGCATTGGCCGGATAATCCGGCAGGCAGCGGCGATACAGTTCCAGATAATCGACACTAGCACCTTGCTCGGCAAGACGCTCGGCCAGCAGTTCGCGACCTCCGAGGCCGCGAACGATGAGCACCCGGGGGGCCGGCACCGCGAGCGACGCACCCAGGGCAGGCAGTTCGAGCAGGGCTTCGCTGTCGTCGCCGGTCGCCGGAAAGCTCACCTGCAACCCTTGCTCCTGGAGGATTCGCGCCGTCGCCTCGCCCACGCTGAACCAGCCTTCACGCGGCGGCGTCACGCCTGCCTGGGCGAGCTGCTCGAGCAGCAGGCGAGCCGCAGACTTGCTCACCACGATGATCGCCTGGGCCTCGCCAATCGAGCGCAGGCGCTGCAACTGCGCAGGGTCCGGCGCGATCGCCTCGATAGTCAGCAACGGCAGGCTAGCGCTGGCGACGCCGGCAGCGGCCAGCGTCTGCGCCAGCGCCGCGCAGTCCTCTTCAGGGCGCGTCAGCAGCAGGCGCCAGGGGCTCACGGGTGGCCGGCCTCGCCATAGACTTCCTTGAGGATCGCCTCGGCGCCCTGCCCGAGCAGGTCTTCGGCTACCCGCACGCCCAGGCGCTCGGCATCGGTACGCGGCGCCCGGGCCTCGGCCACCAGCAGGGTACCGCCGGAGGGCTGGCCAACCAGGCCGCGCAGCCACAGCTGCTCGCCTTCGAGCACCGCGTAGCAGGCGATCGGCACCTGGCAGCCGCCGTTGAGGTGCTTGTTCAGCGCCCGCTCGGCCACCACCCGGTCGGCGGTGTCGACATGGTGCAGCGGCGCCAGCAAGGCGTGGATCTCGCTGTCGGCGCTACGGCACTCGATGCCCACCGCGCCCTGGCCACCGGCCGGCAGGCTGTCCTCGACGCTGATGCTCGAGGTGATGCGGTCTTCGAAACCGAGGCGGATCAGGCCGGCGGCGGCAAGAATGATGGCGTCGTACTCACCGGCATCGAGCTTGGCCAGGCGGGTGTTGACGTTGCCGCGCAGGAAGCGGATCTCGAGGTCGGGTCGGCGCGCCAGCAGTTGGGCCTGGCGGCGCAGGCTGGAGGTGCCGACGATGCTGCCGGCCGGCAAGGCCTCGAGGCTGGCGAAGGTGTTGGAAACGAAGGCGTCGCGCGGGTCTTCCCGCTCGCAGATGCAGTAGAGGCCCAGGCCGTCGGGGAAGTCCATGGGCACGTCCTTCATCGAATGCACGGCGATGTCGGCCTCGTCGTCGAGCAGGGCGGTTTCCAGCTCCTTGACGAACAGGCCCTTGCCGCCGATCTTCGCCAGCGGCGCATCGAGCAACTTGTCGCCACGGCTGACCATCGGCACCAGGCTCACCCGGATGCCGGGATGGGCCTGTTCCAGGCGGGCTTTGACGTATTCGGCCTGCCACAGGGCCAAGGCACTTTTACGGGTGGCAATGCGGATTTCGCGAGTGGACATGAAACGCCCCGATCCAGAGAAATACCGCCGATGATAACAGCATCGTCAGTATCGCTTGCAGATACGGATCAATAGCTCAGGCGCGGCCTGGTGTAGGAGCGGCCTTGTGTCGCGATAGGGCCGCACAGCGGCCCCAGCAATTCAAGCATCGTCGCTGAAACCCTGGGGCCGCTTTGCGGCCCTATCGCGACACAAGGCCGCTCCTACAAGGGCCGAGCAGAATCACAGTTTTGTGCGGACACCCTCAGTGCAGGTTCTGCATCATCTTGCGTACCCCGGCCACATGCCGGCGGCTGACGGTCAGGGCATCGCCCTCCAGGCCCTTCAGGTAAAGCTGGAAATGCCCCAGCGGCGTGCGCTGCAGCCGTTCGATGCGCTCACGAGCAACCAGCGCGTTGCGATGAATGCGCACGAAGCGCTCGCCAAACTCGTCCTCCAGGTCCTTGAGCGGTTCGTCGAGCAGCACTTCACCGGCCTCATGGCGCAGGGTGACGTATTTGTGGTCCGCGATGAAATAGATGACTTGCGGAATGGGGATCAGCTCGATGCCCTTGCGCGTACGCGCACTGATATGGCTGCGCGGGCCGCCGCCGACGTCACTGGTGGGGCGGGTCAACGCCGCCAACTGGGCACGGTTGGGTTTTTCCGCCCGGCGCAGGGCATCGCGCAGGGCCTGGCCCTGGATGGGCTTCACGACATGGCTCAGGGTGCTCTCCCTGAATGCCTCCGAACCATATTCGTCATCGCCGGTGCAGAACACCACCGCCGGCGGCGACTCGCGCTCGCACAGCCGGGCGGCGACCTGCAGGCCATCGAGGCCCGGCATGCCGATATCCAGCAGCACCACGTCGGGTTTCAGGCTTTCGATCAGGGCCAGGGCCTCCTCGCCGTTGGTGGCGCTGGGCTCCAACACGGTGTAGCCCTCCAGCTCGCCGAGCAGCCGGCTCAGTCGCTCGCGGGCCTGGGGTTCATCATCAACGATCAGGACATTCATAATTGCGCTGGATTCCTGAGTGAGTCTCGCACGGGTATAGCGTAGACAAATGTGGGACGACCGAAACGCGGTCACGCTACAGACCGGTGCGAAGGCCAAAGATTCACTGGCCTGGCAGATTCACCGCCAGCCCTTTGTCCAACTGTAGACGGTCCGTGGAACACTGCCGTTCAATCGATGAATATGCCGCACCCCTTCTTTATCGGACGATTCTCACGACCAGCGCCCTGCGGCGCTGGGCGCAACCCTGCTATGATCGGCGCCACTTTTTCCGTTCACGCCTTCAACGAGTGAATCCATGAGCACCGACAAGACCAATCAGTCCTGGGGCGGCCGCTTCAGTGAACCCGTCGACGCCTTCGTCGCCCGTTTCACCGCCTCGGTCGACTTCGACAAGCGCCTGTACCGCCACGACATCATGGGTTCGATCGCCCACGCCACCATGCTGGCGCAGGTCGGCGTGCTCAGCGAGGCCGAGCGTGACGCGATCGTCGATGGCCTGAAGACCATCCAGGGCGAAATCGAGGCTGGTACCTTCGACTGGCGCGTCGATCTGGAAGACGTGCACATGAACATCGAGGCGCGCCTGACCGACCGCATCGGCATCACCGGCAAGAAGCTGCACACCGGCCGCAGCCGCAACGACCAGGTGGCCACCGATATTCGTCTGTGGCTGCGCGATGAGATTGACGTGATCCTGGGCGAGATCACCCGCCTGCAGAAAGGCCTGCTGGAGCAGGCCGAGCGCGAAGCCGAGACCATCATGCCCGGCTTCACCCACCTGCAGACCGCCCAACCGGTCACCTTCGGCCACCATCTGCTGGCCTGGTTCGAAATGCTCAGCCGCGACTACGAGCGCCTGGTGGACTGCCGCAAGCGCGCCAACCGCATGCCCCTGGGCAGCGCCGCGCTGGCTGGCACCACCTACCCGATCGACCGCGAACTGACCTGCAAGCTGCTGGGCTTCGAAGCCGTGGCCGGCAACTCGCTGGACGGCGTCTCGGACCGTGACTTCGCCATCGAATTCTGCGCCGCCGCCAGCATTGCCATGATGCATCTGTCGCGCTTCTCCGAAGAGTTGGTGCTGTGGACCAGCGCGCAGTTCCAGTTCATCGACCTGCCCGATCGCTTCTGCACCGGCAGCTCGATCATGCCGCAGAAGAAGAACCCTGACGTACCCGAGCTGGTGCGCGGCAAGAGCGGCCGTGTGTTCGGCGCCCTGACCGGCCTGCTGACCCTGATGAAAGGCCAGCCGCTGGCCTACAACAAGGACAACCAGGAAGACAAGGAGCCGCTGTTCGACGCCGCCGACACCCTGCGCGACTCGCTGCGCGCCTTCGCCGACATGATCCCGGCGATCAAGCCCAAGCACGCGATCATGCGCGAGGCGGCGCTGCGCGGCTTCTCCACTGCCACGGACCTTGCCGACTACCTGGTGCGCCGTGGCCTGCCGTTCCGTGACTGCCACGAGATCGTCGGCCATGCGGTGAAGTACGGCGTCGATACCGGCAAGGACCTGGCGGAGATGAGCCTGGACGAGCTGCGCCAGTTCAGCGACCAGATCGAGCAGGATGTGTTCGCCGTGCTGACCCTGGAAGGTTCGGTGAATGCCCGCAACCACATCGGCGGCACCGCGCCGGCCCAGGTGCGCGCGGCAGTGGTTCGCGGCAAGGCCCTGCTGGCTTCGCGTTAAGCTGTATCGCGAGGGCTGCGCCCTCGTTCGCGGGCAAGCCCGCTCCCACAGGGAATGTGCAAATCCCTGTGGGAGCGGGCTTGCCCGCGAATGGGCTGCAAGGCAGCCCCCCCTTTTCAGACCTTCAGCGCTTGTTCTTGATCATTTCGAGGAACGCCGGCATCGCCGCATCCTTGTCCGCCACGATCCGCGCCATGTGCGGGTTCTCGCCCAGCAGCTGCAACAGCGCCCGCGCTTCCGGGAAGTCCGCCAGGAAGTCGATGTTCAGCACCTTCTTGCCCACCGCGCACGCCAGGTCGACCGAGAAGCAGAACATCAGGTCGGCGATGGTCAGTTGCTCACCGGCCACGTAAGGCTGGAACCGTCCGTTGCGCTTGAGGGTGGCGAAGCCCGCCAGCAGGTCCGCCCGCGCCCGCTCCTTGATCAGCGGTTCCACCGCCGCGCCGAAGAACGCCTCGGCGTAGCAGGTACGCGCCGGCAGCTCGATATACAGCTCGATTTCCCGCAGCAGCTCGCGCACCTTGGCCTGCCCGAAGGCATCGGCCGGCAGCAGCGCCTTGCCCGGCTGGGTCTGCTCGATGTAGTCGAGGATGACCCCGGTCTCGCTGATGAAACCGTGCTCGGTCTGCAGCACCGGCACCTTGCCGCGCGGGCTTTTGGCCAGGGCCTCGGGGGCTGGGCCGCCAAAGAACGGCACCTCTTCGAAGGGCACGCCTTTCTCCAGCAAGGCCAGCTTGACCATGTTGTAGTAGTTGCTGACCGCGAATCCATGAAGCTTGAGCATTGAGACAGCCTCCAAGGCCGTGTGGGGATGGCCCGGCTTTTATAGCCCCCTTCCCCACCCTTGGCCAGTTCCATGCCCGGCATCGATGACCGGGCATTGCCAGCACAGGCGTGGCACACTGTGCCTCCCACCACAGGAGTAACGCCATGAGCGAGCCCACCGACATCGACAATGCCGACGAAGACTTCGCCGAGGCGACACTGACCCAGGCCATCGAGAACCAGATCGAAAGCGGCGAGCCGCCAGCGGCCAAGGCCACCTTCAACAAGCTGACCCTGGTCGGCTACGAGCGCGAGGACATCCTCAACCTCATGGCCCATGTGCTGGCCATCGAGATCGACGCCATGCTCGACGAAGACCGCCCGTTCGACACCGAATGGTATGAAACCGCCCTGCGCGCCCTGCCGGAGCTGCCACCTGAGGCGGATCAAGGCGACATCGAATAAACCTGACTACACTCCTGACTTCCATCCTTGTCTCGAAGTCAGGAGTAGCCCATGCCCTTCAACCCCGAACTGATCGCCGAACTGGAAGTGCTCGCCCAGTTCAACCTGGACAGTCACCAGGAAGGCATCAAGGTTTGTAGCGACGCCTCCCCGGCATTGGTCGCCGCAGCCAAGCGCCTGCACGACAAAGGTCTCACTGACCAACCCGACGGCGGCTACCTCACCAGCCTGGGCACTGACGCCGCCGAAAGTGTGCAGTTGCTCCTCAGGGTCCTTAAAACCCCACAGCCTGCCTGAGTTCACCAAGCCCGCCCCCCCGTGGGAGCGGGCTAGCCCTGCGATGCCCCAGACGCACGCTATAAATCTGACGTCAAAAAGCCACCAGCCTCTTATCCGACCGCCCCACTCAGGCTAAACTCGCCAGTGCTCCTCCCGGCCTGCCTGAGTGCGCAATGAACCACCCTCATGAAATCCGCCCCGATCTCGATCAAGGCATCGACCGCAAGGAACTGTCCAAGCTGCGCGCGCGCTTCCTGAAGATCAACCAGGGCCGCCTGGCACGAGCAATGGAAGGGCTGTCCACGCGCCAGCAGCAGGTCCTCACCCTGCTGCCACTGTTCTTCCACGTCAATCACCCGCTGTTGCCGGGCTATGTCTCGGGCACCACCCCCGCCGGCGTATCCGGCTTCGAACCCGACAACGACCTGCTGGCCGAAGCCCAGCGCCTGACCCGCTCCTTCACCTACAAGGCGCGCCACGGCAATCCGCCGCAGCCAATCCACGGCCTGTTCCTGATGGGCAGCCTCGGCACCCTGGCCCAGGCCGAACAGAGTGATATGGACCTGTGGGTCTGCCACGCACCCGAGCTGGACGAGCAGGCGCTGGCCGAGCTGCGGCGCAAATGCCAACTGCTCGAGGCATGGGCCGCGAGCCAGGGCGCCGAGGCGCATTTCTTCCTGATCGAGCCCCAGGGCTTCGTCCAGGGCGAGCGCGACAGCCAGCTCAGCTCCGACGACTGCGGCACCACCCAGCATTATCTATTGCTCGACGAGTTCTACCGCACCGCCATCTGGCTGGCCGGGCGCACACCGCTATGGTGGCTGGTGCCGGTCTATCAGGAACACAACTATCGCGACTACACCCAGACGCTGCTCTCCAAGCGTTTCATCCGCCCCCAGGACGACCTCGACCTCGGTCACCTGGCGCACATCCCGCCAAGCGAGTTCGTCGGGGCCGGGCTGTGGCAGTTGTTCAAGGGCATCGACTCGCCCTACAAGTCATTGCTCAAGCTGCTGCTCACCGAGGCCTACGCCAGCGAGCACCCGGACGTGCGCTGCCTGAGCCTGGACTACAAGCAGGCCGTGTTCGCCAACCAGCTGGACCTGGACGAGCTCGATCCCTACGTGATGGTCTATCGCCGCATCGAACGCTACCTGCTGCAGCGCGGCGAGCCGGCGCGCCTGGAGCTGGTGCGGCGCAGCCTGTACCTGAAGGTGAACAAGAAGCTCGGCGATCCGGGCCGCGCCCGCAGTGGCGGCTGGCAACGCCAGCTGCTCGCGCGCCTGACCGAGGAGTGGGGCTGGGACGAGCGCCAGCTGGCCCTGCTCGACAGTCGCAGCCAGTGGAAGGTGCGCCAGGTGGCGGTCGAGCGCCGCGAGCTGGTGGCCGAGTTGAACCACAGCTACCGCTTCCTTACCCAATTCGCCCGCCTGCAGAACGCCAACAGCCGCGCCGACCAGCGCGACCTCAACGTGCTTGGTCGGCGCCTGTATGCCGCCTTCGAACGCCGCGCCGGCAAAATCGAGGTGATCAACCCAGGCATTGCCCCGGACCTGGCCGAAGACACCCTCACCCTGGTGCAATCGCCCAATCGCAAGGAGCCAGGCACGTACCACTGGGGCCTGTACAACGGCAACCTGGGGGTCCACGAGTGGGAGCATTTCAGCCCGCTCAAACGTTGCCGGGAGCTGCTCGAGCTGCTTGCCTGGGCGCACCGCAATGGCGTGATCGACAGCAGCACGCGCCTGGCCCTGCATCCGGGCGCCAGCGACCTGAGCGAGTTCGAGCTGTTCAACCTGCTCGGCAGCCTGCAGCAGAGCATTGCGCTACCGCTGGAAACGGTCGGCGAGGTGCGCCTGCTGCAGCCAAGCGTCGCCGACGAGATCCTGCTGCTGGTCAATGTCGGCGTAGATCCGCTGCGCCAGCATCGCGACCTGAACATCCTGATGACCACCGAGCGCACCGACTCACTGAGCTACGCCGGCGTGCGCGAAAACCTGGTGCTGACCCTCGACCAGATCACCCTCAACAGCTGGAATGAAGTGCTGGTGCAGCGCTACGACGGCGAGCATGCGCTGGTGCGCTGCCTGCGTGATCACCTCAACGCCCTCGGCCAGCGCAGCCAGCGACCGCGGGTCCGGGTACGCTGCTTCTGCCACAATCGCGCCCAGGCCATCGGCCAGCGGGTCGAGGAGATCTTCGACACCACGCAACGCCTGCTCGACCAGAGCCCGAATCAGCGCTACCTGCTGCAGGTGGCCCAATGCACGCACATCTTCGACCTGCAGCCAGGACTGGTCACCCTGGCCAGCCTCGACGACCACGACGCGCTGCTCGATGCGCTCGGCGAAGAACGCAGCCGCTACAGCCCACTGCACCTGGATGCCCAGGCCCTGCTGGATCATGACCTGCCACTGCTGCTAGCCCAGGGCCAACCTCGCTGCATCCAGGTGTTCTACCGCCTGCTCGACGGCTGGGCCGAGCTATACGTGCTGGACGAGCACAACGCGCTCTGGCGGCAGCGCCTCCCCCTGCAGGACGAACGCCACCTGCTGCTGCCACTGCAGCGCTTCCTGCAATCGATGGTGATGCGCCGCGACGCGCAGCTGCCCCTGGACAGCCTGCAGCAGGCGTCGCTGGACATCCTCTACTACCAGTTGCTGCCCTCCGGGGCCGGCAAGGCACGCAGCCTGGAGCCTCGTCCGATACCACAGGACAGCCACGCCCAGGCGTACTACGAGGTCCAGGCGATCCTCCAGGCCGGCGCGGGCGAAGGGGTGCACGTCACGCTCTATTGCGACCAGCAGGAGTTCTCCGAACTGGAACATGGCGACCAGCTGTATGCCGCGGTCGCCCGGCAGATCCTCCGCCAGCGCCGCAGCAGCGGCAATTACCGCTGCTACATCACCGACCTCGACCTGTCCGAGCTGCTGGAGGACGAGCAGGGCTCCACCAGCCTGTACCTGCGCTACAAGCGTGAGCTGGAGCAGGCGCTCAACGATGGGCTGGAGCAGTTGCAGGCGCGGCTGGAACCCTGATTTTCTCGGCGTTCATAGGCCCCTGTAGGAGCGGCCTTGTGTCGCGAAAGGGCTGCGAAGCGG
>NZ_JAOCDM010000051.1 GCF_029840925.1 Pseudomonas sp. GD03858
CGCGCAAAGCCCTTCGGACCTGGACCGTCCAGGCAACCGTCTTCATCCGTTGCGGGGGCAGTTGAACACCTTCTGGGCCGTAAATGTTTCGGGCAACTGGCGTTTGGTGTTCCGTTTTATCGGTACTGATGTCGAGCTGGTCGATTATCTGGACTATCACTAAGGGGCTGAAACCATGCCTATGCACAACCCACCCCACCCCGGCGAAGCCCTGCGCGAAGACGTCCTGCCCGCCATCGGCATGAACGTCTCTTCCCTGGCCCGCCACCTTGGCTATTCACGTGGTCAGTTATCCACAGTGCTCAACGGCCATGCAGCCATTTCAGCCGACCTGGCCTATCGCCTCGAACTGGCCGGTCTTGGCAGTGCCCGGCAGTATCTGGCCGAGCAGGCGGCCTACGACCTGTGGCAGGCCGCGCACCGCGAGCATCCACCCATCGAGCGGCTGGCGTTAGCCTGAGCGTCAATCCTCATCCGACGCAAACAACCGCTCCAGCTCCACCCGCGCTTCCTTGGCCGTCTGCATCACCTTGGCCCGGTCATCGCGCACATGCCCCTGGGCCTCCAGCACCTGCTCGTCATGCTCGGTGAAGCGGGCGATGCGATCCGCCGCCTGGGCCTCCGTCAGCCCCAGCCCGACCAGCGCCCGCCGGCTCATCTCCAGGCTGGAATGGTAAGTCTCGCGAATCGGCTCGGCGCCCACGTCCACCAGCTTGTGCACATGCTGGCGGTTGCGTGCCCGGGCGATGACCTTCAGGTGCGGGTACAGGCGCTTGACCCGCTCCGCGGTGCGGGTCGCGGCCTCGGGGTCGTCGATGGTGATGATCACGTACTCCGCATCGCCGACCTTGGCCGCATGCAACACCTCGGTGCGCGACGGGTCGCCGTAGAACACCGGCACCTGCTCGAACATGCGGGTCATCTCGATGGTGTCCACCGAGGTTTCCAGGGCGACGAAGGGGATCTTCTGCGCCCGCAGGATGCGCGCGACGATCTGGCCCATGCGGCCCATGCCGACGATCACCACCCGTGGCGTGCCGGCGTCGATCTGCTTGTACTGCTCGGGCACTTCCCGGGCCGGTTGCGGGCGCTTGAGGGCGCGGGCGCAGCCGATCATCAGCAGCGGGGTGAGGGCCATCGACAGGGTGATGGTCATCAGCAGCAGGTCGTAGGTCAGGGTGTCGAACAGGCCCTGGTCCTTGCCCAGCTTGAACACCACGAAGGCAAATTCGCCACCGGCCGCCAGCACCATGCCCAGGCGCAGGGCGCTGGCGCTGTTCAGGCCCCCGGCGATGCGGCCGACGCCGATCAGCAGCACCAGTTTCACCGCGATCAACAGCACGGTCATGCCCAGCAGCACCAGCGGCATTTCCAGCAGCAGACGCAGGTTGGCGCCCATGCCGACACTGATGAAGAACAGCCCCAGCAGCAGGCCCTTGAACGGTTCGATCTGCGCTTCCAGTTCGTGGCGGTACTCGGAGTCGGCCAGCAGCAGGCCGGCGAGGAAGGCGCCCAGGGCCATGGAAATACCGGCTTCCTCCATCAGCCAGGCAGTGCCAATCACCACCAGCAACGCGGTGGCGGTGGACACCTCCGGCAGGCCGGTGCGGGCGACGGTGCGAAACAGCGGGCGCAGCAGGTAGCGGCCGCCGACGATGACGATGGCGATGCTGGCGAACACCTTCAGGCCATGTTCGAAGCTGTCGCCTTGGCTGGTGTCCGGGCCGCTGGCGGCCAGCAGCGGCACCAGGGCGATCAGCGGGATCGCGGCGATGTCCTGGAACAGCAGGATGGCGAAGGCCAGGCGGCCGTGGGGCGCGTTGAGCTGCTTGCTCTCGGCCAGGCTCTGCAGGCCCAGGGCGGTGGACGACAGCGCCAGGCCCAGGCCGAGCACGATGGCCGCCGGCAGGCTTTGGCTGAAGCCGAACAGGGCGATGGCGCCGAGCGCCGCGCCGGTCAGGACCACCTGCGCGGTGCCGACGCCGAACACCGACTTGCGCATCAGCCACAGGCGCCGGGGCGACAGCTCCAGGCCGATGATGAACAGCAGCAGGACAACGCCCAGCTCGGAGATGTGCGCGACGCTCTCGGTGTCGCGGATCAGTCCCAGGGCCTGCGGGCCGATGGCCACGCCGGCCAGCAGGTAGCCGAGCACGGCGCCCAGTTGCAGGCGCTTGGCCAGGGGCACGGCGACCACGGCGGCGAGGAGGAAGATGACGGCGGTTTGTAGAAGGCTGCCTTCGTGTGGCATTGCTCGGACTCCTTGAACTGCGTGCGGCAGCGATTGATGCAACAGCTTATGCCATCGATGAAAGAGGCGGGCATTTTCGGGCGGGGAGCGAAACAGGACAATCCCGGGGTTACAGGAAGCAGCGTTCTGAAAGTGGGACCTTTGCCGAATCCATCGCGGGGCAAGCCCGCTCCCACGCAGGTCTTAATCCTTGCGTGGGAGCGGGCTTGCCCCGCGATGGTTATCGGCTACTTATTGCAGATGGGTTTTCAAGGCCTGCGCTGCCTGGTCCATGGCACTGCGCACACTGGGCACGCTGCTCAGTACGTTGAGCAGGCCGTAGTCATGGATCAGGCCGTTGTAGCGCACGGCGGTCACCGGTACCCCGGCGGCGTCCAGCTTGCGGGCATAGGCTTCGCCTTCGTCGCGCAGCACATCCATCTCGGCGGTCTGCACCAGGGCCGGCGGCAGGCCTTTCAACTGCTCGAGACTGGCGCGCAGCGGCGAGGCATGGATGTCGTCGCGCTGGCGCGGGTCGGTGGTGTAGTTGTTCCAGAACCACTGCATCATGTTGCGGGTCAGGAAGTGGCCTTCGGCGAACTGGTTATACGACGCGTTGTTGAAGTTGGCGTCGGTCACCGGCCACAGCAGGGCCTGGAAGCGCAGCTTCGGCGTGCCGGCCTCCTTGGCCTTGATCGCCACCACCGCAGCCATGTTGCCGCCGACGCTGTTGCCGGCCACCGCCAGGCGGCTGCCATCCACGCCGATCTCCTGGCCGTGCTCGGCGACCCAGCGGGTGGCGGCATAGGCCTGGTTGATCGCGGTGGGGAACCTGGCTTCCGGCGATGGCGTGTAGTCGACGTACACCGCCGCCGCACCGGAGCCCACCACCAGGTCACGGATCAGGCGTTCGTGGGTGGGGTAGTCGCCTAGCACCCAGCCGCCGCCGTGGAAGAACATGAACACTGGCAGTTCACCCTTGGCGCCTTCGGGCCGCACCACGCGGATCTCCAGCGGCTGGCCGTCGGCCTGGATGGTCCGGCGTTCGACGCGGATCCCCGACACATCGACCTTCACCCCGGCCTGGGCCCCGCTCAGTACCGCGCGGGCATCCTTGGGCGAGAGGGTTTCCAGCGGCTTGCCGCCACCAGCGGCCAGGGCCTCGAGGAAGCCCTGGGTGGTGTGCTCGACGCCGGGGCTGCCGGCGGCGAAGGCGCTGTTCACGGCGAGGGCCAGCAGGCCTGCGGTCAGGGTGTGGGACAGTTTCATGTTCTAGCTCCTTTGGCGGGTGAGTCGCGGCTCAGTTCTGGTTGGCGAGGACGGTGGGTTGCACGTAGCTCACGGCGCGCAACTGGCCGCTGCTGTCGCGGTAGGTCAGGGTGGCGGTGCTGGCCTGGCCTTGAGCACTGGCGGGTGCATCGACGCTGACGACCTTGGCGATGTCCAGATCCATGCCGTAGCGGTACGGGGTGGCTTCGCTGGCGAAGCTGGCGGCGCTGGTGCCGAGGGCCAGGGTGGTGACGGTGAGGGCGAAGGCTTTGCGAAGGGTCATGATCGTTCTCCAGGTTCTGCTGAGTGGGATTGGCGACTGCTTGCTGCTTGAGTCGAATATTGCGCGCTAATATTTAGCGTGCAAAATAAATTTCCACTATGACGCTGATCGAGAGTGTCTTGGAGAGAGGTCTTGGCCGCGATGCAGCTGTGTATGAGTTGGTGGCTTAGTTTGGTTCTGTGGCGGCGGGTCTTGCGCGAGCACCCGCGTAGCTGGTGCCAAGCACCGCGGTGCCTGTTTCGCGGGTAAACCCGCTCCCACAGGGACCGCGCCGTGCTTTTGAGGCAGAACCAGGTGCTCTAGGGCGGCATTGCAATGCTTGCGCAATGACTGCGTCAGCCTATCGCCAAGCGTTGCCAGCGGCCCATGCGCTCACGGCTGGCCGTCGAAATGCGGAGCTCCGTGACATCACGAAGCCCGCATGCTCATCTTGTCAGGCTGGTGTAGGGCGCCAGCACAGAGTTACCGCGTGAACTGCAGTAACCCGCTGGCCGCTGAACGGGTCAGCTTGTCGCCATAGGGTTTGTCGCTCTCCTTCCATTTCAGGTTGCCGGCAGCATCAGGCATCCCTCAAGGGCTGACGCGTTCGGCGATACGTTTGTCGCCGAGGTAGATGTACTCGGTAAGGGTCGCGCCATCGAGTTCGATGAGCTGCTTGCCGTCGATATCATGCATTTCGTACACCTTGCGTCCGGCCTTGGTCACGCTGCTGCGTTGATTGGCGGCGTCGTACTGGTACTCGACCTTGCTGGCGGCCACGGCGCAATTGATGCACACCAGGTTGGGCACGTCGTCATAGGTGTAGGTGGTGCCTGCGCTGCTGGCGATGTTGCCGTAGGCGTCGTAGGCGAAGCCGCCGGCGCGCTGGCCACTGACCGAGGCCAGGCGGTTCTGGGCGTCATAGGCGTAATTGAGGCTGGTTGCGCCATAGGTCTGCTTGAGCAGGTTGCCGACGCCGTCATAGCTGATGCTGCCTGCCCCCCAGTAGCCCGCGGCACCGGTCAGGCGGTTGATGCCGTCGTAATCGAGCGTGCGGTTGAAGCTACTGTCGAGGGCGTCGTGGATGGTCGTCAGGTTGCCGGTACTGTCGTACGTGTAGGCGCTGCTGCCATAGGTGGCGCCGCCGGTCTTGGCGGTGGCGAAGGTCGCCGGCCACAGCCTTGGCGTCTGGGTGTAGGTGGTCGTGGTGCCGTTGGCATAGGTGATCTGGTTGATCATCCCAGAGGGCCAGTAGCTGACGTTGCTGACGTAGCCAGACACCATCGTCGGGCGGCCGAGGGCATCCGGGGCGTAATTGACCACCCTCGCGGACTGCGGGTAGGTGATGCTGGCGAGCTGGTTGTTGGCGTTGTAGCCGTAGCTGGCGGTGAAGGTCTTGCCGTCGAGGGTCAGGCTCTGCTGGAGCAGGTTACCCGCGGCGTCATAGGCCATGGTTCGATTGCCACCGCTGCTGGTGCTGGCCAGAAGCTTGCCGGTCTTGTCGTAGGTGTTGCTGACGGCGGGGGTCGTCCCAGGGTAGATCACGCTTTTGAGGCGGTTCTGGCCATCATGGCCATAACGGGTAATGCCGGAGGCTCCGACCTGCTTGCTGATCATGTTGCCGGCCGCGTCACGGCCATACACGGTCTGACCGGTTTCCGGGTTGGATGTGCTGGTCAGATAACCGTTGGCGTTGTAGCCGTAGGTGCGGGTGAGGCCCCCCTGCGTGACCGAGGTGACACGGTTTGCCGCATCACGGGTGAGGACGATGTTTGCGCTTGGCTCGGGGGCGCTGATGGCCATCAATTGCGATTGGTTCGGATTGCCGTAACCTCGATAGGTTTCGGTGGTGGTCTTGCCTCGCTCGTCGGTGATGGCGCGAGTCGCCGCGCCATAAGCGATGGTTTTGTAGCTGTTGTCGGCGTTGGTCACGCGGATGACACGACCAAGGACGTCGTACTGGTAGTGAGTGCCCGTCGTGGCCCCAGGGTCGGAAACGAAGGTGCGACGGCCAAGGCCGTCATAGGCATAACGGGTGGTGATGCCGCCCAGTGCGACGCTGGCGACACGACCGAACGGGTCATACTGGACAACTTCGAGCAAATTGCCGCGCGCGATGGTTTTGCTGGTGGCTGCATAGGTGGTGATTTCAGCGTTGCCCAGCGGGGGTGTCTCTGCGGTTACGCGTCTCAAGCCATCGTAGGTAAAGCGGGTCGTCTTTCCTTCACCGTTGGTCAGGGCAGTGACGTTGCCGCCGTCATCGACGACGCGAGTGAGCGTGACACCTTCGGGCTGAACTTCGGTCTGGGAGATGCCGCGCTTGTAGTTGGAATAGCTATGCACGTGGTTGCCAGGCAGTGTTTTGCTGGCGAGGTTGCCGAGGCCATCGTAGGTGTACGAGGTGGTCACGCCGTCGCGTGTTTCACTGAGCATGCGTCCGGAGGCATCGTAGGACCAGCTCGAGGCCCCCGCTTGGGAGTTTTCGCTTTTGGGCTTGCCGATGATCCATTTGCTTGGATCGTTATGGTAGGTGTAGGTGGTCGTTCGAGTACCGCCGCCTGGCCCTGTTTCGACTTTTACACCCGGTTTTCCATACTCATCGTAGTTTGTATAACGGGTCGTGAATAAGGCGCCATCAGCATTGATGCTCCTGGATTCAATGTCGCCAGCCCAGACTTTCTCATCAAGGAAAAAGCCAAGCTCCATCATGTTCAACGTTTTGTCGAGAAAAACACGCTTCTGGTATGTGTACGTTTCGGAGTAGCGATCGCCGCGTGTGATGGAGACCGGCAGGCCCACTCGCCAGAGGTTGTTCTCGAACCCCGATGGCGCATCTGCAACGTAGCCAAACCCATAGAACTGATAGACCTCTGTTCCTGCTGGGCCTTTGATCGTGGTCGTGTCATAGGCGCCGACGCCACCGCGGGTATACGAGTACTGCCAGACCGACCCGTCGGAAAGTTCTTTCTTGGCTACGTATACGTTGGTTTTTGTATGGCTGTTGGTTGAAAAATATTGATGGCCATAGGTGTATGAGGTAACACCGCCTAAAGGGTTTCTGACACTGGATAGTTTTCTGCGGCTGATGGTGTCGGTGTTGAGTGGGTTGATGGGGGTGACGGTATTTCTCTGGTCGGACAAGGCAAATTGGTAAGCGCCGCCGTAATAGGTATAGGACCAGCTGTACTCACCGCCTGGCAGCGTGACTTTTGAAAGCGCGGAACTGGCGCTCGCAGAGTCTGCAGAGTACGCGTAACTCCAGGTGTTGCCCTGCTGGTCGACCATGGACAAAAGCCGGCCGGTCGTGCTGTCGTAGCTCAATTCAAGCGATCTGCCATCGCTCGACTTAATACTTGTCAGCACGCTTGTGGGGAGTTCGAAGTACGAAGGGCGCTCGCCAGATATTCCTTCAAAAGTGGGATATTTGCTAACGCCAGGTATGGGCCACTTGGGAATCGGTTTTCCAAGGTCTTTATAGGTGAACGTTAACGTGTTCCCGGAGGCATCCGTGGCAGACAAGGCATCCAGGTAGGTGATGGTCTTGACCGGCGGCTCGGTGGGCATACGGTCTGGACCAGTCAGGATCCGGTCCAGGTTGTTGTAGAAGACCCTGCCAATCTTCGAGTTGGAGAATGCGCCGAAACTATAGTGCCTGCCGTCGGGCGAGTACGCGCTGAGGTTGCCACCGGTGCAAGTGGCTTTCCAGTTCCCCTTGGAGTAGGCGGTATAGTTTCCCGCCAGGTAGAGGCGTTCAACATCCCCATTAGGGGTTTCGATGAAAATGGTGTTTTGCGTGCTGTTGGCATTACCTTCCGATGCGCCGCTAGGCACGGCTGCACCGCTGCATAACATATGCAGTCCTACATTATGGTAGTTCGCGCCTCTGTATTGATTGGTGGCAGGCTGCCACAGGATGCTGAAGTTGTTTTCAGAGTAAATGCGTGGGCTGGATGACAGTCGCCAGCCAGGTCCCAATGCGGCCCAGTTGAAGGACTGAAGATAGGTAGTGGTTGAGTTCGTCGAGAGCGAGTTGCTGTCATACGATCGAACGACTTCGATATCCATGCCCGCAGGGCCAGGAATTGAAACATCTACATATTTCAATCGCAACCCACCGGTCCAACGGTCTACATCGTTGGTGTCTAGTTTCGCCAGCGAGAAAAACTTGTCCAGCTTGGGTGCGGCAGCGGCGGCATTCCACTCGGCAGCCATGCCAGGTCCAACCTGGCAGGCTAGCAAAGTAGCAAAAAGCATACGAATGTTACGGCGTTTCATAGTAGATCCTAACTCCATGATCTAGGTCTTGCACGGGCTGATGCTTCATGTGCGCTGTTAGTGGCTATTTGTGACCTGTAACTCTTCTGGCTGAGGCTTCCCGGGATTATGAGCGAGTTTGGCGTGGCGTAGTGTGTAAGGAAGCGTGCTTGCCGGATTTAAAATATTAAATCGGCACCATGCCTAAGATTTATTTCGCATGCGTTCGTAATGCAGGTGCCTAATTGGAACATGTGCCAAGTCAATACATCTTATTTGTATTGGTAGTTATTCGATTGTGCTTGCTTGGTGCCCAAGGCAGGTCTTCGGCATATTGGAAATAAGGCAGGGGCTCTCTCAGGCAGGCATGAGAGGAGAGGGGGTATTTGCGGCAAAATTCTTCGCTCCATGAAAACGCTGGATCAGGCTGCTCGCATCATGCGACTCGAAACCAGGATGGGACCGCATGTTATGTGTAATGATACCTATTTGCAACTTCCGGGAGGGCACCAAACCGCGTGTTGCCGGTGACATCATGTTCAACTGCCAGATCAGCATTTCATGTCCGTGCCTATGACCTTTTGCATGCGGTGGGCATGACAGGCTCGACCTCGATCTCGGCACTCTGAAGCTGTGATTACCGACGCTGGCGCTTCTCGACCGTTGGCAAACAATGCATGTCGGCGAGTCAGGCACTGGGTCGGTACTGCAACGCCTCCGCCAGATGCCGCCTGGCAATGGCATGCGCCCCCTCGAGGTCCGCCAGTGTGCGGGCGACCTTCAGTAGCCGGTGCGCTGCCCGCAGCGACAGCGTCAGGCGTTCGCAGGCCTGCTCCAACCAGGCCTGGTCAACAGGTTCCAGCGGGCAGTGTCGGCGCAACCCCTTGAGGTCGAGAAACGCATTGGCGCAGCCCTGTCGGCGTTGTTGCAGCTGCCGTGCCTCGGCTACCTGCAGGCCAACGCTGGCGCTGGTCTCGCCGCTGGGCTGATGGGTCAGCACGGTACTTTCCCGGGCCACCGTCAGGTGCAGGTCGATGCGGTCGAGCAAGGGGCCGGAGAGCTTGTTGCGGTAGCGCTGGATTTGCTCGCTGCTGCAACGGCAGCGGCCGGTGGGGTCGCCCAGGTAGCCGCAGGGGCAGGGGTTCATCGCCGCCACCAGCTGAAAGCGCGCTGGAAAGCGCACCCGATCCTTGGCCCGGGCCACCACGATCTCGCCGGACTCCAGCGGCTCGCGCAGCACCTCCAGCACACGCCGTTCGAATTCGGGCAACTCGTCGAGAAACAAGACGCCATGGTGCGCCAGGGTGATCTCGCCGGGCTGCGGGCGGCTGCCACCGCCCACTAGTGCCGGGCCGGAGGCGGAGTGGTGCGGATGGCGAAATGGCCTCTGTGGCCAGCAGTCGAGCGGGGCATGGCCGCTGACCGAGCGAATCGCCGCCACCTCCAGCGCCTCGCGCTCGTCCAGCGGTGGCAGCAGCCCAGGCAGGCGGCTGGCGAGCAGGGTCTTGCCGGTGCCCGGCGGGCCGGTGAACAGCAGGTTGTGCGCGCCGGCCGCGGCCACCAGCAGGGCGCGCTTGGCCGCGAACTGGCCCTGGACTTCGCTGAGGTCGGGATAAGGGCGTTGCTCCAGCAACAGGCCGTTGGCCGCGTAGGGAGACAACGTCGGCTGCCCGTTGAGGTGGGCCACCAGCTCTTGCAGATGACCCACCGCATACACCACAAGGCCGCTGGCCAGGCAGGCCTCTTCGGCGTTCTCCCGGGGCACTACCAGGGCCCTGCCGGCGTCCCGAGCCGCCAGCGCGGCGGGCAGCACGCCGTTCACCGGGCGCAGCGCGCCGGACAGGGCCAGTTCGCCCAGGCATTCGATATCACCGAGCATGCCCACCGGCACCTGGCCATTGGCGGCGAGGATGCCCAAGGCGATGGCCAGGTCGTAGCGGCCACCGTCCTTGGGCAGGTCGGCGGGGGCGAGGTTCTGGGTGATGCGCCGGGCGGGGTAGTCCAGCCCGGAATTGACGATGGCGCTGCGCACCCGATCCTTGCTCTCCTTGACCGTGGCCTCCGGCAGGCCGACCAGGGTGAGGGTGGGCAGGCCGTTGGCCAGGTGGGTTTCGACGCTCACGGCGGGCGCCTGCACGCCGACCTGGGCGCGGCTGTGGACAAGGGCGAGGGACATGGAACACTCCGTGCTGACTGGCAAAGGCCGCGTCCTGCGGCCCGGCAAAGCTTAGTGGCGTGCGCCGGGCTGAGGCCGGAAAGAATGCATCGGGGTTTTTCGCAAGGCGCGGTCACGGCGCGGGCTGCTTGCTGTCGGCGGGGCTGCCGAGCATCATGCCTCGAAAATGTCGTGCCACCGCCAGCCGATCCCGGCGCTGGCACGCGTGCCAATAAAAGCCTGGATAGAGAAACGATGATCGACAAAACGGATGAGCAGATCCTTCAGATCCTGAAGCATAACGCCCGCACCAGCCTGGCCGAGATCGCTCGCCGGGTACACAAGTCGCGGACTGCCGTCGAATCGCGTATCAACCGGCTGCTGGAGAGCGGCAAGATCCTCAAGTTCACCATCGAACTGGCGCAGGACGTGCGATCCAGCAACCAGACGGCGTTTCTCCTGCTGACCTTCAGGGACAAGAAGTGCCATGAGGTCTTCCCCTTGCTGAAAGTGATGCCGGGCGTGGTGCGCGGCTACTCGATCTTCGGCGAGCTCGACATGATCCTGGAAGTGAACTACGTACGGTTCGAGGAACTGATGCAGCTGAAGGAGCGCATCACGGCGCTGGAGGCTGTCGCCGAGATCGTCGTCAACCCGGTTCTGAAGGTGTGGCAATAATGACTAACGGATAGTGAAAATTACTATCGACACCTGCGTTTTTGCACTTACTTGCTATTTGGACGCGTTGTTAGAATTGCCCAACTCTTGGTTCTTTGTTCTCAATGGACGGGTTGGGTAATGATAGGGACAATCAAAAATCAGCAGCATGATAGTGTCGGTAATCATCTGTTTCAGGCACTGAGTTTTTATGGCGGTTCTTCGCACTTCTCTTCCGCCACTCGCTTTTATAGTCATTCACCGTTCTTTCGCCCCAGTCGCCCGCAGGACATCAGCGAGTCGCTGTTGAATGATTCGGCGTCGGTCAATGACCTGGCGAGTAACAACTATCTGCTGGCGCAGCGCTTGTTGTTGAATATCTATGAGCAAGACCTGGTATTCCTGCCCCAGGCGCCGAACAAACTGGACCTGCAGGAGTTCAAGAGCTTCTACGATCCGGAGCTGGCGGCCTGCGGCAAGCTCATTCGCCCGGCACTGGAGCATTTCGTCTTCGATTGGCTGGAAAAGGAAGTCGACATCAGCGGCCCTTGGTGCCTGGACGCATTCCTGACCCACACCCAGCAGGTGCTCGACGACATCGCCAAGGGTGAATCCAGCCTGCACCGGGAACTGACCGGCAGCCGGAATCCGCAGCAGGCGGCCAGGTACTTCCTGGTGCAGTGCGCCGGCGATTTCCTGAGCGAAGCCTCGGCCATGGCGCGCAATGTATTGGGTAACTTTGGCAGCCATACCAGTGAACTGTTCAAGATACTCATCGATGAATATGGCTATGGCGTCGACGAGAAGAAACACAGTTCCATTTTCGAAGAAATGTTGAAGCAGGCCGGGTTGTCACACCATATTCATCACTATTGGCAGTTCTATAGCGCTTCTTCGCTCGCGCTGATCAATTACTTCCATTATGTGTCCGCCAACCATGGCTCGCTGTTCCGCTATATTGGCGCCATGTATTTCACCGAGGCGACACTGGCCTTCACCACGCGCCATCAGTCGCGCGCGATCAAGGACGTATTCGCTGGCAGCGTGCCGACGCTTTATTTCGACGAGCACAATCATATCGATGTGCACCATGGCCGCATGGCGCTGCACAAGTTGATCATTCCGCTGGTGAAGCAATATGGCGACGCCATCATTCCCGACCTGCTGCGTGGCTTCGAGGAGTTCCGGCTGCTGCAGGACAAGGCGGATGCGGAAATGTACAGCCATATTCACTGGCATGACCGTCTGGCCGAATGCCAGGCCCAGGCCGCGGCGTTGCGCCCGCTGCGCACGCCCGACATGTTCTTCAAGGAGCTGCGCGGCGAGCTGTCGGTCACCCACGTCCACCCTGTCGACGAACTGTTCTGGGTCGAAGAGGGGCAGCTGGAGTTCGTCGCCGGTCCTGAACAGAAGATCGTGCTCAATGCCGGCGAAGGCATCGTGATCCCCAAGGGCATGCTGCATGGCACCTTGGTGCTCAGTGACAGCTGCGATTATTCGGTGACGGCCCTGGGAGCGCAGGCATGAAGGTTTTCCACAGCCCAGACGCGGCGATCAACCGGGTGCAGGTGGGCGAGACCCTGTACTTCCGCAACAGCGGGCCGAAAGGCGCGCAGTTCCTGCCCGCGACCTGCCCGCACCGGGGCGGCCCCCTGCACCTGGGCAAGGCCTCCGGCGATGGCCAGGACATCGTCTGCCCGTGGCATGACATCCCCTACAAGACTTGTCGGCTGGAGCGCAAGGCACTGGTCAGCGTGAGGGTCGGCAATCAGTTGTCGTTCATCGTGCCCCACGCCGTGCCAGTCGAAACCTGGCAAGTGCTGTGAGCCACCAAGGAGCAGGCCAATGAAGACCAAGACATCCCTCACGACCTTCTACGCGACGGTCACTTTGTTCACCGCCCTCGACATGGCCATGGTCATCGCCATGGTCTGGTACGGGCTGAAAGTTACCGGGTCGGCGGTGCTGCTGGGGACCACGCTGTGCGTGGCGACTCTGGTGCCCTATATCGTCGAGCGTGTCATGGCCCGTTTCGGGCGCGTGACCCTGAGCATGCGGCGGCTGGTACTCACCCGTCTGATCATCTTCGCCGCGGTGGGGCTGCTGAGCCTGACCTCGGTGATCCAGGTCCCGGTGGGCTTCCTGCTGATAGCCTTCCTGGTCGGCATGACCGACTACTTCACCATCAGCACCCTGGAAGCCAGCAACACCAAGCTGGTCCTGGCCGGAAAGCTGAGCAGCGACGCGTCGTCGCGGCTGATGCAGACGTCGATCCAGATCGGCGCGTTCGGCGGCGCCTTGCTAGGGGGCGTGGTGGTCGATGCCTTCAGCCTGACGGCCGTGCTGCAGGGTATCTCCCTGGTGGCCATCGGTTCGCTGGCGTTGGCTTTCGTGCTCGATGAGCATCAGCAGCCAGAGGAGGGCGACAGCGTGTCGGTCGAGTCGCGCCCTGCGCGCCAGGCGATACCCGGCAAGATCGTCATGCTCATCGTTGCGCTGGGCATGATCGGCTTCCATATCGGTGCCTTCAACAGCCTGGTGCCGATCGTGTTCCAGCAACTCAACAGCTGGAGCGCCGCGCAGTTCGGCATCGCCAGCGGGCTCGCCGGGCTCGGCGCCTTCAGCGCCGCCGTGCTGACCCGAGTGCGTCTACCGTATCTGCTGTGCCTGGCGTTCATCGTCGCGGCCGACGCGCTGATCGTGTTCGCGCAGAGCACGGTGCTGATTGGCATCGCCACCTTTGGTCTGGGCTTCTCCATCAACTACCTGCGTATCGCGTTGCGCAAACACCTGATCGAGGCGGCCGCGGACAGTGCCACGGCGGACACCTTCGCGTCGCAGAGTGCGTTCGTCTACCTGATGCTCAGTGGCTCCGCGCCGATGTTGCTGACGTTGCTGGCCTCGGCCAGCGTGTTCGGCCTCGACGCGGCCCGCCCGCTGATGATTTGCGCCGCGTTGCTCCTGGGCCTGGCAGCGCTGGGTTGGCAGCTGGCGTCTTCTCGTTCACCTTCTGTGGCAACGGAGTAAAAAGTCATGGAAAAATTCGTGATCCTGGTGGATCCGTTGTCGACCGGGCGTCTTTATGCGCCCGTGTTCAAGGCCCGAGGCTTCAAGTGCATCGCAGTGATTTCCTCCCGGGAGCTGCCGGCGCATTTCATCAACGACCTGCAGAGCGACGACTTCGAAGAGACCTTCTATTGGGACGAGGCACTGTTGCCGACGTTCAGGGACTTGCCGGTCAGCGCGGTGGTCGCCGGTTGTGAGACAGCGGTCTACCTGGCGGACCACATCGCCGAGCAGCTTGGCGTGCGCGGTAACCGCGAGTCCAGCAGTGCGCGTCGTCGGCAAAAGTTCGTCATGCAGGCCGCCTTGAAGGACAGCAACCTGGCGCACATCGAGTCGCGGCTGGTCACTTCGGTCGACGCAATCAACGAATGCCTGCACGGGCTGGACGAGCATCGCGACTATGTGGTCAAGCCGATCAACTCGGCGGCCACCGATGGCGTGGTGTTCGCCCAGGGCCGCACCGGTGTGCAGCAGGCCCTGCTGGTGGCCGGCTGGGACCAGATCAACGACCTTGGCGAGGTCAACCAGGGCTTCATCGTCCAGCCTTTCGTCGCCGGCCCCGAGTATGTCGTGGACATGGTGGCGTTCGGCTCCAGCTACGTGATCGCCTCGGTCTGCAAGTACAAGAAGATCGCGCGCAATGGCGGGCAGTTCGTCTACGAGAGCCTGGATATCCTCGACCCCGCGTTGTCTGAGCTGCAGCCTTTGATCGACTACGCACGCCAGGCGGCAGCGGCGTTGGACATCGTGGTCGGACCGATCCACATGGAGATCATCTGGGCGGACGAGGGGCCGGTCATGATCGAGGCCGGGGCGCGCCTGCATGGTGGTGTCGCGCCTTCGCTGTTCACCAGTACCTACCATCCGGCCCTGGTCGATCTCGCGGTGCAAAGCTATCTGTGTGATGACGTACATGCACGGACCGACAAGGTCAGCCTGGTGGCGCACGGGCAAGTCGGCTTTTTCTATGCCGATAGCCGACGCCCATTCTCGCTGCCTGGGGCTGCCGCGCTCGACGAGGCCAAGGCGGTCGCGGGCTACAAAGGCCACAAGTACTTCGTCGAGCCAGGGCAGGCCACGGCTCCGACGATCGATTTCGCCACCTGCCCAGGCCTGTTCTGGCTCAGCCATGCCCAGGCCGAAGGGGTGACGGCGGGGGCCGAGCGCCTGCGTGCCTTGCTGTGGAACGAACAGGAAACCGACCAGTGAGCGATGCCAGACTACGTGTTCGCCCATGCGCCGCGGCGGTGGGTGTCAGCAATCCCTGTGCGGCGGTCATCTCGAATATCCGGGTGACACAGGAGCCGACCTATCTTGCGGTGCTGCAGGAAAACCTCAACGCTATTGCCGAGCGGATGGGCACATTGGAGGACGATCCGGTGTTCACCGGGTTCGCCAGTCAGCTGGCGCGCCTGGGCTACCCAGGAACGATGAGCGCCAACGAGCGGCTGCTGAAGAATTTCGTCGCGCGTGGGGTCAAGTCGATCAACACGCTCGTCGATGCCTATAACGCGGTGGCCATTCGGCACGGCATCAGCATCGGAGCGCACCGCTTCGATGAGGACCTGGACATCGAAGTCTTTCGTGCCCGGGAACCGGTGCGCATCCACCCGATGTTTGCCCGCAAGGCTCATGACGTGCCGCCCGGCGACCTGCTCTATGCGGTGCAGGGGCAGCCCTTGGCAGTGCTGGGCAGTCTGGACGCCGACTCCCATGGGCACCGCATCACCGCGGATGTGGAGCGGGTGGTGGTGGTGATCCTGGGGCATGAACGCACCTCGGCGGCGTTCAATCGTGCGCGCATCGCCGAGGTGATCGAGTTGTTGGGCCAGAGCATGCCGAAGATGCAGGCGCATTTTCTGGAGACAGTGCTCGAGACGTAGCGCCAGAACCAACGCATCCACGGCGGGGCGCATCGGCGCCCCGCTTCGCTTCAATCGAATACGCCGCGCAAGGTCAGCACGAAGTTGCGCGGCTCACCGTAGTAGTTGCCGTACTCGGACGTGCCGACGCTGGCGTAGTACTTGCGATCGAACAGGTTGTTGCCGTTCAAGGCCAGGGTCCAGTGGTCGTCGACCTTGTACTCGAGCATGGCGTCGTAGACCGCGTAGCCGCTCTGGCTGAAGTCGAACGGGGCTTCGCCCACGGTGTTCCAGTTGGCGTCGAAGCGGTAGGCCTTGCCTTCCACGTAGCTGGCGCTCTGGGCGGTGACCCCGGCGCCGACGCGCCACGCCGACCAGTCGCCCGGCAGGGTGTAGACCGACCAGAGCTTGAACAGGTGCTTGGGCGTGACGGTGCTGTACAGCGTCTCCTCGCTCTGGTCGTCCATCAGGTTGAGGGTATAGCCGGCGATCACATCCCAGCCCGGCAGGACTTCGCCGGTGGCCTCCAGGTCGATACCCTTGCTGACCACCTTGCCCTGGCCGATGAAGCAGCAGGAGGCGCTGTAGCTGAACGGTGAGTCGGGGTAGGCGGGGTCCTTGATCGCCTGGTGTTCACGCTTGGTGTAGAACAGCGCGGCGCTGAGGTTCAGCGCGCCGTCGAACAGCTCGCCCTTGATCCCGGTTTCGTAGGTCTTGCCGGTCATCGGGTCGAGGGAGCTGCCGGACTTTTCCGGGCCCTTGAGCTTCTGCGCCTGGGGCTTGTAGATCTCGGCGTAGCTGACGTAGGTCGACCACTGGTCATCGAGCGCGTAGATCAGGCCACCGAATGGCACCAGGGTGGTCGGCTCGCTGTGCGAGACCTGGTCCTGGCGAGCCCAGTCCCCGGAGCCGTCGCGGTTGCGCGTGGCGTAGGCCTGCTCGAAGGTATAGCGCTGGGCGCGGGCGCCGATCACCAGCTTGAGCGGGTCGGCCAACTGCAGGCGCAGGGTGGAGTACAGGCCATACTGCTTGCGTTTGTTGGGGTAGTAGTCGCGGTAGAAGGCATGGTTGGTGGCCTCGGTCGGCAACGGTGTCGACTGCGGGTCCCACAGGTCGATCATGCCGCCCAGGCCGACCTTGCCCTGGGCCGCCCGCCAGCGGCTGGTGACCTCCTGGTAGTCGCCACCCACCAGCAGTTCGTGCTGGCGGCCGAGGGCGTCGAAGGTGCCGGAGAGGTTGACGTCGAACACCGACTGCTTGCTCCAGCTGGAGACATAGCTGCCCCACCAGTAGGGGCCGGTGTTGCTGTTCTCGTCAACGGAGCCGTAGGGGATCACGCCTTCGGTGGAGCCTTCGTTGTACGAATAGGTGTAGGAGGTGTTGAGCTTCCAGTCATCGGAGAAGCGATGGTCGAGCTTGGCGAACAGCTCGCGGGTGTAGCTGTCGTTCCAGGCGCTGTTGGTGGTGTACCAGGTATGCCGCGGCAGTTTCAGGTCGCCGCCGGTGCTGTAGCGCGGCAGGCCGTCGCCCACGCCGTTTTCATGGACCTTGTCGTAGCTGCCGCCGAAAGTGAGCATGGTGGCGTCGCTGACGTCGGCCTCGAGCACGCCATAGAAGAACGGCCGTTCGGTGCTGCGGTTGTCGAAGAAGTACTGGCGGTCCTGGTAGGCGGCCACCATCCGTCCGCGCAGCTTGCCGTCGAAGGCCAGGGGACCTGTGACATCCACTTCGCTGCGGTAGTTGTCCCAGGAACCCGCCGAGGCTTCGAGCTTGAGCTGGTAGTGATCGAGTGGGCGCTTGCGCACCAGGTTGACGATGCCGCCGGGGTTGCCGGTGCCACCGAGCAGGCCGCTGGCGCCCCGTAGCACTTCGACATGGTCGTAGGCGGCCAGGTCGTACTTGCGCTGGCTGTAGAAGGTGCCCAGGCCGTTGCCGATGTCCATCGGTGCCGTGCCGTCGATCTGCAGGTTGTCGATCGCAAAGCCGCGGGAGATGAATTCCTGGGTGTTGAAATTGACGTTGCGCAGGGTGATGCCGGGGGTGAACTTCATCGCGTCGTCGAGGCTGACCATGCGCCGATCCTCGATCAGCTGGCGGCTGACCACCGATACCGACTGCGGGGTGTCCTTAAGGCTTGTCGGGGTCTTCGAACCCACGCTGACCAGCCCGGTGGTGTAGGAGCGCGTGCCCTCGGTGGCCTGGCCCATGCCTTGCCCCTGAACCTGCGTGCTGCCGAGTTCCAGGGCGCCGCCGCTGTCGGCGGCGGGCTGCAGCGCCCAGTTGCCGTCGGCGGCCTGCACGGCCTTGAGCCCGGTGCCTTCAAGCATCAGGTACAACGCCATGTCGGTGGGCAACTGGCCGCGCACCGGCCTGGCCTGCCTGTCCTGCACCAGCTGCGGGTCGTACGGCAGGCTGATGCCGGCCTGCTCGGCGAAGCGGTTAAGGGCTTCGGCCAGCGGCGCGGCGGGCAGGTCGTAACGGCGCAGCGGCTGTTCGGCCAGCACGGGGTGGGTCAGGCCGATGCCGGCGCCAAGCAGCAGGGCCTGGGCGAGCAAGGTGGGGCGGTAGCGGGACAGCAGATCCATCGGAAGCTCCTGGGAATTGGCAGGTGTTTTTCCTGTTTGTCGAAGGAGCGGTGAAAACCCGTAAACGAGAATCGATTTTCTTTACGCCGGGAGGATGCGCACCCACAACGATGTGCGCCATTGCAGGCGCACCGGCCAGGTGTGGGCCAGGCTGCGCAGGGCATTGTCGGTGTCGTCGAGTTGGAACACCCCGGAAACGCGCAGGCCGGCCACCGCCGGGTCGCAGCCGACCCAGCCTTCGCGCTGGCGGGCCAGGGTCTCGGCCAGTTCGGCCAGGGGCATGTCGCTGGCGATCAGCAGGCCACGGGTCCAGGCTGAGCCCTGGGCCTGGGGAGTGGCCAGGGGCTGCGCGCCATGGCGATCGATGCGGTACTGCTCGCCGGCCTTGGCCAGTTGCTGGGCTCGCCCGGGCACCTGGATCGCGACCTGGCCCTGGTCGATGGCCAGGCGCGTGTTGCCGCGCGCCTGGCAGACATCGAATGCCGCGTCGAACGTCCACAGGCTGGTCTCGGCGCTGGTCACGCACAGGGGGCGTTGCCGGGTGTCGCCCTGCGCGCGGACATAGACCTGCCCTTCAAGCAGTTCGACCAGGCGCTCGGTCGCGCTGAAGCGCACGTTGACCGCACTGCGGCTGTTGAGCTGCAGCTCGCTGCCATCGGCCAGCTGGACACGGCGGCGCTCTGCGGTACGGGTGCTGTGGTCGGCCAGGCTCAGGCGCCACGGCGAGTGTTGCAGTGCCGTGCCGCTCAGGCCCAGCCCCAGCAGGCCGAGGGTGAGCAGCTTGAGGGCGTGCCGGCGTTCCGCCCGCTCGGGCGCCGTCAACGCACGCAGGGCAATGCCACCGGGCAGCTCGCGGGCCTGGCTGAAGCAGGCCTGGGCTTCCTGCAGGGCCTGCCAGGTGGCTTCGTGGCGCGGGTCGCGCTGGCGCCAGGCCAGGCAGGCGGCACACAGCGCCGGCGCATGCTGCGCCGACTCGAGCCTGACCAGCCAGCCGATGGCCTGGTCGAGCACCTCGTCGCTCATGGTTCCAGCCTTGCCAGGTAGCAGTGGCGGATGGCCTTGACCATGTACTTCTCGACACTGCTCAGGCTGATCCCCAGGTGATGGGCGATTTCCTGGTAGCTCATGCCTTCCAGGCGCGACAGCAGGAAGGCCATGCGCACCTTCGCCGGCAAGCCATCGAGCATGGCGTCGATCTGCATCAGCGTCTGCAGCAAGATAAGCTGGCGCTCGGCCGAGGGCGCCTCGGGTTCCGGCAGGTTGGCCAGGGCCTGCAGGTAGGCGGTCTCCAGCTTGTGCCGGCGCTGGCGGTCGATCATCAATCCTTTGGCCACGCTGCTGAGCCAGGCTCGCGGCTGGCGCAGCGTCGGGATCAGCTCCGGCCGGCCAAGCAGTTGCATGAAGGTGTCGTGGGCCAGGTCGGCGGCGTTGTCGGCATGTTGCAGGCGTCGCCGCAGCCAGCCCAGCAGCCAGGCGTGGTGGTCCTGGTACAGCGCATCCATGGCCGGGCGTGGTGGCGGAAGTGAGGGTGAGGGCACGACGAGCCTCTCCTGCAAAAGGAATGAGAGAGATGCAGATGGGAATCGATCTCAATCCTACGGGGTTTGCGGTCGTGCGCTCAAGAGGGAGTCAGTCCTTTGTGGGAGCCGGGCCTGTCCCGCGAAGCGGCATGCATCGACATGGCCGGCATTCGCGGGGCAAGCCCGCTCCCACGCACAGTCCTGGTCCCAGCGCGAAAGCATGCCGATGGCCAGGTCAATGTGACCATGGCTGCCTGCCGCAGATCACCGGAATCCCCGAACCCCGCGCCCGCGCCAGCAGCTCCTCGGTATCGTCACCGCCCGGCAGCGCCAACACCAGGTCGGGCCGGCTGTCGCGCAGCATGAAGACGTTGCGCAGGCGTTCGGCCAGCTTGCCGTGCAGCTGCCAGTTGGGCGGGTAGCGCACGATGTCGGCGCCTTGTTCGCGGGCCCAGCCTTCGATCTCGCCGCCCAGGTGCTGGCTGCCGCCGTGGATCAGCACCCGGATCGGTTGCTGGCGCTGGAGGGCGTCCAGCGCCTGGCGGCAGCGTTGGCTGTCGGTGTAGTTGCGCCCCGCGCAGATCAGTACACGCATGGCCATCCCTCAGAACCACTGGCCGAAGCGGCGGATGTACAGGGTCTTCATGCCCTGGGCCACCAGGCAGTAGCCCAGCAGGGTGGCGACCAGCCACGGGAAGTATTCCCACGGCAGTGGCACCAGCCCAACCATCGCCCCCAGCGGCGAGAACGGGATGTAGATGCCCAGGCACATCACCAGGCCGGTGGCCAGGATCACCGGCAGCGCCGCGGTGCTCTGGAAGAACGGCACCTTGCGGGTGCGCAGCATGTGTACCACCAGCGTTTGCGAGAGCAGCCCCTCGATGAACCAGCCGGACTGGAATAGCGCCTGCATTTCCACGCTGTTGGCGGCGAACACGTACCACATCAGGGCGAAGGTGGTGATGTCGAAGATCGACGAGGTCGGCCCGATCCACAGCATGAAACGGCCGATGTTGCGGGCGTCCCACTTGCGCGGCTTGCGCAGGAACTCCTTGTCCATGCGATCCCATGGCAGCGACAGCTGGGAGAAGTCGTACATCAGGTTCTGCAGCAGCAGGTGGATCGCCAGCATCGGCATGAACGGGATGAACGCGCTGGCCACCAGCACCGAGAATACGTTGCCGAAGTTGGAGCTGGCGGTCATGCACAGGTACTTCATGATGTTGCCGAAGGTTTCGCGGCCCTTGAGCACGCCTTCTTCCAGCACCATCAGGCTCTTTTCCAGGAGGATGATGTCGGCCGATTCCTTGGCGATGTCGGTGCCGCTGTCCACCGAGATACCCACGTCGGCATCGCGCAGGGCCGGGGCGTCGTTGATGCCATCGCCAAGGAAGCCCACGGTGTGGCCGTTGGCCTGTAGCGCCTTGAGTACCCGCGACTTCTGCAGCGGGGCGAGCTTGGCGAACACGGTGCGTTCTTCGACCAGTGCCTTGAGCTGGGTGTCGTCCAGGCGTTCGATGTCCTGGCCGAGCAGTGGCTGGCCGGGTTCCAGGCCCACTTCGCGGCAGACCTTGCAGGTGACCACCGGGTTGTCGCCGGTCAGCACCTTCACCTTCACCCCCATCTCGCGCAGGGCGGCAATGGCCGGGCCCGCGGTTTCCTTGGGCGGATCGAGGAAGGTCAGGAAGCCACGGATCACCAGTTCGCGCTCGTCCTCGGTGCGGTACTGAGCCTTGCCGTCGGCGGCGGGAATGTCGCGGGTGCCGACCAGCAGCACGCGGAAACCGTCCTGGTTGTAGGCGCTGGCGGTGGCCATCAGCTGCTGACGGCGCCCGGCATCCAGGACGACCCGCTGGCCGTGCTCTTCCACATGGGTGGCGATGGCCAGCATTTCCTCGACGGCACCCTTGCTCACCAGCAGGTGATCGCCCAGGGCGTCCTTGACGATCACCGACAGGCGCCGGCGAATGAAGTCGAAGGGCAGTTCGTCGACCTTGGCGTAGGCATAGGGTGGCTGGAAGCCTTGGTCTTCGCCGGCAAAGCGCAGCACGGCCTGGTCCATCAGGTTCTTCACGCCGCTCTGGTGGTGGCTGTTCAGCCAGGCCAGTTCCAGCAGGCGTGGGTCCTTGTGGCCGCTGGGGTCGACGTGGTGCTCGAGGATGATGCGGTCCTGGGTCAGGGTGCCGGTCTTGTCGGTGCACAGCACGTCCATCGAGCCGAAGTTCTGGATGGCATTCAGGCGCTTGACCACCACCTTGCGCCGGGCCATGGCCATGGCGCCCTTGGCCAGGTTGGCACTGACGATCATCGGCAGCATTTCCGGGGTCAGGCCCACGGCCACGGCCAGGGCGAACAGGAAGGCGTCGCTCCAGTCACCCTTGACCACGCCGTTGAGCATGAACACCACCGGCACCATCACCAGCATGAAGCGAATCAGCAGGCGGCTGACGCTGTTCACGCCACGGTCGAAGGCGGTCTGGCTGCGCGAGCCGACGATGGCCTTGGCCAGCGAACCGAAGTAGGTGCGCTTGCCGGTGGCCACCACCACGGCGCGGGCGCGGCCGCTGACCACGTTGGTGCCCATGAAGCCGATGTTGGGCAGGTCGAGCAGGTTGCTTTCGCCGCTGGCGTGGTCGGCGGCGGATTTCTGCGCGACGTGGCCGAGGGTGTCGTACTTCTCTACCGGCAGTGCTTCACCGGTCAGCACGGCCTGACTGATGAACAGGTCGCGGGACTCGATCAGGCGGATATCGGCGGGGATCATGTCGCCAGCGGCCAGCTGCACGATATCTCCGGCCACCAGTTCGTTCATCGGCACTTCGCGCAGGCGTGGCGGTTGGTCGTGGCGTTCGCGGCGCAGCACGGTAGCGGTGGTGCGGACCATGGCCTTGAGCGCGTCGGCGGCCTTGCCCGAGCGGTATTCCTGCCAGAAGCGCAGCAGGCCGCTGACGCTGACCATGGTCATGATGATGATGACCTTGGTCAGGTCGGCCTCCTCCATGTCGCCTGCGCGCAGCGGCAGCCAGTAGTCGGTGACGAAGCTGATACCGGCGAGAGTGAGCAGTACGTAGATGAAGGGGTTGTGCAGCGCCTTGAACAGTTGCAGCAGGGCCGGTTGCGGCTTGTCGTGGGCGACTTCGTTGGCGCCGTCGCGCTGCAGGCGCTTGGCGGCCTCGTGCTCGGTCAGGCCCAGTTCGCTGGCATCGAGGTTGGCGAAGGTGACGGTGAGGCCGTTGCGCGCTTCGCGGGCGGCGCGCATGGAGAGGCGGGTATTTTCGCCGGCTTTTTGCTGGGTGTTGCGCTCTTTTACGGTCATTTGGCTGTGCTCCTGCCGCAGGAGGCGGCACGACACACAGTCGACTCACGGTGGGGGCGGTGAGTGAAAGTGTCTCGTGTCGCAATCTTTTAAACAGTGAAAAACGTGATTTTTCCGACGTTTACGTGTTCGCTGGCGAATGCCGGAAATAAGATCGGCAGCGAACTTTCTACTGGCTGATTCCATGGTCGGTTAATCCCTTTGTTAAATGGCGGGCAATAGCATTCCAACGAACTTTAATTATTTAAAGTTCGGAAATTTCTGACGAATTAAATGGCGTCAGTTCAGCGAACGGACAGCATCGCGCGCGTCACTGCAGGCAGCAACGGGCGCGCTATCGACTGGGCGGTTCCAGGGACGAGGACAGGCCCCAGCCGAGTACAGGACGGTGCGGGGCCTGGTGCGCACAGGCGCGCAGGCGAGGGATGGCGATATCGAGGTTCATGAGCTTGCCTCCGACCGGGCGGGCACCCGGGGCGGCAAGCTACGGCGGAGCAGCAGGCTCTGGCGCGGCTTGCCCGACCTAGGGGCGGGCCCGGAGTTCCGGTTCAAGTGCCTGACGCCCGAGGGCGGCCAGACAGCGACTAGATACTGTGTCCATTGAATTCTTCGTGAGTTGAAATAAAGGCCCGCTTTTCGGGGCGGGTGAACTTTATGCAAAGCATAGTGGGGAAGTCAACCGGGGAGGTGTAACTTAAATAAGTTTCATCTGGTTCAAGGTGAATTAATCTGGGGCAATCGTGGGGCTTGCACATACGTTATTGATTTAGCGGGGACCTGTGGGAGCGGCTTTAGCCGCGAACACCGGCGCAGCCGGTGCCATCCACCGCGTCGCTTGCTTCGCGGCTGAAGCCGCTCCCACAGGGTGTGCGCGCTCCTGCCCGGTCAAGGCAGAAGCGGGCATTCGATCAGGCCTTGGCGCCGAGGATGATGTGCGAAGCCTTGATCAGCGCGGTGGCTTTCACGCCCGGCTTGAGGCCAAGTTCCTGCACCGCTTCGCGGGTGACGATGGCATACACCTCGGTACCACCGGAGAGCTTCAGCACCACCTCGGCGTTCACCGCGCCGTCACCGACGCGTACCACTTCGCCTTCCAGGCTGTTGCGCGCGGACAGCTTGTAGCCGGCTGCGTCGGTCATCAGCACTACCCACGGCGCCTTGACCAGCGCGACAGCCTGCTTGCCGACATTGATGTTGAGGCTGTGCAGGCTGGCCATGGTCACCACCGCGACCAGTTTCTCGCCACCGCCCAGGGTCAGCTCGACTTCGGCATTCACCGCGCCCGGTTGAACGTTGCTGACCTTGCCTTCGAAGACATTGCGTGCACTGACTTTCATGGGGAAACGCTCCGTGTATGAATCATCGGGCCCGAGGGATTCAGGCGCGTACATAAACCCAGGCGGTCAGCCCCGAGGCGAGGCTGACGGCGATACGCTTGTAGTCCGACACTTCGTAGCGGTCGGCGGCGGCCAGCTCTTGTTCGCTGATCTGGAAGACCATGCCGGCAACGCTGTCCTCGGCCCGCTCGCTGGGGGAGACGATGGGGTGGTGGCTCTTGCCGCTGGTGGCCAGCACTTCAGGGTCGGTGATCTGCACCCAGTCCTGGCGATAGCCCGGCATGCGGTCGGCCTGGCCGGTCAGTTCACGGCCGAAGTTGGCCAGTTGCACGGCCTTGTCCTGCAAGGTGCTGGACGGTTGCATGGCTTATTCCTGCGTGGGCGGGGCGATCCGTGCTTCCAGCTCGGCGAACTGCTTTTCCAGCGCTTCGAGGCGAGCACGGGTGCGGGCCAACACTACCATCTGGCTGTCGAACTCCTCGCGGCTGACCAGGTCGAGCTTGCTGAACGCACCTTGCATCAGCACCTTGAACTGGCTTTCCAGTTCGGCGCGGGGCGCGGCGGTGTCGCCGCTGAACAGGCGTGAGGCCTGGTCGCTCAGGGCATCGAGGAAGGCTTTGGGCGCGAGCATGTCTGGTATCCGCTGATCACTGAAAGGGCAGCAGTGTAGCACGGGGCTCCGGGCCACTTGCGCTGCACGCTTTTCGCGCAGGGCGGCCAAAGGTCGCGCACCGATTTTGTGCGCTTTTTCCCTGCTGGCGATTGGCCAATCCCTGCCGATTCGCGCAACTACCTGTTTTCCCGTGACTTGCGCCAACTGGCAAGGTTTCTGCAAAGACCTGAGCGAGCCATGCACTGATGCAGTCCCTTGTGACCAGGCAGTGCGCAGGCGGAGCCGGAGGATTCACAGCCGGATCGTGCGTCGGCGGGGAGGATGGAGCCGACGACGCGTTACAAAGCCAGGCGCTGCGCTTAGACTTGAGACGGGTTTGTTTTCCTGGGGCAAGTCCACCAAATCGGGAGAGAGTTTCATGAAGCTAGTCACTGCCATCATCAAGCCGTTCAAGCTGGACGACGTGCGCGAGTCGTTGTCGGAAATCGGCGTGCAGGGCATCACCGTGACCGAAGTCAAAGGCTTCGGTCGGCAGAAGGGTCACACCGAGCTGTACCGCGGCGCTGAATACGTGGTCGATTTCCTGCCCAAGGTGAAGATCGATGTCGCCATCGACGACAAGGACCTCGATCGGGTGATCGAAGCCATCACCAAGGCGGCCAACACCGGCAAGATCGGCGACGGCAAGATCTTCGTGGTCAATCTGGAGCAGGCGATCCGCATCCGTACCGGCGAAACCGATACCGACGCGATCTAAGCGCTACAAAAAAGCCTCACCAAACCCAACGCCCCAGGAGAAAACAACATGACTCTGCGCAAGATCGCAGGGCTAGGAGCCCTATTGTCCCTCGTAATGCCAGGGCTGGCCCTGGCCGAGGAAGCTGCCGCCCCCGTGCTGAACTCCGGTGACACCGCCTGGATGCTCACCTCGACGGCGCTGGTCCTGTTCATGACCATTCCGGGCCTGGCCCTGTTCTACGGCGGCATGGTCCGTTCCAAGAACGTGCTCTCGGTGATGATGCAGTGCTTCGCCATCACTGGCCTGATCAGCATCCTGTGGGTCATCTATGGCTACAGCCTGGCCTTCGACACCACGGGCATGGAAAAGGGCGTGCTCAACTTCAGTTCCTTCGTCGGTGGCTTCTCCAAGGCCTTCCTCAGCGGCGTCACGCCGTCGGGCCTGACCTCGGCCACCGCGCTGTTCCCCGAGGCGGTGTTCATCACCTTCCAGATGACCTTCGCCATCATCACCCCGGCGCTGATCGTCGGTGCTTTCGCCGAACGCATGAAGTTCTCGGCGATGCTGATCTTCATGGGCGTGTGGTTCACCCTGGTCTATGCGCCGATCGCGCACATGGTCTGGAGTGGTGACGGCGCGCTGATGTGGGACTGGGGCGTGCTGGACTTCGCTGGCGGCACCGTGGTGCACATCAACGCCGGTATCGCCGGCCTGGTCTGCTGCCTGGTGCTGGGCAAGCGCAAGGGCTACCCGACCACGCCGATGGCCCCGCACAACCTGGGCTACACCCTGATGGGCGCGGCCATGCTGTGGATCGGCTGGTTCGGCTTCAACGCCGGCTCCGCCGCCGCGGCCAACGGCACCGCCGGCATGGCCATGCTGGTGACCCAGATCGCCACCGCCGCCGCCGCCCTGGGCTGGATGTTCGCCGAGTGGATCTTCCACGGTAAGCCAAGCGCGCTGGGCATCGCCTCGGGCGTGGTCGCGGGCCTGGTGGCCATCACCCCGGCCGCCGGCACCGTCGGCCCGATGGGCGCCCTGGTGATCGGCCTGGTGTCGGGCGTGGTCTGCTACTTCTGCGCCACCAGTCTCAAGCGCAAGCTGGGCTATGACGACTCCCTCGATGCCTTCGGCGTGCATGGCATCGGCGGCATCGTCGGCGCCCTGCTCACCGGCGTGTTCGCAGCGCCGGCCCTGGGCGGCTTCGGCGCGGTGACCGACATCGCCGCGCAGTTCTGGATCCAGGCCAAGGGCGTGATCTTCACCGTGGTCTACACCGCCATCGTCACCTACGTGATCCTCAAGGTGCTGGACCTGGTGATGGGCCTGCGGGTCAGCGACGAAGAAGAGTCGGTCGGCCTCGACCTGGCTCAGCACAACGAGCGCGGCTACAACCTGTAATCGCGACGCTGGAAAACTTGCCCGGTTCGCCGGGCATTTTTTTGCCTGTAATTTGCCGTTTTGCAGCGGGCAAACGGTTTCCCTGTCCTGTTCGCGACCTGGGTCGAAAACTTACAAGTCATTGGGCGTTTCTGGTGCTTTGCTTTTTCTCCGAGCGCGCTAGAATGCGCGCCGAAGGGTGTGAGGCGAGGACGCCGCGCACTTGCGCCAGCCTTTGCTAGGCTTGCCAATAGCCTGTGGCCAGCAAGGGCTCAAAAATTTTGTCAGGCCTTGCCAGGAGCAGGGCCTGCAGGGTGCCGGGCCCCCCATGAGGGGGTGGACACCCAGGGCAGTGGCCAATCCACGGCCAGTTGAATTTTCACTGGTGGCTGCCGGTCTACGGCTGCACCGGTCTATAACTAACCTGCTTTTCGCAAGTCATGAGGTAGAACATGAGCGACGACGATCTGGAAAATGACGACCTCGAAGTAGGCGACGAAGACGAGGGTGATGAAGGCCTCGAAGCAGCGGCTGACGACGGCGCGGAAGACTCCGGCGACGACGACAGCAGCCCGGCACCCGCTGCCAAGGGCAAATCCAAGGCGGCAGTCTCGGTAGACGAGATGCCGAGCATGGAAGCCAAGCAGAAAGAGCGCGATGCGCTGGCCAAGGCGATGGAAGAGTTCCTGTCGCGCGGTGGCAAGGTGCAGGAAGTGGAGGCCAACGTGGTCGCCGATCCGCCCAAGAAGCCGGACAACAAGTACGGCAGCCGCCCTATCTGAGTGGCTGAACGCAAAAAAGCCCGCCGTCGCTGCGGGCTTTTTTGTGGGCGACTGTTAGTCAGACCAACGTGGGAGCGGGCTTGCCCCGCGATGGCGGTTTGGCGCTGATACCGCCATCGCGGGGCAAGCCCGCTCCCACGAAAAACCTATTTGGCTGCAGAGTGCAAAGCCCGGTCAGCGCCAGCGCGCCAGCACGTCGGGCAACTGCGACAGCCGTTGGATCTCCGCATCCGGCGCCCGCTCGCCACTCCAGGGCTTGTGCTGCGGGTTGAACCAAACCGCGCGCAGCCCGGCGCGCTGGGCCCCGGCGATGTCGTCGCCCGGGTGGTCGCCGATATGCACCGCTGCCCCGGCATCCGCTTCACCACGCTTCAGCGCTTCGAGGAACGGTGCCGGGTCCGGTTTGCCGATGCCCAGGTCCTCGGCGCACAGCGCGAACTTGAAGTAGTCCGCCAGCCCCAGGCGGCGTACGTCGGCATTGCCGTTGGTGACCACGCCCAGGATGTAGTGGTGGCGCAGGATCTCCAGCACCGGCTGCACCTCGGGGAATACCTCCACCTGGTGCCGCGCATGCAGGAACACTTCGAAGCCTTCGTTGGCCAGCTCCTGGGCGTGCTTCTCGCTGTAGCCGACCTCTTCCAGGGCATGGAACAGCACCCGACGGCGCAGGGCGCTGATGCGGTGCTTGAGCCCCGGCTCGGCCTGTACCAGGCGTTCGCGGATGGCGAACAGGTGCTCGACCGGCACCCCGCCGAGAATCGGCGCGTTGGCTTCGAGCCAGTCGCGCAGGACGACTTCGGCGCTGGCGATGACCGGCGCGGTGTCCCACAGGGTGTCGTCCAGGTCGAAGGTGATCAGCTTGATGCTCATGAGTCCGTGCCCTTGCTGCGTTTGGCCCGAGGGTGGGCGCTGTCGTACACCGCGGCCAGGTGCTGGAAGTCCAGGTGGGTATAGATCTGCGTGGTGCTGATGTCGGCGTGGCCGAGCATCTCCTGCACCGCGCGCAGGTCCTGGGACGACTCCAGCAGATGGCTGGCGAAGGAATGGCGAAGCATGTGTGGGTGCAGGTGCTGGCCGAGCTCGCGCTCGCCGGCGGCCTTGACTCGCAGTTGGATCGCTCGGGGGCCGAGGCGGTTGCCCTGGCGTGAGACGAACACCGCGCCGTCCCGTGGCCCGGCGATGCCACGCAGGCGCAGCCACTGCTGCAGCGCTTCGCGGGCCTTGCGTCCGACCGGCAGTACACGGCTCTTGCCGCCCTTGCCAAGCACTTGGACCAGCCCGGCGGCCAGGTCCAGGTGGTCGAGATCCAGGCCGGTCAGTTCCGACAGGCGCAGGCCCGAGGAGTAGAACAGCTCGAGAATGGCCTGGTCGCGGCGGGCGATGAAGTCGTCATCCACGCCGCCATCGAGCAGCTGCAGGGCACGGTCGGTATCGAGGGCCTTGGGCAGGCGCCGTTCGCCCTTGGGCGGCGACAGGCCGTCCGCCGGATCGTGCTGGCACTGGCCTTCGCGGTTGAGATAGCGGTACAGGCCGCGCACCGCCGAGAGCAGGCGTGCCAGGCTGCGTGAGGATTGGCCGTGGTGATGCTGGCGCGCCACCAGCTGGCGCAACTGTTGAACCTGCAACGCCTGCCAGCCGGCGATGCCTTGGGCGTTGCAGAATTCGATGACTTTATCGAGGTCGCGACGGTAGGCCAGCAGGGTGTGCTCGGACACCTGGCGCTCGTTGCGCAGGTGCGCGCAATAAGCCTCCAGCTGGCGTTCCATCAGCGCACCGAGCGCAACGTCTGGGTGAAGCGCGGCACCACGCGGCCAAGCACCTCGGCGATGTAGCTGAGGAACAGGGTGCCGACACTGCTCTTGTAGTGCTGTGGGTCGCGGCTGCCGATCGCCAGCACGCCGTGCAGGCCCTGGTACTCGAGGGCGGCCACGGCGCTGGAGCCGACTTCCTTGTGCTGCGCATCGCCGAACAGGAAGGCCAGTTCATGTTCGCGCAGGCTGCCGCTGATGGTCTTGCCGCCGCTGATCAGGCCGCCGATGGCTTGCTGCGCCTCGGCGCCCGACACCCAGCGCCCGACCGGCGCGGCATTTTCACCGAACAGGATCAGGCTGACGAAGGGCACCTGGAATTCCTGGCGCAGGCTGTCCTCGACCGCCATCACCACTTCTTCCAGGGTGCCGGCGTCGAGCAGGTCGAGGATCAGGCGCCGGGTCTTGTCGAACAGCCGGTCGTTGTCGCGGGCCACGTCCATCAGTTGCGACAGCCGGTGGCGCATCTCGATGTTGCGGTCACGCAGCAGCTTGAGCTGGCGCTCCACCAGCGACACGCTGTCGCCGCGCTGGTGGGGAATGCGCTGCTCGATCAGCAGCTCGTCGTGCTCGGCGAAGAAGGTCGGGTGGGCGCGCAGGTAGGCGATCACGGTTTCGACGTCGAGTTCGGGTGCAACGTTAGGCTGATCGGTCATGGCGGATACTCGCTTAGAAACGAACTTGTCCTTCGAAGACTCGGACGGCGGGGCCGGTCATCAGCACCGGCTGGCCTTGGCCGCTCCACTCGATGCTCAGACGCCCGCCTGGCAGGTCGATGGTCACCGGCGAGTCCATCCAGCCCTGACTGATCGCCGCCACGGCGGCGGCGCAGGCACCGGTGCCGCAAGCCTGGGTTTCGCCAGCACCGCGCTCCCACACGCGCAGGTTGGCGCGGTGGCGGTCGACGACCTGGATGAACCCGGCATTGACCCGCTGAGGGAAGCGCGGGTGATGTTCGATCTTCGGACCCAGCTCGTGGACCGGCGCGCTGCGAACGTCATCGACACGCAGCACCGCGTGCGGGTTGCCCATGGACACCGCGGCGATCTGGTGCGCGCGGCCGTCGACTTCCAGCGTGTAGCTGCTCGCCTGCTCGTCGGCGACGAACGGGATCTCGGCCGGTGCGAAGCGTGGCGGGCCCATGTCGACGCAGATCTGGCCGTCGTTGCGCACGTCGAGCTCGATGATGCCGCCTTTGGTCTCGACGCGGATGCGCTTCTTGGCGGTCAGGCGCTTGTCCAGCACGAAACGGGCGAAGCAGCGCGCGCCATTGCCGCACTGTTCGACCTCGGAACCGTCGGCGTTGAAGATCCGGTAGCGGAAGTCCACCTCCGGATTGTTCGGCGCCTCGACGATCAGCAACTGGTCGAAGCCGATGCCAGTGTTGCGGTCGCCCCATTGCTTGGCGTGCTTGGGCTGGATGTGTGCGTGCTGGCTGACCAGGTCGAGGACCATGAAGTCATTGCCCAGCCCGTGCATCTTGGTGAAACGCAGCAGCATGGGCTTACTCCGGCAGCAGGCTTTCGCCAGCGAAAAGTTCGGCGATGGTCTCGCGGCGGCGCACTTCGAAGGCTTGATCGCCGTCGACCAGCACTTCGGCGCAACGGCCACGGGTGTTGTAGTTCGAGCTCATGACGAAACCATAGGCGCCCGCAGACTGCACGGCCAGCAGGTCGCCCTCGGCCAGGTCCAGTACGCGGTCCTTGCCCAGGAAGTCGCCGGTCTCGCAGATTGGCCCGACCAGGTCATAGGCGCGGCCTGTGCCCGCGCGTGGCTTGACCGCGCTGATCCCCATCCAGGCCTGGTACAGCGCCGGGCGGATCAGGTCGTTCATTGCCGCGTCGATGATGGCGAAGTCCTTGTGTTCGGTGTGCTTGAGGTATTCCACGCGGGTCAGCAGCACGCCGCCGTTGGCGACGATATAGCGGCCCGGCTCGAACACCAGGGCCAGGTCGCGGCTGCCAATGCGTTCGCGAATGGCCTTGATGTAGTCGGCCAGCACGGGCGGCTGCTCGTCGCGATAGCGCACGCCGACACCGCCGCCGAGATCGAGATGACGCAGGTGGATACCGCACTCGGCCAGGCGATCGACCAGCACCAGCAGGCGGTCGAGGGCATCGAGGAAGGGCTCGACGGTGGTCAGCTGCGAGCCGATGTGGCAATCGACACCGATCACGTCCAGGTTCGGCAGCTGCGCGGCGCGCACGTAGATGGCCTCGGCGTCGGCAATGGCGATGCCGAACTTGTTCTCTTTGAGACCGGTGGAAATGTACGGATGGGTACCGGCGTCGACGTCCGGGTTCACTCGCAGCGACACCGGGGCCGTCTTGCCCATTTCGGCGGCAACGACCTGGAGGCGCTCGAGCTCGTCGGTGGACTCGACGTTGAAGCAATGCACGCCGACTTCCAGGGCGCGGCGCATGTCTTCACGGGTCTTGCCAACCCCGGAGAACACCACGCGATCGGCGCGGCCACCGGCGGCCAGGACGCGCTCCAGCTCACCGCCGGAGACGATGTCGAAGCCCGCGCCGAGACGCGCCAGAAGGTTCAGCACGCCCAGGTTGGAGTTGGCCTTGACCGCGAAGCAGACCAGGTGCTCGACCCCTTGCAGCGCGTTGGTGTAACTGCGGTACTGGGCCTCGATGTGAGCGCGCGAGTACACGTAGGTGGGCGTGCCGAAACGTTCGGCGATCGCCGTCAGGGCCACCCCTTCCGCGAACAGCTCGCCGTCGCGGTAGTTGAATGCGTCCATGGGATTTCCTTACTGCGCGGGCGACTCTTCTGGCTGCTCTTGCGGCTGCTCCAGCACCGGTTGCGGCTGGACAGGCTTGGCATGCTGGTGCGATTTGCGCGGACCTTTACCGTCCTTGCCGTCTTCGGGCAGGTACAGGGGGCCTTTCTGACCGCAGGCCGAAACGAGGCAGGCAACCGCGACCAGCGCCGCGAGCGAGGAAATCAGGCGTTTCATGGGTGAAATCCTTGGAAATATGCAGTATTGCGGCCGAGTATACCCAGCGGCTACCTGATTGCCTATGCAAGGGGCGCCCCCGCTCGGCGGGGCTGGGCGACCGAAGGGCATGCGGCTTTTTCTTACAGCTATTAGCTTGTAGCTTGAGGCGTTCGCCCTTATCGTGCCCGCCTTGCCTGTAACGCAGTCATTTTTCGAGGTCCCTGCAATGAGTTTGAGCGAAGCGCGTTTCCACGATCTGGTCGACGCGACCCAACAGGCCCTGGAAGACCTGTTCGACGAAAGCGGCCTGGATCTGGACATGGAGAATTCCGCCGGTGTGCTGACCGTCAAGTTCGACAACGGCAGCCAGCTGATCTTCAGCCGCCAGGAGCCGCTGCGCCAGCTGTGGCTGGCGGACCGTTCCGGTGGTTTCCACTTCGACTACGACGAAGAGAGCGGCAAGTGGGTGTGCGAGAAGAGCGAAGAGCTGCTGGGCGAGATGCTCGAGCGCATCGTCTGGGAGCGGGCCGGCGAGAAGCTGGACTTCGACGAGATCTGAGATGAGCGACCTGCCCCGGCCACCCAAGCCGCTCTACAGCAACGTGAGCCCGGCGGTGCCGTCACCTTGTATCAGCATATGTCGGCTGGATGAGCACAAGGTCTGCACCGGCTGCCACCGGCATGTCGAGCATATCCGCGAATGGCGCTCGGCCGATGACGAGCGGCGCCGGCAGATCTGCCGCGAGGCGCTGGCCCTGAAAACGCGGGCATCGGCATAGGCACAACGAAGGTGTGGGCTTGAGTATTTGCCCCGCTGTGGTAGTGTCAGGGCCTGCGTCGATGACGCCACAGCATTTCACAAACCCCGCCCTTGGGCGGGGTTTTGCTTTATCTGCCTGTTGAAAATTGCCTGTTCAAAGGAGTCTGACTGGATCATGAGCACCAAGCCTTCCCTCATCCTCACCCGCTTGGACGTGCAGCGTCTCGAGCGCCTGCTCGACGACCTCGATGAAAGCACCCCGGGTGTGCTCGCCCTGCAGGATGAGCTGGACCGTGCCGAGCAGGTGGTCGGGCATGAAGAGGTGCCGGCCGGCGTGGTGACCATGAATTCACGGGTGCACTGCCGCGAGAGTGCCAGCGGCAAGGACTACCACCTGACCCTGGTGTATCCGAAGGATGCTGGCCCGGAAGGCAATGTCTCGATCCTTGCGCCGATCGGCTGCGCGCTGCTGGGCCTGTCGGTAGGCGACCAGATCGACTGGCCGGCCCCGGGCGGCAAGACCCTCAAGCTCGAATTGCTGGCGGTCGAGTACCAGCCGGAGGCGGCAGGGGATTTCGATCTCTGA
>NZ_JAOCDM010000052.1 GCF_029840925.1 Pseudomonas sp. GD03858
CCCCGGCGATCTTTGCGCCAACGCTGAAATCCTGGGGCTGCTACGCAGCCCTTTCGCGACACAAGGCCGCTCCTACAAGGAGCAGGCGGCCACCTGATGGCTCAGGCGATCTCGCGCGAGTCGCGGACCATGTCCACGTGCGGGATGCCGGCCTCGAGGAACTCCTCGCTGACCACGCGGAAACCCAGGCGCTCGTAGAACGGGGTGGCATGCACCTGGGCGCTGAGCATCTGCTGGCTGAGGTCGCGATTCTGCGCTTCGAGGATCACCGCGCGCATCAGCGCATCGCCCACGTTCAGGCCGCGCCAGTCCTTGAGTACCGAGACCCGGCCGATGGTGCCATCGGGCAGCAGACGCGCGGTACCGATCGGGTAGTCGCCTTCCAGCGCCAGGAAATGCACCGCGGTCGGGTCCTCGGCATCGAACTCCAGCTCCGGCGGCACGTGCTGCTCGGCGACGAACACGGCGCTGCGAATGCGGTGGATGTCGGCGTTGTCCTTGTGCCAGTCGGCCAGTCGAACACTGATCTTATTCATCGGCGAATCCCAGGCTGCCTTGCATGACCAGCTGTTGTACCAGCATCAGGCCGTCTTCGTCCTGCAGCCACTGTCCGAGGTTCTCGCTGTGCAGGGCGTCGGCGGAACAGATCAGCTTCAGCAGTTCGCGCAGTTTCCCAGGCAGCGGGCAGCTGCGACCGCTGGCGAACAGCAGCAGATCGTCGCCGAACTCCGACCAGGCCAAGCGTGCGCTCGGATTGCGGATCAGGATGGCGCCCTGGCCGAGATAGTCGAGCAGCTCCTGCTCGCTCAGCTCTTCGCCGACCACCTGCTCGGGATAACGCGGCTCGGTCATGAACTGGCCGAACCAGGTCAGCAGCAGGTCCTTGTCGGCCATGTGCTTGTCGATCAGCGCCTTGAGGCGGTCGAGGGCGTCATGCTGGATCTGGTGCGGGTCGCTGACCGGCTGGGCGTCGGCGTCGCTGTAGCGCTCTTCTTCCGGCAGGAACTGGCCGAGGAAGTCGGTGAAGTGGGTCAGCACTTCGGCCGCGCTCGGGGCGCGGAAGCCGACCGAATAGGTCAGGCACTCGTTCTCGGCAACGCCGTAGTGGGCCAGGCGCGGAGGCAGGTAGAGCATGTCGCCCGGCTCCAGGGTCCACTCGTCGCTCTGCTCGAAATCGGCGAGGATGCGCAGGTCGGCGTGGTCGATCAGCGGGCTGTCGCTGTTGCACATCTGGCCGACTTTCCAGTTGCGCTTGCCCTCGCCCTGCAGCAGGAACACGTCGTAGTTGTCGAAATGCGGGCCGACGCTGCCACCGGGCGCGGCGTAGCTGATCATCACGTCGTCGATGCGCCAGCTGGGCAGGAAGCGGAACTCTTCCAGCAGCTCGGCGACCTCTGGCACGAACTGGTCGACGGCCTGCACCAGCAGGGTCCAGTCGCGCTCGGGCAGGTCGGCGAAGGCGTCCTCGGCGAACGGGCCGCGGCGCAGCTCCCACGGACGCTCGCCGTGTTCCAGCACCAGGCGCGACTCGACTTCTTCTTCCAATGCCAGGCCGGCCAGCTCGTCGCCATCGATGGGGCTGACGAAGTCGGGGAAGGCCTGACGCACCAGCAGTGGCTTCTTCTGCCAGTAGTCGCGCAGGAATTCACGGGCCGTGAGGCCGCCCAACAGTTGCAGTGGAGTATCAGAATTCATGTTCAACCTATTGAAAAAACTTAGTTTTCGTACGGGAATAAAAACGCCCGGCCAGGCCGGGCGTTGAACGCGGCGGTCAGCTTAGATGCGTTTTGCCTGAGCCACCGCGTTGCCGATGTAGGACGCCGGGGTCAGCTGCTTGAGCTCGGCCTTGGCTTCGGCCGGCATGTCCAGGCCGTCGATGAAGGTCAGCAGCGCTTCAGGGGTGATGCCCTTGCCACGGGTCAGCTCCTTGAGCTTCTCGTAGGGGTTCTCGATGTTGAAGCGGCGCATCACGGTCTGGATCGGCTCGGCGAGGACTTCCCAGCAAGCGTCCAGGTCGGCGGCGATGCGGGCGGCGTTGACTTCGAGCTTGCCGATGCCCTTGAGGCTGGCTTCATAGGCGATGACGCTGTGGGCGAAGCCCACGCCCAGGTTGCGCAGCACGGTGGAGTCGGTCAGGTCGCGCTGCCAGCGCGAGATCGGCAGCTTGCTGGCCAGGTGCTGGAACAGCGCGTTGGCGATGCCCAGATTGCCTTCGGAGTTCTCGAAGTCGATCGGGTTGACCTTGTGCGGCATGGTCGAGGAGCCGATTTCGCCGGCGACAGTCTTCTGCTTGAAGTAGCCCAGCGAGATGTAGCCCCAGACGTCGCGGTCGAAGTCGATGAGGATGGTGTTGAAGCGGGCGATGGCGTCGAACAGCTCGGCGATGTAGTCGTGCGGCTCGATCTGGGTGGTGTAGGGGTTGAACACCAGGCCCAGCTCGTCCTCGATGAAGGCGCGGGCGTTGGCTTCCCAGTCGATCTGCGAGTAAGCCGACAGGTGGGCGTTGTAGTTGCCCACGGCGCCGTTGATCTTGCCCAGCAGCGGCACGGCGGCCACTTGCGCGATCTGGCGCTCCAGGCGGTAGACGACGTTGGCCAGTTCCTTGCCCAGGGTGGTCGGCGAAGCCGGCTGGCCGTGGGTGCGCGACAGCATCGGCACGTCGGCGTGGGCGTGGGCCAGGGCGCGGATGGCCTCGGCGATCTGGCGCATCAGCGGCAGCAGCACGTCGTCACGGCCAGCGCGCAGCATCAGGGCGTGGGACAGGTTGTTGATGTCCTCGCTGGTGCAGGCGAAGTGGATGAACTCGCTGACCTTGGCCAGTTCAGGCAACTGGGCGGCCTGTTCCTTGAGCAGGTACTCGATGGCCTTGACGTCGTGGTTGGTGGTGCGCTCGATTTCCTTGACGCGTTCGGCGTGCTCGAGCTTGAAATCGGTGGCCAGGCTGTCCAGCAGGGCGTTGGCTTCGGCGGAGAACGCCGGCACTTCGCCGATCTGCGGGTGGGCGGCCAGGCGCTGCAGCCAGCGCACTTCGACCAGGGCGCGGAATCGGATCAGGCCGAATTCGCTGAAGATGGGGCGCAAGGCCTGGGTTTTGCCGGCGTAACGGCCGTCTACAGGGGAAACCGCAGTGAGCGAAGAGAGCTGCATGGGGTGTTCTCGGACAGTCAGGCTTTTGGGGGGCGCATATCATACATGAAAAATGCGCCGGGGTCGGGTGGCTGACCAAAGGTCGGGCCTATCAATCGTGTTGCGGCCCCTGTGTAGGAGCGGCCTTGTGTCGCGAAAGGGCTGCGCAGCAGCCCCGGCAATCTTGAGCCGGGCTCGAGATCCTGGGGCCGCGCTGCGGCCCTATCGCGACACAAGGCCGCTCCTACACAGGTTTCTGTGTCAGTCGGCGGTACGCATCATCCCGTACAGCTCGTTGAGCAGCTTGCGTCGGCTGAACACCAGCTGCCAGCGGTGCCCGCCCAGCTGGCGCCACAGGCGCGCGGCGCGAATGCCGGCCAGCAGCAGGGCACGGATCTTCGAGGCGTTGCTGGCCTGTTGCAGGAAGCGCATGTCGCCGTGTACCTGGATGCGCTGGCGCAGGGTGCTCAGGGTGTCCTGGTACAAGGCTCCGCTGGAAGCGATGACATTTTCGTGAACCAGGCCGAAATGTTCAGCTTGGGACTGGATCTGCGGCAGACGGTTGCCGATGGTGTCGAGCAGGTCGCCGCGCTTGTTCAGCTGGCGCTCCAGGCCCAGCATCGACAGGGCATAGCGCAGCGGCTCGCGCTGCAGGCTGCTGGGGTCGCGTTCCAGGGCGCCGACCAGCGCGCGGTAGCCGTCGCGCAGGTTGAGGTCGTCGCCACCGAACACCTCCAGGGTGTCCTTCGGGTCGCGTACCAGCAGGCTGCCGAGCATGCAGCCGATATTGGCTTCGCTGGCTTGGCCGGTGCGGGCGATGCGGTCCACCAGCACCGCGGCCTGGAACACGCCGCCCAGGGCGATCAGTTGCTCCTGCAGGTTGCTCATGCGCGCGGGCTCCACGGCTCGGCGATTTCGATCACGCCGCCGCCCAGGCACACTTCACCGTCGTAGAACACCACGGACTGGCCTGGGGTCACAGCGCGCTGCGGCTCGTCGAACACGGCGCGATAGCCGCTCTCGGTGCGTTCCAGGGTGCACTGCTGGTCGCCCTGGCGGTAGCGCACCTTGGCGGTCAGGCGACGCGGGCTGGAGAGGTCGATCGGGTTGACCCAGAAGATTTCCGAAGCCAACAGGGCGCGGGAGAACAGCCACGGGTGTTCGTTACCCTGACCGACCACCAGCACGTTGCGGGTCAGGTCCTTGTGCAGCACGTACCACGGCTCGTCGCCGGCGTCCTTCAGGCCGCCGATGCCCAGGCCCTGGCGCTGGCCGATGGTGTGGTACATCAGGCCGTGGTGGCGGCCGATCACCTCGCCGTCGGTGGTCTCGATATCGCCGGGCTGGGCCGGCAGGTACTGCTTGAGGAAGTCGCTGAAGCGACGCTCGCCAATGAAGCAGATACCGGTGGAGTCTTTTTTCTTGGCGGTGGCCAGGCCGTGTTTCTCGGCGATGGCGCGCACCTCGGGCTTTTCCAGTTCGCCGACCGGGAACAGGGTGCGGGCGATCTCCGCGCCGCCCACGGCGTGCAGGAAGTAGCTCTGGTCCTTGTTCGGGTCCAGGCCCTTGAGCAGCTCGGTCAGCTCGCCAGTATCGCGGCGGCGCACGTAGTGGCCGGTGGCGATCAGGTCGGCGCCAAGCGACAGGGCGTAGTCGAGGAACGCCTTGAACTTGATTTCGCGGTTGCAGAGGATGTCCGGGTTCGGTGTGCGCCCGGCCTTGTATTCCTCGAGGAAGTGCTCGAACACATTGTCCCAGTACTCGGCGGCGAAGTTGGCGGTGTGCAGCTTGATGCCGATGCGGTCGCACACGGCCTGGGCGTCGGCCAGGTCTTCGCGGGCGGTGCAGTATTCGGTGCCGTCGTCCTCTTCCCAGTTTTTCATGAACAGACCTTCCACCTGGTAGCCCTGCTCCATGAGCAGAAGGGCGGAGACGGAAGAGTCCACGCCGCCGGACATGCCGACGATGACGCGGGTCTTGGCGGGGTCTTTGAGTGCTGGGCTGGTCATGGCTACCGGTGTGTATCAGAGGGGAAAAACGCCGATTCTATCAAACCCGCGCACTGGCGTCAGTCGCGCAGCAGATCGAGGCTGTGCAGCGGGCCTTTCAGGTAGTCGTCGAGGCAGCGCGGCACCAGTTCGCTGCGCCAGCGTGATGGCTCGGCCAGCAACTCGTCGCGGCTCAGCCACACCGCGCGGACGATGTCGCTGTCCAGGGCCAGCTCGGTGTTGTGGCGCAGCGGCCGGGCGGCGAAGCAGATGCGCTGGTAGGTGACGCCGTTGCTCGGGGCGGTATAGAGGTAGATGCCGACCACGCCGGTGAGTTCGACTTCCCAGGCGGTTTCCTCGAGAGTTTCGCGCAGGGCGGCCTGGGTGATGGTTTCGTTGGCTTCGAGGTGGCCGGCGGGCTGGTTGAACACGTGCCGGCCGGCCTTGAACTCCTCGACGAAGAGGAACTTGCCGTCGTGTTCGACGACGGTGGCGACGGTGATGTGGGGTTGCCAAGACACGGTCGACTTTCTCCCAAAATGGCAAGCTTCAAGCTTCAAGCTTCAAGCTTCAAGCTTCAAGCTGCAAGTCGAAGCGGTACGCGGACTGCTTTGACTTGTGGCTTGCAGCTTGAAACTTGCGGCTAAAAAAGCAAAAACCCCGGTGCGTGGCCGGGGTCTGTGCGGTTACTTCAAGCGAGCCTTACAGTGCGGCGATGGCGCTGTTCAGGGTCTGGCTTGGGCGCATTACCTTGGCGGTCAGCTCGGCATCCGGTGCGTAGTAGCCACCGATGTCGGCCGGCTTGCCCTGGACGGCGTTGAGCTCGGCGACGATGGTCGCTTCGTTCTCGCTCAGGGTCTTGGCCAGCGGGGCGAAGCGCGCCTGCAGGGCAGCGTCGTCGGTCTGGGCGGCCAGGGCTTCTGCCCAGTACAGGGTCAGGTAGAAGTGGCTGCCACGGTTATCGATACCGCCGACCTTGCGCGAAGGCGACTTGTTGGTGTCGAGGAACTTGCCGGTGGCCTGGTCCAGGGTGTTGGCCAGGACCTTGGCGCGCGGGTTGTCGTAGGTGTTGCCCAGGTGCTCCAGGGAAGCGGCCAGGGCCAGGAACTCACCCAGCGAGTCCCAACGCAGGAAGTTCTCTTCCACCAGCTGCTGCACGTGCTTCGGAGCCGAACCGCCGGCGCCGGTCTCGAACAGGCCACCGCCGTTCATCAGTGGCACGATCGACAGCATCTTGGCGCTGGTGCCCAGCTCCATGATCGGGAACAGGTCGGTCAGGTAGTCGCGCAGCACGTTGCCGGTCACCGAGATGGTGTCCTTGCCTTCGCGGATGCGGGCCAGGGAGAACTTGATGGCATCGACCGGGGCCAGGATGCGGATGTCCAGGCCGGAAGTGTCGTGATCCTTCAGGTAGGTCTGTACCTTCTCGATCATCACGCCGTCGTGGGCGCGGGCCGGGTCCAGCCAGAACACCGCCGGGGTGTTGCTCAGGCGGGCGCGGTTGACGGCCAGCTTGACCCAGTCCTGGATCGGCGCGTCCTTGGTCTGGCACATGCGGAAGATGTCACCGGCTTCGACGTTCTGCTCCAGAACGACCTTGCCCTTGCCATCGACCACGCGCACGACGCCGTCGGCCTTGATCTGGAAGGTCTTGTCGTGGGAGCCGTACTCTTCGGCCTTTTGCGCCATCAGGCCGACGTTCGGCACGCTGCCCATGGTGGTCGGGTCGAAGGCGCCGTTGGCCTTGCAGTCTTCGATGGTGGCCTGGTAGATGCCGGCGTAGCAGCGATCCGGGATGATCGCCTTGGCATCCTGCAGTTCACCGGCGGTGTTCCACATCTTGCCCGAGTCGCGGATCATCGCAGGCATCGAGGCATCGACGATGACGTCGCTCGGCACGTGCAGGTTGGTGATGCCCTTGTCCGAGTTGACCATGGCCAGGGCCGGGCGAACGGCGTACAGGGCCTGGATGTCGGCTTCGATCTCGGCCTGCTTGTCGGCAGGCAGATCCTTGATGCGGGCGTACAGGTCGCCGATGCCGTTGTTGGCGTTGAAGCCTACTTCGGCCAGGGCTGCGGCGTGCTTGGCCAGCACGTCGTTGTAGAACGCTTCGACGATCACGCCGAACATGATCGGGTCGGAGACCTTCATCATGGTGGCTTTCAGGTGTACCGACAGCAGCACGCCGGAGGCCTTGGCATCGGCGATCTGCTCGGCGATGAAGGCTTTCAGGGCCTTGCGGCTCATGGTGGCGCAGTCGATGACTTCGGCGGCCTTGACGGCGGTCTTTTCTTTCAGGACGGTGGTGTTGCCATCCTTGCCGACCAACTCGATGCGCAGGCTGTCGTCAGCCTCGATCAGCGCGGCTTTTTCGCTGCCGTAGAAGTCGCCCTGGGTCATGTGGGCAACGTGCGACTTGGAGTCGGCGGCCCAGGCGCCCATCTTGTGCGGGTGCTTGCGTGCGTAGTTCTTGACCGACAGCGGAGCGCGGCGATCGGAGTTGCCTTCGCGCAGGACCGGGTTCACGGCGCTGCCCTTGATGCGGTCGTAGCGGGCGCGGGATTCTTTTTCCTCAGCGCTGGCCGGCTCGTCGGCGTAGTCAGGGATGTCGAAGCCCTTGGCTTGCAGCTCCTTGATCGCGGCCTTCAGCTGTGGAACCGAGGCGGAGATGTTCGGCAGCTTGATGATGTTGGCTTCCGGGGTGGTAGCCAGTTGGCCCAGTTCCGCCAGGTGATCGCCTACCTGCTTCTCGGCGCCCAGGCGCTCCGGGAAAGCCGCGAGGATACGGCCGGCCAGGGAGATGTCGCGGGTTTCGACGGCGATGTCGGCCGAAGCGGTGAAGGCCTCGACGATCGGCAGCAGCGAGTAGGTGGCGAGGGCGGGGGCTTCGTCGGTGAAGGTGTAGATGATCTTGGAACGGGTGGGCATGCGGGTTAACTCTCTATGTGCTGAGCGTACTCGAGTCTCGAGGTGCGCAGGGTAGGCGCTTCGCCCTGGCGACGCCATGAGCGGAAAGTCGAGAGGCTGCGAGCGGTGATGGTGGATGCATCAGTCGAGCGTCAAGTGCTGGGCTGCGGTAACAACCCAGGCTTCGTGGTCATTCTTGACCAAGGGCGAGCCGCATTTTCCAAGGGTTCGCCCCGATGACCCTATGGTCGCGGCGCAGTATATCAAACCCTTTGGGCTAATCAGCAAGGTCAAGTGCGATCGCGCCATTTATAAGACCAAAGACGTAGGGGCAATGTGGCGTGTTGCCGCAGGGTGGCAGCGGCAAGCTGCAAGCTTCGAGCTGCAAGAAAAGCGGGCCTCGGAGCAGTTGTCCTGCTCGGTTTCCGGGTGGGCGGGAAGGTGAAATCAACCGAGGGCTGCTTGCTGCTTGCCACTTGAAGCTTGCAGCTCGTAAAACCTGGTTTAGGCTCAGTGGATCGCACGATTTCCAATCACACCAGGAAAAGCGGAGTAGTGCAGCATGGGATACCAGAAAATCAAGGTTCCGGCCGATGGTGCCAAGATCACCGTCAATGCAGACCATTCGCTCAATGTTCCCGACAACCCCATCATTCCCTACATCGAGGGCGACGGTATCGGCGTGGATGTCTCGCCGGTGATGATCAAGGTAGTGGATGCCGCCGTGCAGAAGGCTTATGGCGGCAAGCGCAAGATCGCCTGGATGGAGGTGTACGCCGGCGAGAAGGCCACCCAGGTGTACGACCAGGACACCTGGCTGCCCCAGGAGACCCTGGATGCGGTGAAGGATTATGTGGTGTCGATCAAGGGGCCGCTGACCACCCCGGTCGGCGGCGGCATCCGTTCGCTCAACGTGGCCTTGCGCCAGCAGCTCGACCTGTATGTGTGCCTGCGTCCGGTGGTCTGGTTCCAGGGCGTGCCGAGCCCGGTGAAAAAGCCCGGTGACGTCGACATGGTGATCTTCCGCGAGAACTCAGAGGACATCTATGCCGGCATCGAGTGGAAGGCCGGCTCGCCCGAGGCGAACAAGGTGATCAAGTTCCTCAAGGAGGAAATGGGCGTCACCAAGATCCGCTTCGACCAGGACTGTGGCATCGGCGTCAAGCCGGTCTCCAAGGAGGGCACCAAGCGCCTGGTGCGCAAGGCCCTGCAGTATGTGGTGGACAACGACCGCAAGTCGCTGACCCTGGTGCACAAGGGCAACATCATGAAGTTCACCGAAGGGGCCTTCAAGGATTGGGGCTACGAGGTGGCGCGCGATGAATTTGGCGCCGAACTGCTCGATGGCGGTCCTTGGATGAAGTTCAAGAATCCGAAGACCGGCCGCGAGGTGATCGTCAAGGACGCCATCGCCGATGCCATGCTCCAGCAGATCCTGCTGCGCCCTGCCGAATATGACGTGATCGCCACCCTGAACCTCAACGGTGACTATCTGTCCGACGCCCTGGCGGCGGAGGTGGGCGGGATCGGCATCGCGCCCGGGGCCAACCTGTCGGACACCGTGGCCATGTTCGAGGCGACCCATGGCACCGCGCCCAAGTACGCCGGGAAAGACCAGGTCAACCCAGGCTCGGTGATCCTCTCGGCCGAGATGATGCTGCGCCATATGGGCTGGACCGAGGCGGCCGACCTGATCATCAAGGGGACCAACGGGGCGATCGCCGCCAAGACCGTCACCTATGACTTCGAGCGTCTGATGGAGGGCGCGACACTGGTGAGCAGTTCGGGCTTTGGCGATGCGCTGATCAAGCACATGTAATCAATACGAAAAAACCGGCCGCCTCATTGATTGAAGAAGCGGCCGGTTTTTTCGTATATGGACAGGGGATGGAGGTCAGACTTCGGTGGTCGTCGAGTGCGGTGCTCCCGTCGAGACGCTGGCATTGGCACTGGCGATCTCGGTCGCATGCAGCCCCTTGGGGCCCTGGACGATCTCGAAAGTCACTGATTGGCCGGCCTTGAGGGTCTTGTAGCCGTCCATCTTGATCGCCGAGTAGTGGGCGAACAGGTCGTCGGTCTTACCGTCCTCGTTGATGAATCCGTAGCCCTTGGCATTGTTGAACCACTTGACTTTACCGCTTGCCATCCCTATGTCCCTCTGCAAAGGACTCCATCACTGGAGTATCATCCACTTCATCCGCATACGAACCTTGCGAGAAAATCTGGTTGACTGCGCGGATCTTTATCGACCACGGTGGGTTCCTATTGGTTGTAACACCGTTTTGCCGATAGTCAAGGTCAGCCGGCGCCCGCGCCGAGCGCGGCCTGCGCGGTCAACCCACAACCTTAACCTGTCGATCATGATGAAATTCTTTCCATGCATGTACTCAGTGAGATTCGACTAACATTCAATCAGGATCGCCCCCAGTCGCATGAGGACGGGCATGAGGACGATGGCGCGGGCCTCGCGGTTCAGGAGGCCAAGCCGATCCTGCAGGCGCCACCGATGTACAAGGTGGTTTTGTTCAACGATGACTACACGCCGATGGATTTCGTCGTCGAAGTGCTCGAGACGTTCTTCAATCTGAACCGCGAGCTGGCAACGAAGATCATGCTGACCGTCCATACCGAAGGGCGGGCAGTATGCGGATTGTTTACCCGTGACATCGCCGAAACAAAGGCCATGCAGGTCAACCAATACGCCAGGGAAAGCCAGCATCCGCTACTCTGTGAAATCGAGAAGGACGGTTAATCGCCGACCACTTGGGTATGAGGTGAAGCTATGTTAAACCGCGAGCTCGAAGTCACCCTCAATCTGGCCTTCAAGGAGGCCCGTTCGAAGCGTCATGAGTTCATGACCGTCGAACACCTGTTGCTGGCACTCCTTGACAATGAAGCCGCCGCGACCGTTCTGCGCGCCTGTGGCGCCAATCTCGACAAGCTCAAGCACGACCTGCAAGAGTTCATCGATTCGACCACGCCGCTGATTCCCGTGCATGACGAGGATCGCGAAACGCAACCGACCCTGGGCTTCCAGCGCGTGCTGCAGCGTGCCGTGTTCCACGTGCAGAGCTCCGGCAAGCGTGAAGTCACCGGCGCCAACGTGCTGGTGGCGATCTTCAGCGAACAGGAAAGCCAGGCGGTGTTCCTGCTCAAGCAGCAGAGCGTGGCCCGCATCGACGTCGTCAACTACATCGCCCATGGCATCAGCAAGGTGCCAGGACATGGTTCGCACAGCGAAAGCGATCAGGACATGCAGGACGAGGAGGGTGGCGAAACGTCGTCTTCCAGCAACCCGCTGGATGCCTATGCCAGCAACCTGAACGAACTGGCGCGTGCCGGGCGCATCGACCCTTTGGTCGGGCGCGAGCAGGAGGTCGAGCGCGTCGCGCAGATCCTTGCCCGTCGGCGCAAGAACAACCCACTGCTGGTGGGCGAGGCCGGTGTCGGCAAGACCGCCATCGCCGAGGGCCTGGCCAAGCGCATCGTCGACGGCCAGGTGCCCGACCTGCTGGCCCAGAGCGTGGTCTACTCGCTCGACCTGGGCGCGCTGCTGGCCGGCACCAAGTACCGTGGCGACTTCGAGAAGCGCTTCAAGGCGCTGCTCGGCGAGCTGCGCAAGCGGCCGCAGGCGATCCTGTTCATCGACGAGATCCACACCATCATCGGCGCCGGCGCGGCATCCGGTGGCGTGATGGATGCGTCCAACCTGCTCAAGCCGCTGCTGTCCTCCGGTGAGATCCGCTGCATCGGTTCGACCACCTTCCAGGAGTTCCGTGGCATCTTCGAGAAGGACCGGGCGTTGGCGCGGCGCTTCCAGAAGGTCGATGTCACCGAGCCGTCGGTGGAGGACACCGTGGGCATCCTGCGCGGGCTCAAGGGGCGCTTCGAAAGCCACCACAACATCGAGTACAGCGACGAAGCCCTGCGCGCCGCCGCCGAACTCGCCTCGCGCTACATCAATGACCGGCACATGCCGGACAAGGCCATCGATGTGATCGACGAGGCGGGCGCCTACCAGCGCCTGCAGCCAGAGGCCAACCGGGTCAAGCGCATCGACGTGCCTCAGGTCGAGGACATCGTCGCCAAGATCGCGCGGATTCCGCCGAAGCATGTCACCAGCTCGGACAAAGAGCTGCTGCGTAACCTCGAGCGTGACCTCAAGCTGACCGTGTTCGGCCAGGATGCGGCGATCGACTCGCTGGCCACCGCCATCAAGCTGTCCCGTGCCGGATTGAAGGCCCCGGACAAACCGGTCGGTTCGTTCCTGTTCGCCGGCCCCACCGGGGTGGGCAAGACCGAGGCGGCTCGCCAGTTGGCCAAGGCGCTGGGTGTCGAGCTGGTGCGCTTCGACATGTCCGAGTACATGGAGCGGCATACCGTATCGCGCCTGATCGGTGCGCCACCCGGCTATGTCGGGTTCGACCAGGGCGGCCTGCTGACCGAGGCCATCACCAAGCAACCGCACTGCGTGCTGCTGCTCGACGAAATCGAGAAGGCCCACCCGGAAGTCTTCAACCTGCTGCTGCAGGTGATGGACCACGGTACCCTGACCGACAACAACGGGCGCAAGGCGGACTTCCGCAACGTGATCCTGATCATGACCACCAACGCCGGCGCCGAAACTGCCGCGCGGGCCTCGATCGGCTTCACCCATCAGGATCACTCGTCCGATGCCATGGAAGTCATTCGCAAGAGCTTCACGCCGGAGTTCCGCAACCGCCTGGATACCATCATCCAGTTCGGCCGCCTGTCCCACGAGACGATCAAGAGCATCGTCGACAAGTTCCTCATCGAACTGCAGGCGCAGCTGGAAGACAAGCGTGTGTTGCTGGAGGTCAGCGATGCCGCTCGTGGCTGGCTGGCGGCGTCGGGCTACGACGTGCAGATGGGCGCGCGACCGATGGCGCGGCTGATCCAGGACAAGATCAAGCGGCCATTGGCCGAGGAGATCCTGTTCGGCGAGCTGGCCGAGCACGGTGGCGTGGTGCACATCGACCTGCGCGATGGCGAGCTGGTGTTCGATTACGAGACCACGGCTGAAGTTGCGTAAGGCAGGGGCCGCTGTGCGGCCCCGCATTTCCAAAGCCCATAAAAAAGCCCGGCACACTGGCCGGGCTTTTTTATGGCTTGAGCTTAGCGCGCACGGTAGGTGATGCGGCCCTTGCTCAGGTCGTACGGCGTCAGTTCGACGCGGACCTTGTCGCCAGTGAGAATACGGATGTAGTTCTTGCGCATCTTGCCGGAGATATGCGCGGTAACGACGTGCCCGTTTTCCAACTCCACGCGGAACATGGTGTTGGGCAGGGTGTCGACGACAGTGCCTTCCATTTCGAAGCTGTCTTCTTTCGACATGCAGTAAAGCCCTCGGTATCCAGTGATGACCCGACGCACGACTGCACCGGGCAAAAAAAGTGGCGTGGATTATGCCCGAAAATTGTGTTTCAAGCCAATGCCTTTCAGTTGAGGGTGACCCAGCGCTGGTTGATCAGCAATTCGATGGGGCGGTACTGGGTCTTGTAGTTCATCTTCTTGCAGTTCTTGATCCAGTAACCGAGGTACACCGCCTCGAGGTCCTGGCGCAGCGCTTCGGTGATCTGCCACAAGATGGCGTAGCGTCCGAGGCTGCGGCGTTCCTCTTCGGGTTCATAGAAGGTGTAGACCGCCGACAGGCCATTGGGCAGCAGGTCGCACACCGCCACGGCCAGGAGCCGGCCTTCGAGGCGGAACTCGTAGAACCAGCAGAAGGGCAGGTCGCGGACCAGGAAGGTGGAAAACTGGTCGCGACTCGGTGGGTACATGTCGCCGTCGGCATGGCGCTGCTCGATATAGCGTCGGTACAGGTCGAAGTATTCTTCCTTGAAGGACGGGCGAGCGGCACTGACGGTCAGGTCGGCATTGCGCTTGAGGATACGCCGTTGCTGGCGGTTGGGGATGAAGCGCGCTGCGGGGATGCGCGCTGGAACGCAGGCGTTGCAATGCTGGCAATGCGGGCGATAGAGGTGGTCGCCGCTGCGGCGAAAGCCCATTTCCGACAGGTCGGCATAGACATGCACGTCCATCGGCTGGCTTGGGTCGAGAAACAGCGTGGTTGCCTGCTCATCCGGCAGATAGCTGCAGGAGTGGGGTTGAGTGGCATAGAACTTCAAGCGCGCCAGCTCTGTCATGATCAACCCCTTAGGTGAGACTTTGTCTCTAAGTGTAAGCCAGCTCCGGGAACTCGACTAGGCAACCCAGCTGGCGTCGCTGGGTTGATCCAGGTGTCGCGCCAGGTGGTTGGCGAAGTCGGCTCGGCTGATGGCGCGGGCGCCCAGGCTGTGCAGGTGGTTGGTCGGCATCTGGCAGTCGATCAGCACGAAGCCGGCCTGCCGGAGGTGCTCGACCAAGGTCACGAAGCCTACCTTGGAGGCGTTGTCGGCGCGGCTGAACATCGATTCGCCGAAGAACAGTCGGCCGATGGCCAGGCCGTAGAGGCCGCCGACCAGCTCGCCGTCCCGGCGCACCTCCACCGAATGGGCGATGCCGCGGCGGTGCAGCTCGCAGTAGGCGGCGCGCATGTTGTCGGTGATCCAGGTGCCGTCGGCGTAGTCGCGTGGCGCGGCGCAGGCGGCGATCACCGCCGGGAAGTCGCTGTCGAAGCTCACCTGGTAGCGGCCCTGGCGGATCAGCTTGGCCAGCGAGCGCGAGACATGCAGCTCGTCCGGGAACAGCACCGTGCGCGGGTCGGGCGACCACCAGAGGATCGGCTGGCCATCCTGATACCAGGGGAAGCAGCCATGGCGATAGGCCGCGACCAGGCGATCAGGCGTCAGGTCGCCGCCGGCGGCGAGCAGGCCGTTGGGGTCGTGCAAGGCCTTTTCCAGGGGCGGGAAGGTCAGCGAGTCGCGGGTCAGCCAGGTGAGCATGGTGTTCTTGAGCGGCGGGGGAGGGGAGAGGGCAGCATGGCGTGCGTTGGAAATGAGGTCAACGCCTTGCGCGATCCCTGTAGGAGCGGCCTTGTGTCGCGATGGGCTGCGCAGCAGCCCCAGAATTGCGGCATCATGCTGAGTAGTTGGGGCTGCTGCGCAGCCCATCGCGACACAAGGCCGCTCCTACAGGCTCTCTATGCGGGTCCACAAATTGCATCCGGCTTCGGTGGCTCCAGGCACCATCTGCCACTTTTGCTGTCACACCTGTGCAAAAACACAGCATAAGCCTTTGTCACAAAAGAAAATGCATGCTCAAATTGCAACTAAATGAAAGTAGCCCCCGTTCACGCGCCATACAGCGTGCCGCCATGGCGGCTGGCGGGCAGTAATGTTAAAAGTAGTGGCTCATTGGCCGGCGGACGGCCAATCACTATTGGACGCGCAGTACGCGCAGGAATAGACGCGTTTTGAAGAAATCCACCGCAACTCCAGCCCCCTTGCCAGTGCCTCTGTGGCGGCAGCAGCTGCACTACCGCCTCAAGGAAGGTGCGCTGATCGCCGTTGGCGCCCTGTGCCTGTACCTGTGGATGGCACTGCTCACCTACGACACGTCCGATCCTGGCTTCAGCCATACCAGCAACGCCGACCAGGTGCAGAACGCCGCTGGCCGCGCGGGCGCCTACTTCGCCGACATCCTGTTCATGGTGCTCGGCTATTTCGCCTACATCTTCCCGTTGCTGCTGGCGATCAAGACTTGGCAGATCTTCCGGGAGCGCCACCAACCCTGGCAGTGGAGCGGTTGGTTGTTTTCCTGGCGGCTGATCGGCCTGGTGTTCCTGGTGCTGTCGGGCGCTGCCCTGGCGCATATTCATTTCCATCCCTCGGCGAGCCTGCCGTTTTCCGCCGGCGGCGCGCTGGGCGAGAGCCTGGGCGACCTGGCCCGCAATCTGCTGAACGTGCAGGGCAGCACGCTGATGTTCATCGCGCTGTTCCTCTTCGGCCTGACCGTGTTCACCGACCTGTCCTGGTTCAAGGTGATGGACGTCACGGGCAAGATCACCCTCGACCTGTTCGAACTGGTGCAGAATGCCGCCAACCGCTGGTGGGAGGCGCGCAACGAGCGCAAGCGCCTGGTGGCGCAATTGCGCGAAGTGGATGAACGGGTCGATGAAGTGGTCGCCCCCGTGGTGGTGGACAAGCGCGAGCAGGTCAAGGCCCGCGAGCGCATCATCGAGCGCGACGAGGCGCTGACCAAGCATGTCGCCCAGCGCGAGCAGCAGCCGGCTCCGGTGATCAACCTGCCGGCTCCGGTGGCCAAGGCGCCCGAGCCGAGCAAGCGGGTCATGAAGGAAAAGCAGGCGCCGCTGTTCGTCGACAGCGCCGTGGAAGGCACGCTGCCGTCGATCTCCATCCTCGACCCGGCCGAGCAGAAGAAGATCGAGTACTCGCCGGAGTCGCTGGCGGGTGTCGGCCATCTGCTGGAAATCAAGCTGAAGGAGTTCGGCGTCGAGGTTTCCGTCGACTCCATTCACCCCGGCCCGGTGATCACCCGCTACGAGATCCAGCCTGCCGCTGGCGTGAAGGTCAGCCGCATCGCCAACCTGGCCAAGGACCTGGCGCGTTCGCTGGCGGTGACCAGCGTGCGCGTGGTCGAGGTCATTCCCGGCAAGACCACCGTGGGTATCGAGATCCCCAACGAGAACCGCCAGATGGTGCGTTTCTCCGAGGTCCTCTCTTCGCCGCAGTACGACGAGCAGAAGTCGCCGGTCACCTTGGCCCTGGGCCACGACATCGGCGGCAAGCCGGTGATCACTGACCTTGCGAAGATGCCGCACCTGCTGGTGGCCGGTACCACCGGTTCCGGTAAGTCGGTGGGTGTGAACGCGATGATCCTGTCGATCCTGTTCAAGTCGGGCCCGGAAGACGCGCGACTGATCATGATCGACCCGAAGATGCTCGAACTGTCGATCTACGAAGGCATCCCGCACCTGCTCTGCCCGGTGGTCACCGACATGAAGGACGCCGCCAACGCCCTGCGCTGGAGCGTCGCCGAGATGGAGCGCCGCTACAAGCTGATGGCGGCCATGGGCGTGCGCAACCTGGCGGGCTTCAACCGCAAGATCAAGGATGCGCAGGAGGCCGGCGAAGTCATCCACGATCCGCTGTACCGTCGCGAGAGCATGGATGACGAGCCGCCGACCCTGAAGACCCTGCCGACCATCGTGGTGGTGGTCGACGAATTCGCCGACATGATGATGATCGTCGGCAAGAAGGTCGAAGAGCTGATCGCCCGTATCGCCCAGAAGGCCCGTGCCGCCGGTATCCACCTGATCCTGGCCACCCAGCGCCCGTCGGTGGATGTGATCACCGGCCTGATCAAGGCCAACATCCCGACCCGCATGGCGTTCCAGGTGTCGAGCAAGATCGACTCGCGGACCATCATCGACCAGGGCGGCGCCGAACAGCTGCTCGGCCACGGTGACATGCTCTACATGCCGCCGGGCACCAGCCTGCCGATCCGCGTGCATGGCGCGTTCGTTTCCGACGACGAGGTGCATCGCACGGTCGAGGCCTGGAAACTGCGCGGCGCGCCGGACTACAACGATGACATCCTCAACGGCGTCGAGGAGGCCGGCAGCGGCTTCGAAGGCGGCGGTGGCGGTGGCGATGGCGACGACCCGGAAGCCGACGCGCTCTACGACGAAGCCGTGCAATTCGTGCTGGAAAGCCGGCGGGCTTCGATCTCGGCGGTGCAACGCAAGCTCAAGATCGGCTACAACCGCGCCGCGCGGATGATCGAGTCGATGGAGATGGCCGGCGTGGTCACGCCGATGAACAGCAACGGCTCGCGGGAAGTGATTGCCCCGGGCGGCCCGCGCGACTGACGAACAACCTGCCGGGTGCCATTGATGACGCCCGGCCCTTTCACTGTGCAATGAGGATTTCCATGCGCGCGATTCGCATGCTGTTGGTTTCTGCCCTGGCTGCGGCCAGCCTGTCGGCCCAGGCCGGCGAACAGGACGTCCAGCGCCTGACGCAATTGCTGGAAAAGTCGCAGACCATCGAAGCCAATTTTTCCCAGCTGACCCTGGATGCCAGCGGCACCAGCCTGCAGGAAACCAATGGCAAGATGACCGTCAAGCGCCCAGGCCTGTTCTACTGGCACACCGACGCGCCCCAGGAACAAGTGGTGGTGTCCGACGGCAAGAACGTCACCCTGTGGGACCCGGACCTCGAGCAGGCGACCATCAAGAAGCTCGACGTGCGCCTGAACCAGACCCCGGCGCTGCTGCTGTCCGGCGACGTGTCGAAGATCAGCCAGAGCTTCGATATCACCTCCAAGGAGCAAGGCGAGGTCATGGATTTCACCTTGAAACCCAAGACCAAGGACACCCTGTTCGACTCGCTGCGCGTGTCGTTCCGCAGGGGCCTGATCAATGACATGCAGCTGATCGACAGCGTCGGCCAGCGCACCAACATCCTGTTCAATGGTGTCAAGGCCAACCAGGCGGTGCCGGACAGCAAGTTCCAGTTCGTCATCCCCAAGGGCGCTGATGTCATCAAGGAGTAAGCAGAGCCTGTGATGGACCTGTTTCGAAGCGAACCCGTCGCCCAGCCCCTGGCCGCCCGCCTGCGGCCGTCGAACCTGGACGAGTACGTCGGCCAGGAGCACCTGCTGGCGCGCGGCAAGCCGCTGCGCGAGGCCCTGGAGCAGGGCGCGCTGCATTCGATGATCTTCTGGGGGCCGCCGGGCGTGGGCAAGACCACGCTTGCGCGGCTGCTGGCGCAGTTCTGCGACGCGCATTTCGAAACCGTGTCGGCGGTGCTGGCCGGGGTCAAGGAGATCCGCCAGGCGGTCGAGGTGGCCAAGCAGCAGGCCGGCCAGTATGGCCGGCGCACCATTCTGTTCGTCGACGAGGTACACCGCTTCAACAAGTCGCAACAGGACGCTTTCCTGCCCTTTGTCGAGGACGGCACGCTGATCTTCATCGGCGCCACCACGGAGAACCCGTCCTTCGAGCTGAACAACGCGCTGCTGTCGCGAGCCCGGGTCTATGTGCTCAAGAGCCTGGACGAGGCTGCGCTGCGCAAGCTGGTCGATCGCGCCCTGAGCGAGGAGCGCGGCCTGGGCAAGCGCAACCTGCGGGTGGGCGACGAGGCGTTCAAGATGCTCATGGCCGCCGCCGATGGCGATGGCCGGCGCATGCTCAACTTCCTCGAAAATGCCTCTGACCTGGCCGACGATGGCGGCGAGATTGGCGTCGAGCTGCTGCAGAGCCTGCTCGGCGACAGCCGTCGCCGCTTCGACAAGGGCGGCGAGGCCTTCTACGACCAGATCTCGGCGCTGCACAAGTCGGTGCGCGGATCCAACCCCGATGCCGCGCTGTACTGGTACGCGCGCATGCTCGACGGCGGTTGCGATCCACTGTACATCGCCCGGCGCGTGGTGCGCATGGCCAGCGAGGACATCGGCAACGCCGATCCCCGCGCCCTGAGCCTGTGCCTCTCGGCCTGGGACGTGCAGGAGCGCCTGGGCAGCCCTGAAGGCGAACTGGCGGTGGCCCAGGCCATCACCTACATCGCCTGCGCACCGAAGAGCAACGCGGTGTACATGGGCTTCAAGGCCGCCATGCGCGAAGCCGCCGAACACGGTTCGCTGGAAGTGCCGCTGCACCTGCGCAACGCGCCGACCAAGCTGATGAAGCAACTGGGTTATGGCGAGGAGTACCGCTACGCTCACGACGAGCCGGATGCCTATGCCGCCGGCGAGGACTACTTCCCCGAGCAGCTCGATCCACGCCACTACTATCAGCCCGTTCCCCGAGGCCTGGAGTTGAAGATCGGCGAGAAGCTCAAGCACCTGGCCGAACTCGACCAGGCCAGCCCCCGGCAGCGGAGAAAACCGTGATCGCACTCATCGCCGCGGTCAGTGCCGGTGGCATCGCCGGCACCTTGCTGCGCTTCGCCACCGCCAACTGGGTCGCGGCCCACTGGCCACGGCACTTCTATGCCGGTACGCTGGCGGTCAACCTGGTTGGCTGCCTGTTGATCGGCCTGCTCTACGGGTTGTTCCTGCACAAGCCGCTGGCGCCGGTCGAGCTGCGCGCCGGGCTGATCGTCGGCTTTCTCGGCGGCCTGACCACTTTTTCCTCCTTCTCGCTCGATACCGTGCGCCTGGTGGAAAGCGGGCAGGTCCCGCTGGCCTTGGGCTATACCATTATCAGCGTGGTAGGCGGCCTGCTCGCGACCTGGGCCGGCCTGTCCCTGACCCGATTCTGAACCAACATTTACACATAACGAGAGAACGACATGCTCGATTCCAAACAGTTACGCACTGAACTTCAGGCAGTGGCGGACCGCCTGGCCACCCGTGGCTTCAGCCTGGATGTCGCGCGCATCGAATCGCTGGAAGAGCGCCGCAAATCGGTACAGACCCGCACCGAGCAACTGCAGGCCGAGCGTAACGCCCGTTCCAAATCGATCGGCCAGGCCAAGGCCAAGGGCGAGGACATCGCGCCGCTGATGGCCGACGTCGAGCGCATGGCCAATGAACTGGCCGCTGGCAAGACCGAGCTGGACGGCATCCAGGCCGAGCTGGACGCGATCCTGCTGACCATTCCCAACCTGCCGGACGCCAGCGTGCCGGTCGGCGCCAGCGAAGACGACAACGTCGAAGTACGCCGCTGGGGCACCCCGACCACCTTCGACTTCGAGATCAAGGATCATGTCGCCCTGGGCGAAGTCAGCGGTGGCCTGGACTTCGAAGCCGCGGCCAAGCTGTCCGGCGCCCGCTTCGCCGTGCTGCGCGGCTCGATCGCCCGCCTGCACCGCGCCCTGGCACAGTTCATGATCAACCTGCACACCGGCGAGCACGGCTACGAGGAACACTACACCCCGTACCTGGTGCAGGCTCCGGCCCTGCAGGGCACCGGCCAGCTGCCGAAGTTCGAGGAAGACCTGTTCAAGATCAGCCGCGAAGGCGAGGCTGACTTCTACCTGATCCCGACCGCCGAAGTGTCGCTCACCAACCTGGTGGCCGGCGAGATCCTCGACGCCAAACAGCTGCCACTGAAACTGGTCGCCCACACCCCCTGCTTCCGCAGCGAAGCCGGCGCCTCGGGCCGCGACACCCGCGGCATGATCCGCCAGCACCAGTTCGACAAGGTCGAGATGGTGCAGATTGTCGAGCCAGCGAAATCCATGGAAGCCCTGGAAGGCCTGACCGCCAACGCCGAGCGCGTGCTGCAGCTGCTGGAGCTGCCGTACCGTGTGCTGGCCCTGTGCACCGGCGACATGGGCTTCGGCGCCGTGAAGACCTACGACCTGGAAGTGTGGGTGCCGAGCCAGGATAAGTACCGCGAGATCAGCTCCTGCTCCAACTGCGGTGATTTCCAGGCGCGCCGCATGCAGGCCCGCTGGCGCAACCCGGAAACCGGCAAGCCAGAGCTGGTGCACACCCTCAACGGTTCGGGCCTGGCCGTTGGCCGGACCCTGGTGGCGGTGCTGGAGAACTACCAGCAGGCCGACGGTTCGATCCGCGTGCCGGACGTGCTCAAGCCGTACATGGGTGGCGTCGAGGTCATTCGCTGAATGGACTACCTGCCGCTTTTCCATAAGCTGCAGGGCGGCCGGGTGCTGGTCGTCGGCGGTGGCGAGATCGCCTTGCGCAAGGCGCGCCTGTTGGCTGATGCCGGCGCCGCGCTGCGGGTGGTGGCGCCGGAGGTCGACGGTCAGCTCGCCGCGCTGGCCCGCGAGGGTGGCGGCGAGGTCCTGGTGCGCGGATACCAGGCATCCGACCTGGACGGCTGTCGCCTGGTGATCGCGGCGACCGATGATCCCGGGCTCAATGCCCAGGTCTCGGCCGACGCCCAGGTGCTCAGCCTGCCGGTCAATGTGGTGGACGCGCCGGCGCTGTGCACGGTGATCTTCCCCGCCATCGTCGACCGCTCACCCCTGGTTGTGGCGGTTTCCAGCGGTGGCGACGCCCCGGTGCTGGCGCGGCTGATCCGCGCCAAGCTCGAAGCCTGGATCCCGTCCGCCTATGGCGAACTGGCCGGGTTGGCGGCACGCTTTCGCGACAAGGTCAAAGCCTTGTATCCGGACGTCAATCAGCGTCGCGGATTCTGGGAAAACGTATTCCAGGGGCCGATCGCCGAGCGCCAGCTGGCCGGGCAGGGCGCGGAGGCCGAACGCCTGTTGCAGGCAATGGTCGATGGCGCGCCGGTGCAGCAGGGCGGCGAGGTGTATCTGGTAGGCGCGGGGCCGGGCGATCCGGATCTGCTGACCTTCCGCGCCCTGCGCCTGATGCAGCAGGCCGACGTGGTGCTGTATGACCGCCTGGTGGCCCCGGCCATCATCGAGATGTGCCGGCGCGATGCCGAGCGCATCTATGTCGGCAAGCGCCGCGCCGACCACGCCGTGCCACAGGACAAGATCAACCGCCTGCTGGTCGACCTGGCCCGCCAGGGCAAGCGCGTGCTGCGGCTCAAGGGTGGCGATCCGTTCATCTTCGGCCGTGGTGGCGAGGAGATCGAGGAGCTGGCGGACGAGGGCATCCCTTTCCAGGTGGTGCCGGGCATCACCGCGGCCAGTGGCTGTTCCGCCTATGGCGGGATTCCACTGACCCACCGCGACTATGCCCAGTCGGTGCGTTTCGTCACCGGTCACCTGAAGGACGGCACCAGCAACCTGCCCTGGGATGACCTGGTGGCGCCGGCCCAGACCCTGGTGTTCTACATGGGGCTGGTCGGGTTGCCGACCATCTGTGCCGAGCTGATCCGCCATGGCCGCGCGGCGAGCACGCCGGCAGCCTTGGTGCAGCAGGGGACCACGCGCAACCAGCGGGTGTTCACCGGTACCCTGGCTGACCTGCCGGAGCTGGTGGCACGGCATGAAGTGCATGCGCCGACCCTGGTGATCGTTGGGGAGGTGGTGCAGTTGCGTGACAAGTTGGCGTGGTTCGAAGGCTCGCAGAACATCTGAAATCGTTGGGGCCGCTTTGCGGCCCGTTCGCGACACAAGGCCGCTCCTACAGGGGGTATGCGATCCCTGTAGGAGCGGCCTTGTGTCGCGAACGGGCTGCAAAGCAGCCCCAGCTATCTCAAGCCCGCCAGATCCCTCTGCCCGACAACCGCTCCCGATCATGCGGCAAGCCAAAGTCCTGCAGCGGCCCCTTGGGCACGATCCCGTTCGGGTTGATGGTCTTGTGGCTCATGTAATAGTGCTTCTGGATATGCTCCATGTTCACCGTGCCCGCCACCCCCGGCCACTGGTACAGTTCGCGCAGCCAGTTGGACAGGTTCGGGTAGTCGCTCAGGCGGCGCAGGTTGCACTTGAAGTGGCCGTGATACACCGCATCGAAGCGCACCAGCGTGGTGAACAGGCGCACATCGGCCTCGGTCAGGTATTCGCCGGCCAGGTAGCGTTGGCGGCCCAGTAGCGCCTCCAGATGGTCCAGTTCGTTGAAGACCTCGTCGAAGGCGGCCTCGTAAGCGTCCTGCGTGGTAGCGAAACCGGCGCGGTACACACCGTTGTTCACCGCCGGGTAGATACGTTCGTTGAGCGCATCGATGGTCGCCCGCAGTGGCTCGGGGTAGAGGTCCAGTGTATTGCCGGTCAAATTGTCGAACGCGCTGTTGAAGATGCGGATGATCTCGGCCGATTCGTTGTTGACGATGCGCTTCTCGTGCTTGTCCCACAGCACCGGCACGGTCACGCGGCCGGTGTAGTGAGGGTCGTCCTGGGTATAGCGCTGGTGCAGGTACTGCAAGGCGTCCAGGTGATCGCCGGTGGAGCCCTCCTGGCGATCGAAGGTCCAGCCGTGCTCGCCCATCAGCCAGCTGACCACCGAGACATCGATCAACGGCTCCAGGCCTTTGATGGCGCGCAGGATCAGGGTGCGGTGAGCCCAGGGGCAAGCCAGCGAAACATACAGGTGATAGCGACCGGCCTCGGCGGCGGGCAACTGATTGCGGCGCTGGGCACTCTCGCGTTGGAAGGTGCCGTCCTTGCTGGTCTGGTACCACTGGTCATGCCAGCGTCCATCGATCAAAAGGCCCATGTCGGAGCTCCTCGGAACAAAGTCGTTTGTCGTTGGAGCTCAGTCTAGAGCAAGGCGTTCGAATGAATAGCGCAAAGAATGCGCCTTACTCATCTACTTACTTGATGTTTTTCCGAGCTGCCCAGTAGCCGCGAGCAGTGCTGAACGCTTCCTCGCGAGGCTTGCCCAGCCCGCGCAGGGCAAGGGCCATGGTAGCGATCACCGCCATTTCGCCGTAGCTGTCATCGGCTTCGCCGTGCCATACCGCGAGCAGATGCCGAGGTTGCAGGGTTGCCGGCTTCACATGGCGCTGGGTGCTGAGTGCCGGCCATTCTTCGTCCCAGGCTTCACCTGACGCTGTGCCATACAGGTGACTGATGACATCCGGGTTGACCTCGATCTCGCCACCGTCGCCCTTGATGACCACGGCGTGATCACCGAGCAGGCGGCTGGCTTCGCGGTGCACCGCCTGGTAACCGGGGTGGAAGATGCTTTGCAGCCCGCAGCGGGCGCCGAGCGGGTTGAGGACCCGGGCCAGGGAGTGGATGGGCGAGCGCAGGCCCAGGGTGTTGCGCAGGTCGATCATGCGCTGCAGCTGCGGCGCCCAGTCCTGCAGCGGAATGAACGCCAGGTGCTGGCTGTCCAGGGCCCGCTCCACGGCGGCCCAGTCGCGGCATAGCGGGATGTCCAGCAAGTCGAGCAACTGCTCGGTATACAGGCGCCCGGCGGTGTGCGCTCCGCCGCCATGCATCAGGATGCGCACCCCGTTGCCGGCCAGGCACTTGGCTGCCAGCAGGTACCAGGGCAGGTGGCGCTTCTTGCCGGCGTAGCTGGGCCAATCGAGATCGACGGCAATGCTCGGCGCGTGCAGATGGGCGCGAAGGGCTTCGGTGAAGCCTGCCAGTTCCTCGGCGCTTTCTTCCTTGTGCCGCAGCAGCATCAGGAAGGCGCCCAGCTGGGTATCCTCGACCTTGCCTTCGAGCAGCAGGGTCATGGCGGCGCGGGCTTCGTCGCGGGTCAGGCCACGGGCGCCGCGCTTGCCTTTGCCGAGGATGCGCACGAATTCGGCGAAGGGGTGTTCGGCAGGGGTTTCCAGGGTAAGGGGGCGAGGTTCGGTCATATGCAGTTGGTCGGCTTGGGCAGGCCCGCCAGCTTGGCGGCGAGCTTGGCGGGCGTGCCATTGAACAGGCGGTTCAGGTGCGGGCTGTTGCCCTTGTCTGCGCCGAGCTTGAGTGCGGTGTACTTGATCAGCGGGCGGGTGGCCGGCGACAGCTGGTATTCCTGGTAGAACTGGCGCAGCAACTCGAGGATCTCCCAGTGGTCCGCAGTCAGGGCGATGCTTTCGCGCGAGGCGAGGGCCTCGGCGACCTCAGGCGACCAGTCCTGCAGCTCGACCAGGAAGCCGTCCTTGTCCAGGGCGATGCTGCGATCGCCGACAGTCAGGATGCTCATAGCCAGCTGTTGACCTTGTCGTGGCGCAGGGAGAGTTCGACGAAGGCGGCGTAGTCCACGGCCTTGGCCAATGGGTTGTCGAGGGCGCGGGCCTGCAGGTCTTCGGCGAGGGCGAACAGGCGCTCGCCAAGGTTGGCGGCCTGCAGGGCGGCAAAGGGTTCGCTGCCGGCTTTGAGCGCATAGGTGGCGTCGCCGCACAGCAGCAGCGCGTCTTGTGGGCCCAGCAGGCGCAGGCAACTGCTCAGGCGCTCGTCGCCGAAGGGCGAGTGGGCGATTACATGCAGGGTCGTCATCAGAGCGTTACCACTTGGTCGAAACGGGCAATCAGCGCAGTCAGCGCGGAATCGTCGAGCACCTCGACCGGCAGCGCCAGGGCACCACCGTCCAGTCCACGGCGGGCCAGGCTATGGCCGCAGGCGAACAGCTCTTCGACACCGAACATCGGCAGGGCCTGGAGATTGGCCGCCAGGTTTTTCTGTTGCAGGGTATCGGGCTGCTGCCCGGCGGCGAGCTGGAATACGCCGTCATCGAGGAACAGCATGCCCAGCGGCAGGTCGAAGGCGCCGCCGGCCAGGGCGATGTCCAGCGCCTCGCGGGCAGACGGGCCGCTCCACGGTGCCTGGCGGCTGATGATCAGCAAGGACTTGGCCATCTCAATCACCTCCGAAGCAGACCAGGCGGTCGGCCAGTTGCGCGGCTTCGTGCAGCTGGCCCAGGCCGGACAGCTCCCACGGCATCGGCAGGTTCACCGCCGGGCGCTGGTAGCGGTTGGCCTCGGTGTCGTCGAGCACGCCCCGGCGCAGGGCCGCGGCGATGCACACCACGGCGTCAAGGCGGTGGTCGCTGACGAAGGCGCGCCACTGCGCGGCCACGTCCAGTTCGTCCTGGGGCGTGACGATATTGGCCGAGGCGCTGTGCACCCCATCCTGGTAGAAGAACAATCGGGCTATCTCATGCCCGCCGGCCAGCACCGCCTCGGCAAAGCGCAAGGCGCGGCGCGAGGAGGGGGCATGGGCCGGGGAAAAGACCGCGATGGCGAATTTCATGGAAGGCTCGTGCAAATGAATGCGGCCATGATAAAGCAAAAAGCCCGCGCTGGTGGGCGCGGGCTTTTTACTCGGGCTGGCGCGGCTCAGGCCTGTTCCTTGCCCTCGGGCAGGAACCAGTTGAGCAGCAGGGCACAGATGCCGCCGGTGGCGACGCCGGACTCCAGCACATTGCGCAGCGCCGCCGGCATGTGCGCGAGGAACTCCGGCACCTGGGCCACGCCCAGGCCCAGCGACAGCGACACGGCGATGATCAGCAGGGCACGGCGGTCGAGGCGGGTGCTGGCGAGGATATTGATGCCCGAGGCCGCCACGGCACCGAACATCACCATGGCCGCGCCACCGAGCACCGGCTCCGGCACCGCCTGGATCACCCCGGCAACCGTGGGGAACAGGCCCAGCAGGATCAGCATGGCGGCGATCCAGATGCCGATATGGCGGCTGGCGATGCCGGTCAGCTGAATCACGCCGTTGTTCTGGGCGAAGATCGAGCTGGGGAAGGTGTTGAACAGGCCGGCCAGCAGCGAGTTGGCACCGTTGACCAGCACCCCGCCCTTGATCCGCTGCATCCACACCGGGCCTTCCACCGGCTGGCGCGAGACCTTGCTGGTGGCGGTCACGTCACCGATGGCTTCCAGCGAGGTCACCAGGTAGATCACCAGCATCGGAATGAACAGCGACCAGGAGAAGCCCAGGCCGAAGTGCAGCGGCGTCGGTACCTGGAACAGCGCGGCCTGGTGCATGCCGGTGAAGTCCAGGCGGCCCAGGTAGCCGGCCAGGGCATAGCCCACGGCCAGGGCGATGACGATGGCGCAGCTGCGCATCCACACCACCGGAATACGGTTGAGGATGACGATGATCGCCAGCACCACGCCCGACAGCAGCAGGTTCTCGCCATCGGCGAAGGTACCGTTGGCCATGGCGCCGAAGCCGCCACCCATGCTGATCAGGCCGACCTTGATCAGGGTCAGGCCGATCATCAGCACGACGATACCAGTCACCAGCGGGGTGATCAGGCGCTTGACGAAGGGCAGGATGCGCGAAACCCCCATTTCCACGAACGAGCCGGCGATGACCACGCCGAAGATCGCCGCCATCACGCTCTCGACCGGCGTGCCCTGCTTGACCATCAGCGCGCCACCGGCGATCAGCGGCCCGACGAAGTTGAAGCTGGTGCCCTGAACGATCAGCAGGCCGGCACCGAACGGCCCGAAGCGCTTGCACTGGACGAACGTGGCGATACCCGAGATCACCAAGGACATCGACACGATCAGGTTGGTGTCGCGCGCCGAAACGCCCAGGGCCTGGCAGATCAGCAGGCCCGGCGTGACGATCGGCACGATGATCGCCAACAGGTGCTGCAGCGCCGCCAGCAGGCCGATCAGCAGGCGCGGCTTGTCTTCGAGGCCAAGGACCAGTTCATTGGCAGGCGCCGCCGCGCCTGGGCCGTGTTCGTGTGAACTCATGGGAAATGCTGCCCCGGAAGAAAAAAGGAGCGCATTCTACGGGCAGAACGGCCACAGGGGTAGAGGCTCGCACGATGGCTGCACAATCGCGGAGGAATGGCTTAATAAGCTGACTTTTAGGTCAATCCATATCATGTTTGCCGCCCTTGTACGGCAGGCACGAAAAAGCCCGCCGAAGCGGGCTTTTTCGTGGTGGAACCAGCGGAGCCGGTCAGTCGTCGCGGCCCATGATGCCGAACAACTGCAGCAGGCTGACGAACAGGTTGTAGATCGATACATACAGGCTGATGGTCGCCATGATGTAGTTGCGCTCGCCGCCATGAATGATGGCGCTGGTCTGGAACAGGATGCAGACCGACGAGAACAGTACGAAGCCCGCGCTGATCGCCAGTTGCAGGCCGCTGATCTGGAAGAAGAAGCTGGCCACCACCGCACCCAGCAGGACGAAGAAGCCAGCGGTGATGAAGCCGCTGAGGAAGCTCATGTCCTTGCGGGTGATCAGCACATAGGCCGACAGGCCGCCGAACACCAGGGCGGTCATGGCGAAGGCCGAGCTGACCACTTCGGCGCCACCGGCCATGCCCAGGTAGCGGTTGAGGATCGGGCCGAGAATGAAGCCCATGAAGCCGGTGAGGGCGAAGGTGGACACCAGGCCCCATGCCGAGTCACGCAGCTTGTTGGTGAGGAAGAACAGGCCGTAGAAGCCGATCAGCACGACGAAGATGTTCGGGTACCCGACACGCATCTGCTGGGCGACGAAGGCCATGATGCCGCTGAAGGCGAGGGTCAGGGCCAGCAGGCTGTAAGTGTTGCGCAGGACCTTGCTGACCTCCTGCTGCTCGACCTGCTGGCCGTGTTGGACGGCGTAATCCTGTTCGCGCATGGCGCACTCCTTTGGGGTAGGACCGCAGGTTCGGGACCTGCGGTATTGGAACGTATGATGCGGAGCATATCAGAGCTGCCGCAACCCGCGACACAGAGAGTTTGACAGCTTGTTTCATTACGGTATGATTGCCGCCGCAAAACAAGCTGGAAGCGTGGCCGAGTGGTTTAAGGCAACGGTCTTGAAAACCGTCGATGGGCAACTATCCTAGAGTTCGAATCTCTACGCTTCCGCCATCTAAGTGCCTGATTTCATTGGTGTTTACCTTAGGCGACCCCTAAAAAGGGAACGTTTTTGGAACATTTTGGGAATCGAAGGCAAAAAGAAGGGGCCGCCACGGCCCCTTTTTTTATGCCTTTCAGCTCAACTTGAGCGCCTGGTTCAACAACCCCACCACATCCGGCCCGTCCTGGCTGATCCACTTCGAGTAGTGCCTGAAGATCATGGCCGTCGAGGTGTGCCCCATCTGATCCGCAATCCACTCTGGCGTGGCCAGTCCGCTGCTCAGCATCTGGCTGGCGAAGGTGTGCCGGCAGGTATTTGGACCACGCTGGCGAACGCCGGCCTTCTCCAGGTGGCCGATCCACCACCCGTGCCGCAGTACGTCCGAGGATCGGTACGGTTCACCTGTGGCGGTGTTGTGGAAGACAAAGCGCACACGCTGCTCCCGAATCGTCCGGTTGTCGCGCTCGACGACCTGGATCAGCTCCGCCGGCAGTTGCCTGGTGAACCTCTCCTACGCCTGCAGCGCGCGAAGGGCAGGTGCAAGCAGCTTCACCTTGCGCGTAGACCGCCGTGTCTTGGTCACCTTGTATTGCCCTGCGACCCGCGCGCGGCGGATCTCCACGGTGCCGGCGGCCAGGTCGACGTCCTCCCAGGCCAAGGCAATCGCCTCGCTTAGGCCTCCACATGGCCGAGCCGATAAATCACCTGCTCCCGGTTATCCCGGACCGTGCTCGGGAACTGAGCGAGGTCCTTGAGTTGCAGCTCGTACAGCGCCTGCACTGCCTCCCGGGCGCCTTCGCCCGCCGGCTGGCGCTCCAGGTGGATGTTCACGGCACGCGGGTTCAAGACCTCGAACTCGCCACCGACTTAGGCCAGCGCGCCCTGGAACACCATACGCTTCAATGGCAGGCTCAGGCCGCGGCCGGTGATTGGCTTGCCGTCATAGCAGTGCTTCAGCGCGTTCCAGTCGAAGTGATCAACCTGGTTGCACTCTTCCAGCACGACCGGCCGGTTCTTCCAAAGCCTTGACGATGATCTGATCGACCTTGCCCTCGGCCACGTCGGCAGTCAGCGAGCGGGCGTAGAGGTCGAGGTTGTCGAGCGTCGAAGCTTGCGGCATGGCGACAAAGGCGCCGCCGTACAGGCCGGTAAGGAAGTCGGGCAGGTATGTGGTGCTGGCGACCAGCTCCAGCTGGCGTACCTGGTCGTCGCTCAGCGGGCGGTGGCCGGCGTTCTCGTAGAGCTTGTTGTCGAACTGCTTGAAGTCCAGCCCCAGGTGGGTGGCGGCGCATTCACGGCCACCGGGGAAGGCTGACACAACGGCCATCACGGCTTTGCGGCGGCTATCAAGAACCGGGCGATTCATCTTCTCGTTTTCTCCCTGAGCCGGTGGCACTACCGTGCGACTGTGCCTTCCTTGATGCCGAGCAGAACCGCAGCCCGATGAGCCTCGCCGCGCAGGCATTTCTTCTGTCCATTCAGCACGGCGTAGACGGTGGAGGGGTGCAGACCGTTCTTTTTGGCGAAGTCCATGACACTAATTCCTTGAATCTCCGGGCGTTGTCTGGCGGCCTGGCACGCTTGCTCGGGTGCGTAGTTGGCGTGCATAGTTCAAATTCGTGTGATTTCGCGTAATAACGCAGTGATATTTGTTCATATTTTTGAACTATTCAATGTTTGAGGTTCAAAAAATATGACCATTGGCGAGCGACTGAGGGAAGAAAGATCGCGCCTTGGCCTGAGTCAGACTGACTTGGCGACAGTAGGTGGAGTGGGGAAAACCACACAGATCAACTACGAGAAGGGCTCAGGTAGCCCTGATGCGCGCTACCTGTCAGCGGCGGCTGCTCAAGGTGTTGACGTGCTGTACGTGGTGACTGGCGAGCGCAAACGAGAGCCTTCTGCCAGCCTTACCGCCAGCGAAGCAAATGTGTTGGCCTGTTACCGGAAGCTATCGCCAGCAGATCAAAATGTGCTCGAGCGCACCGCTGTGGCCTTGGCTGATATGACGGATCGCCAAGGGTTTTAGGTCTGCTGACTCGAATTGATCAAGGCATCGACCGGCCATGAAGGCCGATTTTTTACAAGGAGTTACCCAGTAATGGATGGATTTATTGGAGTTCTGGCCCTAGGGGTCTTGGTGTTCGCCTGGTGGTCGCTGGCTAAGAAGATGCAGCGCAACGGTCGAGGTTGGCTGTTGCGGCACTTCGTCGGCAGCACGGTTGGTAGCTTCGCGGGGCTGATGGTGGTGCTGCTGGCCCTCGCCGTGGGGATCATTGAGGCGAAACCAAAACCGGAAACGAAACCTGCCGAGTCACTGGTTGAGGCTCACACCCCCGAGCCTGTTGTCACCCAGGCAGAAGTGGTCCCTCCAGCCGTACCTGTGACGAAAGAGAAACCTGCCAAGACCTTGGGCCTAACCCCAAAACAGTACGCGGATCGCCTTAACGCGCTGTTGAAGAAGCTCGAACTCAAGCATCGAGTGGATAGCAGTAGTGTCGTGTCAGGGGAGGTCAACAACGTACTGAACGCTTCGATAGGCAAGCACACTGCGCTGGTCGCAGCTATTTCAAAGGACAGTGGCGAAGTGATCGACGTCGTCCTCATGGGCGGAGGCGATGGTACACCCGCATCCGGGCTTGAAATCATGATGATCGCCAGTGCGGTACTGACCGCAGCAGCTGATGACGTGGAGTTCCAGGAAGTGTTCCAAGGGCTGCCCTCGATGATTAAAGGGCAGGAGCGAACCTACGGGTCTGTAAAGCTCACTGCCAAGACCATGGACCAGCTGGGAACTTGGTTCATCGCCTCCCCGGTTGAGCAGGGTGGCAGCACGCGCGACAAAGGTTGAATGGAAAAAGTCCATTGCGAGGATGGTGGCACGCGGAGTTGTGCTGAGAATGAGTTACTCCCGGTCGCATGGTTCGGCGCCGTCGGCGTCAGGCGACCGTCTCATGGAAATGGAGTACATACGATGGAAAACCTTACCCAGTTGGAACGCGACTTCATCAACCTGCTGCGTCAGTTGAATGATCGGCAGCGGCAGGACTTGATGCGGATTCTGGAGGCGTTCAGTAAGTCGGCAGCGTAAGGGCGAAAGAGAAGGGCCCCAGCCACGTGTCGGGGTTTCATGTAAAAAGGCCCCGCCGACAGGCAGGGCCTTTTCTTTTAGGCACTAGGGTCTTCCCAGTGATCCAGCAACCAGGCAAACGCCCGGAATGCGTAGATCAGCTTCGCGCCTGTGCAGACGCACCGCCATAGTCGGCGGACAAATGACATGGAATCCATGGGATGGTTCCTATGGTGGAACCCTGGCACCGCCCACCATACCGGCCTAGGCAAACGGGTAACTGAAAAGTGTCAACTGTTTCAGTACGCCAGGGAGTCTATCGGCCCTTCAACACCGGCACGTTTCTCAGGCGTGGCGAAGGGGCCAAGGGCTTTAGCGGCCCTGTAGGTGTATTAGATACCACTGATCGAATGCACCAAAAAAGTCTTTTTAACGGTTGCTGCGAATTATTTTTGTTTTGCTCCCCAGAGCCTTGACAGCCGGTTGTTAGCAATGCCTGGTGTCAGGGCAAAAATTTACATTTTCACTGTAAATAGTGACTATCTCTAGTGTTTTTGCGGTGGTTTCGCGCCTATTTACTCAACGGGGATTTCGACATCACTCTTCGGCCCGGTTCACATCGGAGCCGGTTTTGGTCTTCTGGATTTCGTAATACGTGGTGCCGTGACGTTGACATGTATTGCACAATACGACCCTCGTCGTTAGTATCAATCTGTCAACTGTTTCAGTACGCCGCCGTCGAATCCTCAATTCATCGGCCAGAAAAACCGCCCTCTCAAGGCGGTTTTTTTGTGCCTACGATTTGGTGGAGACCGCCGCCACCCTTCTTCTTGAGTCCGTGCAGCTTACCACGGTGCCGATCACCAGTTCGCGCAAGTTGTCAGCCCAGTGCCAGTAGACTCGCCAGTGAGTGAAGAGGTCGAGATCTTACCAACGCCCTGAGTCTCGTCTACCTCTCACGGGCAATGCCTGCAAGACGTCCGCTCTGCACGGTATTTGCTGTGCGTAGAGATGCGTCCGTCTGTCCGCGATGAGCTAAGTCTAAGGCGATTTGCCTCGTACCTGATGACCGGAGCCAATGCAAAGAATGAAGCTCAGGAGGCCTATATTGCAGGACTATCAGGGAGCGGCGGGCCATGGGCTTCATGCTTGATGGTGGTAAGTGGCGTAGTGGCTCACATGTCTTTCTGGATGTCTTGCATCCGCTTCCATTC
>NZ_JAOCDM010000053.1 GCF_029840925.1 Pseudomonas sp. GD03858
AATGTAGGAGCGGCCTTGCGTCGCGATGCGCCGCGCGGGCGGCGCTCGATTTGACAGGCGCTACAAGGCTATCGCCAGACACCTCGCAGCCCATCGGCCATAGCTGAAAATTCTCGTCGTCTACACTTCTGCCGGAACTCAAGCACCGGCTACCGACGAGGCCCCGATGAAGAAAATCCCGACCCTGCTCGCCAGCCTGCTGCTCACCTTCGGCATGGCCAGTACCGACTCCGCCGCATCAGCCGAGCAACCCACCCCCATCCACTTCGGCGCCATCGGCTGGGAAAGTGGCGCCCTGACCACCGAAATCCTCCGGCTGATCGTCGAACACGGCTACGACTACCCCACCGACACCCTGCCCGGCAGCACCGTGAGCATGGAAGTCGCCCTGGCGCGCAATGACCTGCAGGTCATCGCCGAGCAATGGGCCGGGCGCAGCCCCGCCTGGATCAAGGCCGAGCAGGCGGGCCAGGTGTTCGCCCTCGGCGACACGGTGAAAAACGCCGAGGAAGGCTGGTGGGTACCGGCCTACGTGATCAAGGGTGATCCGGCGCGCAACCTGAAACCTCTGGCCCCGGACCTGCGCAGCGTCGCTGACCTCAAACGCTACCCGCAGGTGTTCAAGGACCCCGAAGCCCCGGGCAAGAGCCGCTTTCTCAACAGCCCCAGCGGCTGGACCTCCGAGACCGTCAATAGCCAGAAGCTCAAGGCCTACGGCCTGGACGGGCTGTACAACAACTTTCGCAGCGGCTCCGGCGCCGCCCTGGACGCCGAGATCGGCTCGGCGATCCGTCGTGGCCAGCCCGTGCTCTTCTACTACTGGAGCCCTACCCCGCTGATGGGCCGTCATGACCTGGTGCGCCTCGAAGAGCCACCGTTCAGCGAGGCCGCCTGGGCCACGCTCACCGATGCCACGAACCGCAACCCGCAGGGCAGCCGCTCGCTCCCCGCCAAGCTTTCGATCGGCGTGTCGAAGGCGTTTCACGACGCGCATCCAGAGCTGGTCGCCGTGTTCGAGAAGGTCGATCTGCCCATCGACCTGTTGAACAAGACACTGGCCCGCATGAGCGAATCCCGCCAGCCGCCACGCGAGGCCGCCCTCGCCTTCCTGCGCGACAATCCAGGCGTGTGGAAGGCCTGGCTGCCCGCCGAGAACGCGGCCAAGGTCGAGGCCGCCCTGTGAGCGGCGGCTTCCCCGAAGCCCTGCAATTCTCCTTCGCCGCTTGGGTCAACCGCCTGGTCGACTGGCTGGTGCTGCACTATGGCGATCATCTGCGCAGCCTCTCCGACCAGTTGCTGCAGTTGCTCGTCGGCCTGGAAAACCTGCTCCGCCTGCTGCCCTGGTGGCTGCTGCTGGCGCTGGTCGGCCTGCTCGCCTGGCACGCCAGCCGCAGCCTGCTGCGGGCCCTGCTGCCGCCCTTGCTGCTTGCGCTGATCGGCATGCTCGGGCTGTGGGACAAGCTGCTGCAGACCCTCGCCCTGGTACTGGTCAGTACTGGTCTGTGTGTGCTGATCGGCGTGCCGCTGGGCATCCTGCTGGCCACCCGCCCCCTGGCCCGGCGCCTGATGCTGCCGGTGCTCGATGTCATGCAGACGCTGCCGGCCTTCGTCTACCTGATCCCGGTGCTGATGCTGTTCGGCCTGGGCAAGGTGCCGGCGGTGTTCGCCACCCTGATCTACGCCCTGCCGCCGCTGGTGCGCCTGACCGAACTGGGCCTGGCGCAGATCGACCCATCGCTGCTGCAGGCCGCCCACGGCCTGGGCGCCACCCGCTGGCAACGCTTGCGGCGCATCGCCCTGCCGCTGGCACTGCCGAGCATCATGGCCGGGCTCAACCAGTCGGTGATGATGGCGCTGTCCATGGTGGTGGTGGCGTCGATGATCGGCGCCCGCGGCCTGGGCGAGGATGTGCTGGCGGGGATCCAGACCCTGAATGTCGGTCAGGGCGTCGAGGCGGGGCTCGCGATCGTCGCCCTGGCCATGGTGATCGACCGGATCAGCCAGGCGTATGGGCAAGCGCGACGTTGAGTCGCGCACCCTGACTTGGGCGGGAACTGTCTTGCTCAGACTCCTCGATCTGGCGCGATCCCTGTGGGAGCAACTGTCTTGCTCAAACTTTTCAAACTGACGCGTCACCCTGTGGGAGCGGCTTCAGCCGCGAACACCGGCGCAGCCGGTGCCAGGCTCCGCGTCGCCTGCTTCGCGGCGGTTCGGCGTCCCGATAAACCCGCTGCGATGACAGACACTGCGCATCTTGTGCCGCCTGCGTTTGGCTCACGCCTCGTCGCGTCGATGCGCCCACTGGTACAACGCCGGCAGCACCAGCAAGGTCAGCGCCGTCGACGACAGGATCCCGCCGATCACCACCGTCGCCAATGGCCGCTGCACCTCGGCCCCGGTACCGGTGGCCAGGGCCATCGGGATGAAGCCCAGCGAGGCCACCAGCGCCGTCATCAGCACCGGCCGCAAGCGGGTCAGCGCGCCCTCCTCGACCGCCGCGCGCAGACCTCGGCCCTCCTCGCGCAAGCTACGGATGAAGGCGATCATCACCAGGCCATTGAGCACCGCCACGCCCGACAGCGCGATGAAGCCCACCCCCGCCGAGATCGACAGCGGGATGTCCCGCAGCCACAGCGCCAGCACGCCACCGGTCAGGGCGAAAGGAATCCCGGTGAACACCAGCAGGCCGTCCTTGAGGTTGTTGAACATCATCAACAGCAAAGCCATCACCAGCAGCAGCGACACCGGCACCACCACCCGCAGGCGCTCGGCCGCCGACTGCAGCTGCTCGAACTGGCCACCCCAGCGGGTCCAGTAGCCCGGCGGGATCTGCACCTGGTCGATCAGCGCCTGCGACGCCTCGTCCACGAACGAGCCCAGGTCGCGTCCGCGCACGTTGGCGCTGACCACCACCACGCGCTTGCCATCCTCGCGGCTGATCTGGTTCGGGCCCAGTTGCAGGTCCAGGGTGGCCACCTGCGACAGCGGGATGAAACCGATCTGCGCGGCGCCGGCGGCGGCGCTGGCCGGGACCGGGATGAGCAGGCTGGACAGCCCGTCGACATCGGTACGCAGGGTTTCCGGCAGACGCACCACCATGTCGAAGCGGCGGTCGCCCTCGTACAGCGTGCCGGCCGTGCGCCCGCCCACGGCGATGGCGATGGCGTCCTGCACGTCGCCCACGTTCAGGCCATGGCGGGCGGCCTTGTCGCGGTCGATGTCGATGGTCAGCACCGGCAGGCCGGTGGTCTGCTCGACCTTGACCTCCGACGCCCCCGGCACCTGCTGCAGGCGCGTGGCGATCTGCGCGGCGGTGCGGTTGAGCACATCCATGTCGTCGCCGAACACTTTCACCGCGACATCGCTGCGCACCCCGGAGATCAGTTCGTTGAAGCGCAGCTGGATCGGCTGCGACAGCTCGTAGTTGCTGCCCGGCACGCTGGCCGCGGCGCGTTGCACTTCGGCGATCAGTTCCTCACGCGGCTTGCCCGGGTCCTGCCATTGCTCGCGCGGCTTGAGCATCACGTAGGCGTCGGAAATGTTCGGCGGCATCGGATCGGAGGCGATCTCGGCGGTGCCGGTACGGGCGAACACCCGCTCGACTTCCGGCACCCGCTCGATGATGGTCTTCTCCAGGCGCTGCTGCATGTCCACCGACTGCGACAGGCTGGTGCCCGGCACGCGCAACGCCTGCAGGGCGAAGTCGCCTTCGCTCAGGCTCGGAATGAACTCGCTGCCCATGCGCGCGGCCAGCACACCCGACAGCAACACCACGGTGGCGGCGCCGGCAAAGGCCAGGTTGCGCCGGCCCAGCACCCAGTCCAGCACCGGCGCATAGCGACGGCGCGCGGCGCGCATGACCATGCCCTCTTCCTCCTTCACCTTGCCGGTGACGAACAGCGCGATGGCTGCCGGGACGAAGGTCACCGAGAGGATCATCGCCCCCAGCAGCGCCATCACCACGGTGAAGGCCATGGGGTGGAACATCTTGCCCTCGACCCCGGTCAGGGCAAAGATCGGCAGGTACACCACCATGATGATCAGTTGCCCGTAGATCAGCGGCCGGCGCGCCTCACGCGCGGCGGCGAACACCTCGTGGAAACGCTCGGCGCGGGTCAGCATGCGCCCATGGCGCTGCTGGGCGTGGGCCAGGCGGCGGATGGCGTTCTCGACGATCACCACCGCGCCGTCGACGATGATGCCGAAGTCCAGCGCGCCCAGGCTCATCAGGTTGGCGCTGACCTTGTTGCTGAACATGCCGGTGAAGGTGAACAACATCGACAGCGGGATGACCATGGCGGTGATCAGCGCCGCGCGGATATTGCCCAGGAACAGGAACAGCACGGCGATGACCAGGATCGCGCCTTCGATGAGGTTCTTCTTCACCGTGGCGATGGCCTTTTCCACCAGGTTGGTGCGGTCGTAGACGGTGATCGCCACCACGCCCTTGGGCAGGCTGCGGTTGATCTCCTCGAGCTTGGCCGCCACCGCCTGGGACACCGTGCGACTGTTCTCGCCGATCAGCATGAACACCGTGCCCAGCACCACCTCGCGACCGTTCTCGGTGGCCGCGCCCGAGCGCAGCTCCTGGCCCAGGCCGACCTGGGCCACATGGCTGACGCGGATCGGCGTGCCGTCGACGCTGGAGATGACGATATTGGCGATGTCCTCGGCCGAGGCCACCTGGCCCGGGGCGCGGATCAGCAACTGCTCGCCGTTGCGCTCGATGTAGCCGGCGCCAACGTTGGCGTTGTTGCGCTCCAGGGCGGCGATCAAGTCATTGAGGGTCAGCTTGTAGGCCGCCAGGCGCTTGGGCTCGGGCGCGATCAGGTACTGCTTGGCGTGACCACCGATGCTGTTGACCTCGGCCACCCCCGGCACGTTGCGCAGCTGTGGCTTGATGATCCAGTCCTGGATCACCCGCAGGTCGGTGGCGGTGTAGGGCGTGCCATCGTCCTTCAGCGCGCCCTCCTTGGCCTCGACCGTCCACAGGAAGATCTCGCCCAGGCCCGTGGAAATCGGCCCCATGCCCGCCTCGATACCGTCGGGCAACTGCTCGCGGGCGACCTGCAGACGCTCGTTGACCAACTGGCGGGCGAAGAAGATGTCGGTGCCGTCATCGAAGATCACCGTGACCTGTGACAACCCGGAGCGCGACAGCGAACGGGTCTGCTTGAGGCCCGGCAAGCCAGCCATGGCGGTCTCGATGGCGAAGGTGATGCGCTGCTCGGTCTCCAGCGGCGAATAGCCAGGCGCGGCGGTATTGATCTGCACCTGGACGTTGGTGATGTCGGGCACGGCGTCGATGGGCAGCTTCTGGTAGCTGTGGATGCCCACGGCGGCCATCAGCACCACGGCGAGCATAACCACCAGGCGCTGCTCGATGGCGAACTGGATCAGGCGTTCGAACATGTAGGGCGTCCCCAATCAGTGGCTGTGTTCGGCCGAGCCTTTGCCCAGCTCGGACTTGAGGACGAAGCTGCCGGCGGCGGCAACGACGGTGCCGGCGGCCAGCCCTTCACGGATTTCCACCTGGTCGCCATCGCGGCGTCCGGGCTTGACCGGACGGGCCTCGAAGCCCTCCTCGGTGCGGACGAATACCACGCTCTGCTCCTCCCAGGTCTGCAACGCGGCCTGCGGCACCACCACGGCGGCATCGAAGCGTTCGACGGTGACCGCGATGTTGACGAACAGCCCCGGACGCCAGGCGCCATTGGGGTTGGCCAGGGTCGCCCGGACCGTGGCGGCGCGGTTCTGCTCGCCGAGCAGGCTGCCGACGTAGTTGACCTTGCCTTCCACCTGCGCGCCGAGGTCCGGTGCGCTGACGGTGACGCCACGGCCGCTGACGACCTTGTCCAGGTCACGCGGAGCGACGGCGAAAGTCGCCCAGACCCGGCTCAGGTCGGACAGCGTGAAGGCGTTGCTGGTCTCATCCACCACTTCGCCCACGGTCAGGTGCTTTTCCACCACCACCGCGTCGAACGGTGCGCGCAACTCATAGCGGTTGCCCTTGCCGGCAGGCGCCACGGCGGCGACCTTCTGCCCGGCATTGCCCGCGGCGATCTCGGCCTCCTGCAGCGCCTGGCGGGCCTGCTGGTAATCCTGCTCGGCGCTGATGCGCTCCTGCCACAGTTGCTTTTCCCGGGCGAAGGTCAGTCGGGCCAGTTCCAGGCGACGCTGGGCGGCCTGCTGCTCGCTGCGCAGCTCGGAAATCTGCTGGCTGGCGATCACCGCCAGCACCTGGCCGCGCTTGACCGCCTGGCCGAGGTCGGCGTGCACCGACTCGACCACGCCGGGGACGCGCGGCACCACGTGGGCGGTGCGGTCCTCGTCGAAGCGGATCTCGCCGGGGAAGTTGATGGCGGTGCCGAGGCTGCGCGGGCCGGCGCTGACCAACTCGACGCCGGCGGCCTGGATCTGCTCGGCGGAGAGATGCAGCTGGCCCTCTTCGTCGGCATGTTCCTCGGACTGTGCGGTTTCTTCATGGCCGTGGCCTTCCTCGCCATGGTCGTCGTGCTGGGCCTGGTCGCTGCCGGCCTTGCCGAGGGTGCCGGTCCAGGCCGCGCCACCAAGACCGAGAACGGCCAGGGCGGCGGCGAGGATGGCAAGCTTGCGTGGGTTGGTCATTGTTGCTCCTGCTGGAAAAGTCGTTGCAGTTCGGGGCCCATCGCGGGGCAAGCCCGCTCCCACGCATTTCCGTGGGAGTGGGCTTGCCCCGCGATGGGTCAAGGCTCAAAGCTCGCCGTAGATCCGCTCCACCTGCGCCCGGGCATCGGTCGCCTGGGCGAGCGCCTCGAGGTACAGTCCCCGCGCCTCGATCAGCGTGCGCTGCGCGTCGAGCACGTCGAGGAAGGCGAACTTGCCCATCTCGAAACCACGGGTGGCGGTGTCCACCGCCTGCTGCGCCGACGGCAGGATGGTGCGGTCGTAGGCCTGCACTTCGCCCATGGCCGTGGCCCATTGCTCGAGGGCGCTGCGGGTGTCGCTGCGCAAGCGCAGCTCGACGGCGTTGCGCAAGTCACGGGCCTGGTCGGCACGGCGGGCGGCGGCCAGCACGTTGCCCTGGTTGCGGTCGAACAACGGCAGTGGCATCGACAGCCCCACCACGTTGACCCGTTCGCGGTCTTCACGGCTGTACTGGCTGCCCAGGCTCACGGTCAGGTTGGGAATGCGCTGGGCCTTCTCCGAGCCCAGGCTGGCGTCGCCGCGCTCGATCTGCGCCGCGGCCAGGCGCCATTCGGCGGTCTGCTCGACCTTGGCCAGCAACTGCTCGGCGCGGGGGGCCGGGCCAGGCGACAGGGTCGCGCTGTCGAGGCGGTCGAAGCCGGCCTGCGCGCTGCCGGTCAGGCGCGCCAGCGCTTGCCAGGCAACACTGCGCTCGGTCTGGGCACGACGCACCGCCGCCTGGGCCTGGGCCAGCTGGACCTGGGCACGGGTGGCTTCGACCGGCGAGGACTGGCCGGCCCTGACCCGCCCGTCCACCACACGCAGGCCACGCTCGGTCAGGGCCTGCGACTGTTGCGCCAGCTCCAGCGCGGTCTGCGCCCGCAAGGCGGCATGGAAAGCCTGGATCACATCGGCGCGCAGACCGTTGCGCTGACGCTCCAGTTCCAGTCGGGCCACGGCCTGGCCGGCCTCGGCCACCTCGATGCGCGCCCCGCGCTTGCCTCCCAGCTCCAGGGCCTGGCTGAGGGTGACGGTGGTGGTGCTGGTATCGCGGCGAGTGTCCTCGACCTCCCAGGACAATTCCGGGTTGGGCATCAGCCCGGCCTGACGGCGCTCGCCCTCGGCGATGCCGATTTCACGGCCGACGGCGGCGAACTCCGGGTTCTGGGCGAAGGCGGCGGCGAGCGCCTGGTCCAGGCTCAAGCCCTGGGCGCCGGCGGGGCCGGCCAGCAGCAGGCAGAGCAAGACGATCTTGCGGGGGATGGGCACGGCTTGGTTCCTCGTCGACAAGCGGCGGAATGCGTTGGCGAGGGACTCTAGGCAGCGCTGCTTATCGGGGCGGTGGCGGGAAAATTACAATTTTGTAATTTCGGGGGGCCTGGAGTGGATCGCATGTGGGCCGCCAGGTGTAGGGCGACAGATGTGCAGCGCCTATGAGATCGAGCGCCGCCCGCGCGGCGCATCGCGGGACAAGCCCGCTCCCACATTTGTTTCGGGCCAGTCTCTCCTGTGCCATTACCTGGTCCGCCTTGTTGGTACGACGCGGTATCAAGGTGAGCACTGCTGGCGCCTCGCCTGACTTGAGGCATGCACCAAGGCGGGCAACCATGGCCTGACAGGTTCGGCACGTTGCAACAAATGTAGGAGCGGCCTTGCGTCGCGATGCGCCGCGCGGGCGGCGCTCGATCTCATAGGCGCCACAAAAACACCGCCGAACCCATGCCAGCCCCCACCCAGTCCGATAATCGCCCATTTTCCAGGCGAGGGCATTTGACGAAACTAACCAGGTAGTACAAATATCTAGATATCCAAAAACAACAAGCGATGCCCCGCCATGACACCCCGAATCCTCGTGCTCAACGGCCCCAACCTGAACCTGTTGGGTAGCCGCGAACCGACCCAGTACGGCCACGAAACCCTCGCCGACCTCGCGCAGCTGTGCGCCCACAGCGCTCGCGAGACAGGGCTTGAACTGGAGTTCCGCCAGACCAACCACGAAGGCGAGCTGCTGGACTGGATCCACGCCGCCCGTGGGCGCTGCCACGGCATCCTGATCAACCCCGCCGCCTGGACCCATACCTCGGTGGCCATCCGCGACGCGCTGGTGGCCGCCGAACTGCCGGTGATCGAGGTGCACTTGTCCAACTTGCACAAGCGCGAGCCGTTTCGCCACCTGTCGTTCGTCTCGAGCATCGCCGTCGGCGTGATCTGTGGCTTGGGCAGCCACGGCTATGCCCTGGCCCTGCGCCACTTCAGCCAACTGCTCCAGGAGCCGACAGCATGAGCCGCCCAGGCATCCTCGCCGGCCTGATCGGCCGTGGCATCCAGGCCTCCCGCACCCCCGCCCTGCACGAGCACGAAGGCGACGCCCAGGCGCTGCGCTACCTGTACCGACTGATCGACGCCGACCAGCTGGGAGTGGACGACAACGCGCTGCCCCAGTTGCTCGAGGCCGCCGAGCGCACCGGCTTTACCGGGCTCAACATCACCTTCCCGTTCAAGCAGGCGATCCTGCCGTTGCTCGACGAGCTGTCGGAGGAAGCCCGTGGCATCGGCGCGGTGAACACCGTGGTCCTGCGCGATGGACGCCGGATTGGCCACAACACCGACTGCCTAGGGTTCGCCGAGGGTCTGCGGCGCGGCTTGCCGGAGGTGAACAAGCGCCAGGTGGTGCAACTGGGGGCCGGCGGCGCGGGCTGCGCGGTGGCTCATGCGCTGCTCGGCGAAGGGGTCGAACGGTTGCAGCTGTTCGAGCTGGACCCGGTGCGCGGCCAGGCCCTGGTCGATAGCCTCACGCAACGTTTCGGTGTCGGTCGCGCCGTGCTCGGCAGCGACCTGGCCGCTGCCGTGGCCGAGGCCGACGGGCTGGTCAACACCACGCCCGTGGGCATGGCCAAGCTGCCGGGCATGCCGTTGCCCGCCGACCTGCTGCATGCTCGGCTATGGGTCGCGGAGATCATTTATTTCCCGCTGCAGACCGAACTGCTGCGCCATGCCCGCGCGCTGGGCTGTCGCACGCTGGATGGCGGCACCATGGCGGTGTTCCAGGCGGTGAAGGCATTCGAGCTGTTCAGTGGACGTCCGGCCGACGCCCTGCGCATGCAGGCGCATTTCGCCAGTTTCGACTAGCGCGGGCACCGGTTCAGCGCAACTGCCCGACGACCAGCCCCAGGGCGATCGCGATCATCACCACCCCCGACACCCGCCCGATCAGACGCGCCGCTGCCGGCCGGGTGCGCAGCAGCGCCTTGGCGCCATAGCCCACCATCAGGTAGATCACCAGCGAACTGCACAAGTGCACCAGCCCCAGCAACAGGATCTGCAGCGGCAGCGGCCAGCTCGACTGCGGGTCGGTGAATTGCGGCAGCAACGCCAGGAACAACAGGAACACCTTGGGGTTCAGCCCGCTGACGCAAAAGCCCTTGAACGCCCAGCGCGAACCGCAATCCGCGCCGTCCTGTCCATCCACCTCGGGCACCGCCGGGCTGAGCAGCAAGGTGATCCCCAGCCAGAGCAGATAGAGACACCCGGCCAGCATCAGCAGGGTCAGCGCCAGCGGATGCCCGGCGAGCAGACTGCCGACGCCGGCCGCGACCACCAAGGTGACGAGAAAATGCCCTGACAGCATGCCGGCCACCGCCGGCATCACCCAGCGTCCGCGCGTGCCGGCGGAGATGGCATAGGCCCAGTCGGCGCCCGGGGTGATCACGAACAGGAACGAGACGGCCCAGAACGCCGCCAATACACTCAAGGTCACGTTTGCAGCTTCCTTTCACGGAGATTTCGGTGAAAGAAAGATTACGGATATCGCCTGGGGATTTTCTTTCGTATATTCCTCAGTCAGACCAAAGCCATGGAAGATTCTTGCTCATGGATAGAACCGATAGAAAGATCCTTGCCGAGCTGCAAAAAGACGGACGCCTGTCGGTGACCGAACTGGCCGACCGTGTGGGCCTGAGCCTGTCACCCTGCCATCGCCGGCTCCGGGCGCTGGAGGAATCCGGCGCGATCCTCGGCTACCACGCACGCCTGGCACCCGCCGCGCTGGGCCTGAACTTCGCCGCGCTGGTATTCGTGACCTTGCGCGAGGTGACCCGCCAGCCCGTGGCGGACTTCGAGGCCGCGCTGGGGGAAATCCCACAGATCGTCGAGGCGCAGCGGCTGTTCGGCGATCCGGACTACCTGCTGCATGTGGTGGCCAAGGACCTGCCGGCGTTCCAGAAGCTGTATGACGAACAGCTGACCAGCATTCCCAATGTCAAGCGACTGAGCTCGACCCTGGTCATGAAAGAGGTGATCCAGAACCGCTTGCTGCCGATGTGACCCTGGTCGCCATGCTGATGCAATCGGACGGTGTCATGGCGCGGCGGCGCGCTTTGCCCGGTAACTGCCCGGGCTCTGCCCCGTCCACTTCTTGAAGGCCCGGTGAAACGCACTGGGCTCCTGAAAGCCGGTCTGCCCGGCGATCTCGGCAATGCTCAGGCAGCCTTCGCGCAGCAGCTCGAAGGCCATGGCCCGGCGCACCTCATCCTTGATCTGCTGGTACGAACGCCCTTCGCGCTCCAGCTGGCGACGGAAACTGCTGGCGCTGAGTGCGTGCCGCCTGGCCATCGCATCGAGCGTCGGCCATTGCCCATAGTGTCGGGCCCGCAGGTGACGATAGACGTCCGCCACCAAGCCGTTCTGGTTGCGAAAGCGGATCACCAGCCCTTGCGGCGCGCTGCGCAGGAAGGTCTTCAGCGCGGCAAGGTCCTGCAGCACCGGCAGGCGCAGCCAGGCGCTGTCGAACTCCACTTCGGTGCGGCCACTGCCCAGGCGCAGGTCCGGCCCCCACAGCAAGGCATCGTCGTCCTGCGCCGGGCGCGCCAGCGCCAGCTCGGTCCGGTCGATGGCGATGCGCCGGCCGGCCAGCCAGCACAGCAGGCCCATCACCAACACCAGGTAGGTCTCCTCGGCGTACACCCGGGTCAAGGGGTCGGCGATGCTCGACTGCACACTGATCACCGCCCGAGCACCGCGTACCGTCACGCTGCCGCGCAGATCGCGCAGGAACAGGGCGAAACCGCCCAGGCACTGGCGCAGGGCCTTTTCCAGGTTGGGCTCCTGGATCAGCCCTCGGCAGATCAGGGCGAAGCTGCCCAGCGGCATGCCATGGCTGTCGAGGTGGAAGAACTCGTCATCCAGCTCGTCGATCAGCGCCAGCCACAGCTGGGCAAAGGCCCTGGCCGGTACCCGCGCCCCAGGCTGCGTCAGCATCTGCGGATCGATGCCCACCGCGCGCAGGTGAGCCTCGCGCGCCTGTGGCCGGTCGCGCAGGGCGTGGAGCATGGCATTGAGGAAGTACACCGCGACCGTGTCGCTATCGCGCATGGCAAGCACCCGCTGTCTATGCTGAGTGGCAAAAAATGCCAGGTTGACTGAACAGATCCGGCATAGGCCGCCCGCAGACCTTTGCCTAGACTCGATCCACCCCAGGGGTCGTGGAAAATACGGTGGCCATTCTCGCAGAGCCGCCCCCACCCCGCCATACGCAAACGGAGCCCTCATGAGCAGCACAGACATCTTCGTCGTCAGCGCGGTACGTTCGGCCATCGGCAGCTTCGGCGGTTCGCTCAAGGACCTGCCACTGGCCGATCTCGCCACCCAAGTGACCCGCGCCGCCATCGAGCGCTCGGGCGTGGCCGCCGAGCGCATCGGCCATGTGGTGATGGGCAACGTGATCCCCACCGAACCGCGCGACGCCTACCTGGGCCGGGTCGCGGCGATGAACGCCGGAACTCCCAAGGAAACCCCCGCCTTCAACGTCAACCGCCTGTGCGGCTCGGGCCTGCAGGCCATCGTCTCGGCCACCCAGGGCCTGCTGCTGGGCGACTGCGACATCGCCCTGGCCGCTGGCGCCGAATCCATGAGCCGCGGCCCGTACCTGCTGCCGCAGGCCCGCTGGGGCGCGCGCATGGGCGACCTGCAGGGCATCGACTACATGGTCGGTATCCTCCAGGACCCGTTCGAGCACTTCCACATGGGCATCACCGCCGAGAATGTCGCCGCGGCCCATGGCATCAGCCGTGAAATGCAGGACGAAGTCGCCCTGACCAGCCAGCGCCGCGCCGCCCGCGCCATCGCCGAGGGCCGCTTCGACGGCCAGATCGTGCCGATCGAGATCAAGACCCGCAAAGGCACCGTGCAGTTCGCCGTGGACGAGAACGTGCGCGCCGAGGTCACCAGCGAGCAGCTGGCCGGCATGAAACCGGTGTTCAAGAAGGACGGCAGCGTCACCGCCGGCAACGCCAGCAGCATCAACGACGGCGCCGCCGGCCTGGTACTGGCCACCGGCGACGCCGTGCGTCGCGAGGGCCTGAAACCGCTGGCGCGCGTCGTCGCCTATGCGCATGCCGGGGTGGAGCCGGCGCTGATGGGCCTGGGCCCGATCCCGGCAACGCAAAAGGTACTGGAAAAGGCCGGCCTTAAGGTGTCCGACCTGGACGTGATCGAATCCAACGAAGCCTTCGCCTCCCAGGCCTGCGCCGTGGCCCGCGCCCTGGGCTTCGACCCGGAGAAGGTCAACCCCAATGGCTCGGGTATTTCCCTGGGCCACCCGGTCGGCGCCACCGGCGCGATCATCGCCACCAAGGCGATCCATGAACTGCACCGCGTCCAGGGTCGCTATGCCCTGGCCACCATGTGCATCGGCGGCGGCCAAGGCATCGCCGTCGTCTTCGAACGCGTTTGAACGGAGTTGGCAGCATGAACATCGAACACATCGCCGTGATCGGCGCAGGCACCATGGGCAACGGCATCGCCCAGGTCTGCGCGCTGGCCGGGTACCAGGTCCTGCTGGTGGACGTCGCCGACGCCGCGCTGGAGCGTGGCGTGGCGACCCTGGGCAAGAACCTCGAGCGCCAGGTCGCCAAGGGCACCATAGACGCCGACAAGGCCAGCGCCGCCAAGGCACGCATCCGCACCAGCACCGACTATGCGCAGCTCGCCGGCGCGCAGCTGGTGATCGAGGCCGCCACCGAGAACCTGCAGCTCAAGCAGCGCATCCTCCAGCAGGTGGCGGCCAACGTCGGCGCCGACTGCCTGATCGCCACCAACACTTCGTCGCTGTCGGTCACCCAGCTGGCCGCCAGCATCGAGCACCCGCAGCGCTTCATCGGCGTGCACTTCTTCAACCCGGTGCCGATGATGGCCCTGGTCGAGATCATCCGTGGCCTGCAGACCAGCGACGGCACCTATGCCCAGGCCCTGCTGGTCACCGAAAAGCTCGGCAAGACGCCGATCACCGCCGGCAACCGTCCGGGCTTCGTGGTCAACCGCATCCTGGTGCCGATGATCAACGAGGCGATCTTCGTGCGCCAGGAGGGCCTGGCCAGCGCCGAGGACATCGACACCGGCATGCGCCTGGGCTGCAACCAGCCGATCGGTCCGCTGGCCCTCGCCGACCTGGTGGGGCTCGATACCCTGCTGGCGATCATGGAGGCCTTCCACGAGGGCTTCAACGACAGCAAGTACCGCCCTGCCCCGCTGCTCAAGGAGATGGTTGCCGCCGGCTACCTGGGGCGCAAGAGCGGTCGCGGCTTCTTCACCTACTAAGGAGCGCGCGCCATGCCCCCGGTCAATGCGGCGCTGCGCTGCGCCAACTTCGAAGAGCGGCGGGAGCGCGCCATGGCCCTGTTCGCCGAGAAGGGCTTCGGCCAGGTCAGCATGCGTGAACTGGCAGCTCATATCGGCTTGACCGCGGGCTCGCTGTATCACCATTTTCCGAGCAAGCAGCACCTGCTGTACGACCTGATCGAGGAGCTGTACGAGGAACTGCTGGCCACCCTCGACCAGGGCCGCCGCGCCCTGGCCCAGGGCAGGCCGGTGCTGGCCTGCCTGATCGCCGCGCACTGGCACCTGCATGCCGAGCGGCCTTTGCAGTTTCGCCTGGCCGAGCGGGACCTGTGCTGCCTGAACGACGATCAGCAGGCACGGCTGATCGTGCTGCGCGAACGCTACGAGGCGGGATTGCTCCGGCTGGTCGCGCCACAGACGCGGTTGTCCGGGGAGGTCCTGGCGGCGACCGGGCAAGTGCTGGCGACCTTGCTGAACCAGTTGCCTGGCATGTTGCGCGGCAAGGCTCTGGGAGACGCTGAAGGCATGGCCCTGATGGAAAGCCTGGTGGTGGGGGCCGCGCAGCGCACGCTGCACTCGTCCTGAGCCCGTTGCCAGGCTAAATCGGCACAGGCCTCGCTCGTCTTGCGACTAACGGTCATCTGCAGACGAGGTCCCTCCATGAGCAGCATGAGCACCCTGGCATCGAGCGTCGCACGCAGCCTGCGCAAGATCATCAAGGCCGACGCCGGTCCCCGCCCCTACCAGCTATTCGATATCCAGCTGCGCCGTCGCGAGCGCCTGAGCCCGTCGCTGTGCCGCTTCGTCTTTGGCGGCGAGGACGTACGCCTGATGCGCACCCTCGCCGCGGACCAGCGGGTCAAGCTGTTCTTCCCCGACGCCCAGGGCCGCGAGCCAGCCCTGCCCAAGGGCGGCGACTGGCACGCGGCACGCCGCGAGGCGCAACACCCCGTGCGCACCTACACCATCCGCGCCCTGCGTCAGGACGCCGGCGAGCTGGACATCGACTTCGTGCTGCACGGCGACAGCGGCCCCGCCTCGGCCTGGGCCGAGCACGCGCAACCGGGCGCTCGCCTGCAGATCGTGGCGCCGCACCGCGCCGCCTGGGAAGACCCGGGCGGCTATGAATGGCAACCGCCGCAAGGGTTGCGCAAGCTGTTGCTGATCGGCGACGAAACCGCCCTGCCGGCCATCGCCGGCATCCTGGAAAGCCTCGCCGAGCTCAAGGATCCGCCCGCGACCCAGGCATTCATCGAAGTCCCCGAACCCGGCGACTGCATCGACCTGCGCCACGCCCCAGGCACCGAGCTGCACTGGCTGGCCCGCAGCGAGCTGGGCTGCGGCCACGGCGAAGCCATGCGTCACGCGGCGCTGGAGCTGGCCCGCCTGCCACAGCCGCTGCAAGCCGGCGATGCTGGCGCCGCGCTGGAAGAGGTCGATATCGACAAGGACATTCTCTGGGAACTGGCCGAGCCTGCGGGCAACGACTTCTACGCCTGGGTCGCCGGCGAGTCGGCGGCGGTGATGACGATCCGCAAGCACTGGATCAAGGAGCGCCGGCTCGATCGCCGCAGCCTGACCCTGATGGGCTACTGGCGGCACGGGCGCAGCCTGGATTGAAACCCGCTGGTTGATTTCATCAATGACCACTATCGAGCCTGTCGATTTCCGTTCGCGCGAGCATGCTCGTAAGGTTGCGCCATGCCCCACACGGAGACACCTCCATGGCCACCGTCCAGATCATGTCCGTCGTCGGCAGTGCCGTGCCACGCGAGCTGCGCCTGCAGGGCCTGCTGGCCTGCTGGTACCTGATGCGCAATGGCGAGACCATCAGCGGCCCGCTGACTTCCCGCGCCTCGGCTCAGCACATGGCCGAGCACCTGAGCGTCTATGCGCGGCTGATATGAACCGAATCTGTTGTTGTGCGTTGCTCCCTTAACGCGTCTTGTCGCCCGCCTTCATGGCGGGCTTTTTTTTGCCGCACAGGCACCGCGCCGGGCTCAAGCCAGCGGCGAAGCTGCCGATCTCCTGAAACCTGCGAGACAGACGACCCAAGGAGCGTTCGACAGGATGATCGTGGTAGTGGAAGGCATCAGCGCCAGCGGCAAGACCACCTGGTGCGCCCGGCATGGCGGCGAGCATGTGATCGGCGAAAACGGACGCTTTGACAACGTCCCCGAGCGGGCGACCGATCCCGTTGGCGCAGCCAGGTTCTGGGCACAGCGCAACGTCGATCGCTGGCAGGCGGCGCTGGCCATGGAGAGCGCCAGCGCGTTGGCCGTGTGCGACAGCGATCCGCTCAAGCTCCACTACATCTGGACCCTCTGGCGGATCGGCGAAGCCCGTGAACAGGACTGGCATGCCGAGCTGCACGCCACCCGCGAAACCGTTGCGCAAGGCCGCATCGGCTTTGCCGACTGCTACCTCGTTGGACGCATCGAGCCGCAGCTCGCGAGGGCTCGGGCCAGTGCCGACAGCACTCGCCGGCGCAGCGGGTTCGAACTCCATGTACGCCTGCAAGAAGGGCTGATGGCTTGGTACTCAGCCATCGAGCAGGCACTTCCCGGCCGCGTACGGTTCGACTTTCCAACCACGATACCCAGTCGGTCCCAGCTCGAAGGGCGATATTCACTGCAAGCATTCGATCGCATGATCGCAGCGCTCGGCTAAGGTCGGGGCCGGCGCTCAGCCTTCGGCCAGACGCTTGCTGAGAAAATAGCGCCGATGCCCCTGAAGGTAGTCACCAAGCTCGCCAAACACTTCGAACCCCAGCGCTCGATAGAACGCCGGCGCCTGGAAACTGAAGGTATCCAGCCAGATCCCGACGCACCCTTCCCGCCTCGCAAGCGCTTCGGCCTTGCCCATCAATTCACGCCCCAGCCCCTGGCCACGGGATGCCTCGGGCACGACCAGCAGCTCAACGAACATCCAGCCGCCACCGAGTCTGCCATACAGCCCACCCGTGACCTCGCCTGTCAGCCCATCGCGCAGCGACCAGGCGAAGGCGCGCGCCCGAGGCGAACCAACCTTGCTGTCGTTGTAGGCTCGCAGCGGTTTGAGAATCGCCTGGTAATGCTGATCGGTGGCTTCGTCAGCGAATTCACAGTGCAGTGTCATGGCAGGTAGTCCCTTGACCGGATGGGGCGTGGACGAAGTGCCTCGTTCCTTGTGCGGCAGACACTTCGATGACAGTTGATCACGATGACTGATTAGTCACAAAACACCTGCGAGCCGCGTCGACCCGCAAACTTTCACGCGACAAAAAGTTAACGATTTTCGACATCTTTCAATTAGCAATTGATAAATAACGACAGTCCCTATACTTATCCGATTCAGCGCATTTGCGCCACACAGAGCCTTGAATCCAAAAGCAAAAAAGCAGCCTCCCGACAATCACGGCAAACGCCAGAAAAGCCCCCGCTCTATTGCTCAGCAGTACCGGTTTTTATACACAGGACGATTTCATGAGCATATCTGAGCCTCTCTCTCCTCGCGTGCGGAGCAAGTGGTTGCTCCCTCTGGTGTTGTTCACCCTCTCCCTGGTACCGACGCTCGCCATTGTCCTGACCCTGGAAGACTCGTTCGAAAAGATTCGCGCGAGCAGGAACCAGCAAGCCGCCGACCATTTTGCCCATGCCATCGAACGGTCATTGAGCCATGCCCTGAACGCGGCTTACGGCCTGGGCGCGGCCGTGCGCCACCATGACGGCAGACTGGATGATTTCGCCGAGCTTGCGTCGTATATCGTTCCCCATCCGGACCGCCTGTACGCCCTGGCGCTCGCACCTGGCGGCACCATCACCCAGAGCGCCCCCGCCGATCGCCGGATACTGGCGCACGGCAGCGACTTGTCGACCTTGTTCGGCCATCGCAATCAAAAGATGGAAATGCTCGACCTCCCCATGGACCGGGTAACCTTCAAGGGGCCACTGCGCCTGGGCGATGGATCGCTCGGCGCGGTTGGCGTCATGCCGATCTTCATCGGCAAGCACGCCACGGGCAAGACGTTCTGGGGATTGTCGGTCGTCGCCATTCATCTGGACAGCGAGCTGCTGGAGGCCGAACTGGAGAGCCTTGGCAAACTGGGCTATCGCTACCGGTTGAGCGGCCAGAACCCGATCACCGGCAACATGGAAACCGTGCTCGGCGCCAAGATCGGGGCAGAGGACAGGCAACCTGTGATTCAGCGCCCCATCGAAGGAACGCCGCTGTGGCTCAGCGTGCTGTGTGTCGATCGGCCCGGCTACCTCGGGCTGGTCAGCGCCATTGCCCTGGCCGTGCTGATTGGCGGCCTGATTGCCTGGTCCTGCTATAACCGGCTGCAATTGATCGATCAGAAAAAGGAACTGAAGAACCTCGCATCCTTCGACACGCTCACCGGGCTGCCCAATCGCCGCCTGCTGATGGCGCGCCTGCAGGCGACCCTCGAACATGCCGAGCAATACCGACGCAAAGTTGCCGTTTCCTATATAGACCTGGATGGCCTGAAACAGATTAACGACAACTGCGGGCATGCGGCCGGCGACAAGGTACTGGTCGAGTGTTCCAGGCACATGCAGCACTGCCTGCGGCCCAGCGACACCCTGGCGCGCGTCGGTGGCGACGAGTTCATCCTGGTCCTGGGCAACCTGCGCCACGAACACGAAGCCGACGCCATTTTGCAACGCGTCATCGAAGCCGCCAACATCGAATTCTGCTTCACAGGCACCAAGGCGAGTATTTCGGCCAGCGTGGGCACGGCGTTCTTCGATACCCACGGCAAGCGCATCGACGAACTGCTTACACAGGCCGACAACGCCATGTACCAGACCAAGAAAAACGGAAAGAACCGATGGGTGGTGGCGCCGGTACAGCACGCCGACAACTGTTAGGGATTCTCCGATCACGTCAGCACAGGCCATCTGGCCTGTGCTGAAATCGCCCTCCGTCCAACTGCCTTCTACAAGCCCGCCATCCCATGGGTCAGAATTCAGCGGCTGAAAGTCGGGCTTTTCGGCGTCCCCAAGCCGTCCATTTCCGGCTGATGGGCAACGCGTTCGGAGTTTCCCTAACTGCGAAAATGTCGGACTGATATGCAGATGATCGCGTCGGTTCGGTGGTTTTTACTCGAGCTTCGAAAGGCGCAAGCAGTTTGGAAAAGGGGAACGCTTGCATAAGGTATCGAGACACTGGATAATCTAAATCACTATCAAAAGCATTTGATAGTCGTTCTCATCAAGGAGATTTACATGAGCGAAAGATACTCTGATCCAATGTCTGATGCCTTCACCACGGTCAAGAATGGTGCAACCTTTCATGACGCTCGCCCTAAAAGCTTTATTAGAAAGCTGTTCGCGCAAACCTTACCCCCGGGCCACTGCGTTCCAATGAATCCCCGTCCGTGCGGTTGGAACTGGTAAATCGATAATGTTTAGACCCTCCTGTCAAAGGAGGGTTTTCCAGGGATGGCGCGAATGACTCAAATATGGACAATTGGAGACTCAGCCCCTGTCGACTCTCCAAAATTTGTACAATCTTGTTATGAAAGTGTCACACCGTACGTAGAGGGCTTTCTTACGGCACTGCATCCCTACCGAAATGGTGTCATGTGCCCATTCATGCCTAAGGCGCTGGCTGAGAAAAATATATATTTCACATACTTTGACAGTAAAGATACGGATCAGCGGCTTCAACATTTAATAGGCAAATGCATCAATTTCTATAAGTCGAGACCCAACACATCCTTTGGCGCTGTCATCATACTTTTTGAGCAGGATTTCGATATTCTACGTTTGTTGCGCATGCATATCGACGCGAAAGCCAACTGCATAAAAAATGAGTTAATGATTGGCGCCCTCTATAAAGACAGTCAAGCCCCAAGCCTCCATTCCGCGGACTATTTTCCATTAAGAACGCCTACCCCAACGCTGGTACTCAGGGATCTTACCGCCCAAGACTTACAGTTTTTAAACCCCGGTCATTACGGCGTTATTTCGAAACTTAAATTTCTTAATTCGTTTATTAAAAAATTCTCAACGCCGGACATGAAGGGGCATACCAAAATAAAAGTCACCGAGGCGATAATGCTGCGCAGGCGGCATAGATTGACGCTTGCCGTTTCAGGTTTTTGTTGGTCGTTAGTCGCGCTTGGCATTATCGGATTTACTTATTACAGGTGGGCGGCATGATCTATCGCGACTGGCGATTTCTTTCCGCACTGGGGCTCACTATACTTCAGCAAGTATTACTTGCACTTTCTACCTATTACATCGCGCAAGCAGGCTTGACGCTAGAAACTGGAAACGTCAAAGCCATACTGTTATATGTCTCGCTTTTCTTTTTTCTTGCGCTTCTGGCATACGTCGCCAGCTCGATTGCAACGCTTTTCTCCACGCGGGCGTCAAACGAGGCTTGGAAAAACTACTCAAATACTACGCTTATTAAAGCAACGGAAGATTTGCAGTACGCCTCTGAAAAAAATAAAAAGTCCGTTGCTCAATGGCTCGGCGGAGAAGCTTCATCAACGATTGCATACGCCTGTGGCTTTTATCTCGGGTTAGTCTCGGTAAGCCTGAATGTCATTTTTACGCTTTTAGTATTTTACATATCCGTCGGTTGGCAAATTACGCTGGCAATGACAGCGTCACTTGCACTCTCCCTTGGCTTGGTAATGATCCTGCGAAAGCAGATCGAGAAATCCGCTGGGCAGATGCAATCTCAAAAACTTTCCGCTTTACTATCTATAGAGCTTGCGTGGAACTCGGCCATGTTTGGCAGTCGAAACATGCGTGACGAAGGGTTTCATGGGCTGAACGACAAAGTCAACTCTTACTTTGGGACGGTCAACAAGTATGTTTTGCTGGAGCAAATCATTGCTTGTGCTCCGATCATACTGTCGACGGTTGTTATCATAGTCGCTCTTCAGTGTTACGATATTTTTACGCTAGCCGTTGCAGGGACGATCGTTGCAATACTCCCTCGCAGCCTTCAGGTATTCGGCAACGTGCATTCGCTGAGTATTTATTTAAGCCAGTTTTATCTGGTACGCACAAAGATTCGTAATTTAGATGAGTTCTCTTCCAAGCTGGATATAAATCTTGCTTTGTACTCGTCATCCTTGCGTGGCGTCACGATCCGTGATGCGTCTACACGCGATAAAATAGAGCCTGATGAATTCATCAGTCAATTGCAAGGACACAGGATCTCTAGCGGTCGCTACACGGTTACCGGGCTTAACGGTTCCGGAAAGTCTTCGCTTCTAAAGATAATCAAAGGCAGCATTGATGATGCTTTGCTAATTACCCCGGAAACAAGCTTCATGAATCTGGATGGGGGATTATCTACAGGGCAAACTAAAATCAGAGAGCTTGAGAAGGTGCTTTCATTGTCTCCTCCTGTGTTAATGCTGGATGAGTGGGATGCCAATCTAGATGAAGACAACTCTAGAAAAATAGATCAAGTTTTGGAGCTTGCATCAAGCCAGGTAGTTGTTATAGAGGTGCGGCACTTAGGTAAAAGAATGGACGCTATAGCTACATGATGACGAGTGATTGCTTGCTTTTCGCTATTAGCTGTTAGGGATTCTCCGATCACGTCAGCACAGGCCATCCGACCTGTGCTGAAATCGTCCTCCGTCCAACTGCCTTCTACAAGCCCGCCATCCCATGGGTCAGATGAGCTTTTCCGATTTCGAGTACGCCGGTAAGCGCAAGCAAACCCGTCAGGAGCAGGTGGTGCCGTGGAGCGATCCAGCCATAGAGGAGGCGCTGTACGAGATCACTTCGATGCGCCAGTTTGCTCGTCTGACGCTCGGTGCTCCGACCCCCGAAAATTCAGCGAATGATTGGTCCGAGCTTGCCAAGCTTGAAGCAGCGGTAATTGGTACGGAATTGGTACAGGATTAAATTTCCTTCACCTTGCGCCCTTTGGATATAAGGCATTCGACAGCCGTTGAACCATACTCCAGAATGCATCGGTTCTTCGGGGGAAACCCTTGCACAGCCAACGACATACCAACATTTAGTGAGCCTCAACGTGAAAACTTCCCTGTCCATCCTCAGCCTGCTGCTGTTGCTCACAGGTACCGCGACCCTCCCGTCGACTGCTGCTGCACAACCCCAGGCAACGGTCCAGCGCGACCCGAGCAAGCTGCACCTGGCCTCCGGCAGCGCCCTGCTGATCGATCTCAACACCAACCAGGAGCTGTATTCCAGCCACGCCGATCGCGTGCGCCCCATCGCCTCGGTCACCAAGCTGATGACCGCGATGGTCGTGCTCGACGCCAAGCTGCCCATGGACGAAATGCTCAGCATGACCATCGCCAACAACCCGGAGATGAAGGGCGTGTATTCCCGCGTGCGCCTGGGCAGCGAGCTGAACCGCCGCGAGACCTTGCTGATCACCCTGATGTCGTCGGAAAACCGCGCGGCCAATACCCTGGCCAACCACTACCCAGGCGGCTACGGCGCCTTCATCAAGGCGATGAACGCCAAGGCGCGCAGCCTGGGCATGAGCCACACGCGCTACGTCGAGCCGACCGGCCTGTCGACCCTGAACGTGTCCACCGCCCATGACCTGGCCAAGCTGCTCATGGCCTCGCGCAAGTACCCGATGCTCGGCGAACTGTCGACCACCGCCGAAAAGACCGTGGCGTTCCGCAAGCCCAACTACACCCTGGGCTTTCGCAACACCGATCACCTGGTCAACAAGAGCAACTGGGACATCAAGCTGACCAAGACCGGCTTCACCAATGAGGCCGGACACTGCCTGGTGCTGCTGACGAAGATGGACAATCGTCCGGTGGCGATGGTGATCCTGGACGCCTACGGCAAGTACACCCACTTCGCCGATGCCAGTCGCATGCGCCAGTGGCTGGAGACCGGCAGCGCCAAGCCGGCGCCGGCGGTGGCCATGCAGTACAAGAGCGAGCGCCAGAACCGCCCGCGCCTGGCCCAGGACTGAGGCCAGCCAACCGGGGTCGCCTGACGGCCCCGGCGCAACCCAAGGTCAGGCGTGGGTGTCGACCGAGCCTCCGGCCGTGCTGCCGCCCGCCTCGCTGAGCGCCTGCAGCAACTGGCCGGTCGCGGCCAGGATCAGGCCGTTGAGCGTGGCGATGCTGGCCTGCTTGGCCTGAACGGCCGCCAGCTTCGTGGGATCATCCTTGGCCTGCTCCTGCAACTGGGCCAGCTGCTTCTGCTCCTGAGCCAGCTGTTTCTGCAAGCGCTTGATCTGCTCACGCAGCTCCTTGACGCTCGGCGGCTCGTCGCTGTTCAGTTCGTCGAGGTCCTTCGGCTTGCTGTCCTGAACCTTGAACACATCGCCCTTGAACACCAGGCCACCCTGCTCGTTGACCTCGGGCTTGCCCGGCTGCGCCGCGCTCGCCGATGGCTGGGTGGCCCCGGCCAGGGTCGGGATATTGATGTTGGCGGTGGTTATTCCAACCATTGCTGACCTTCCTTAGACGTGGACTCTTGACAACCCGTTATCGGCCAGCCCACGCAGATCTTGAATGCCGCCTCGCGGATAAATTTACCTCCCAGCCATTCGTCCACCTGATACCCGAGCCCTGCCCGCGCATGCCGGCAGGCCGATCCGATCAGTCCGCAACGAGATGGCAATGACCAAGACCCGTTCCCGCAAAGCCCTGTACATCGGCCTGCCGCTGGCCCTGGCGGTCGCCCTGGGGAGTGCCGCCGGTTACTTTTACTGGCAGCGTCAGGAGGCAGGCTACCCGCACCAGATCGTCGAGCAAGCCAATGCGCTGCATGAACACATGCTGTCCTTCGACAGCCACATCACCGTGCCACTGGACCTGGGCAGCACCGGCAGCGAGGTGGACAAGGACGGCAGCGGTCAGTTCGACCTGGTCAAGGCCGGCAAGGGTCGGCTATCGGGCGCCGCGCTGACCATTTTCGGCTGGCCGGAAATCTGGAACGGTGACAACGCCCCGCACCGCCCCACCCCGGGCTTCGTCGACGCCGCAAGGCAAGAACAGGAAGTGCGCTACAAGATCATCAGCGGCATGGCCCGCGACTTCCCCAACCAGGTCGGCATCGCCTACACCCCCGAGGACTTCCGCCGCCTCAACGGCGAAGGCAAGTTCGCCATCTTCATCAGCATGCTCAACGCCTACCCGCTCGGCCATGACCTGACGCAGCTGGACCTGTGGGCCGCGCGCGGCATGCGCATGTTCGGCTTCAGCTATACCGGCAACAACGACTGGGCCGACTCCTCGCGCCCGCTGCCGTTCTTCAACGATACCGCCGACGCCCTCGGCGGCCTGTCGCCCCTCGGCGAGCAAGCGGTCAAGCGCCTCAACGACCTGGGCGTGATCATCGACGTGTCACAGATGTCGACCCTGGCCCTGGAAGACGTCGCCCGCCTCTCCCGCGCGCCGATCGTCGCCTCGCACTCGGCGCCCCGGGCACTGGTGGACATCCCGCGCAACCTCTCGGACAGGGAAATGCAGCTGATCAAGGACAGCGGCGGAGTGATCCAGGTGGTCGGCTTCGGCCAGTACCTCAAGCCGCTGAGCAAGCCGGTGCTGGACAAGCTCGACGCCCTGCGCGCGCGCTTCGACCTGCAACCGCTGCAGGGCCTGGCCAATGCCCTGATGCCGGGCGACGCGGTGATCACCATCTGGCCCGAGTCGCGCTTCGGCGAATACGCAAGCTCGCTGTACGGCATCCTCGAGGAGGAGCCCAAGGCCACCCTCAAGCAATACGTCGACGCCATCGACTACACGGTGAAGAAGGTCGGCATCGACCACGTCGGCATCAGCTCGGACTTCAACGACGGCGGCGGCCTGGACGGCTGGAAGGACGTCAGCGAGATCCGCAACGTCACCGCCGAATTGCTGACCCGCGGCTACAGCGAAACGGACATCGCCAAGCTCTGGGCCGGTAATTTCCTGCGCGCCTGGGAGCAAGTGCAGAAATCCGCCCATCCCGTCGCCACTCGCTGATCAAGGCCCACTCATCCATGAGCAACCGCCGTACCTTCCTCAAGCAGGCCGGCCTGCTGGCCGCCAGCCTGCCGCTGCTGCCACAGGCCCTGGCCCAGACCACCGCTCCCCTGGTCGGCGCCGACAAATGGCGCAACCTGCGCGCACTGTTCCCGCTGGACCCACAGGTGGCGCATTTCGCCAACTTCCTGGTCACCGCCCATCCGCGCCCAGTGCAGGACGCCATCGACCGCCACCGCGCCGACCTCGACCGCAATCCCGCCGCGCTGATGGACTGGGAAAGCCAGTACGAATGGCAACGCGAGGATGAAGTGCGCGAGTGGGCCGCGCGCTACCTGGAGGTCGGCCCGCGCCAGATCGCCCTGACCGGCAGCACCACCGAAGGCCTGGCGATGATCTATGGCGGCCTCGAGGTCGGCGCCGGGCAGGAGATCCTGATTACCGAGCACGAACACTATTCCGCGCAGAAGGCGCTGGAGTTCCGCAGCCAGCGCCAGGGCACCGCGGTGCGCAAGATCCGCCTGTTCGACGACCCGTGGACGGTGTCCACCGACCAGGTACTGAGCACCCTCGACAAGGCCATCAAGCCCAACACCCGGGTGCTGGGCATGACCTGGGTGCACTCCGGCAGCGGCGTCAAGCTGCCGGTGGGCGAGATCGGCGAGCTGGTCCGCCGGCACAACCGCGAGCGCAGCGAAGCCGAGCGCATCCTCTACGTGGTCGACGGCGTGCACGGCTTCGGCGTGGAGAACGCCCGCTTCGCCGACTTCAACTGCGACTACTTCATCGCCGGCACCCACAAGTGGATGTTCGGCCCACGCGGCACCGGGATCATCTGCGCCGCCTCCACCGGCATGCAGCACCTCACCCCGAGCGTCGCCACCTTCTCCCGCGACGAGGACTTCGCCACCATCATGACCCCTGGGGGCTACCACGCCTTCGAGCACCGCTGGGCCGCCGGCGAAGCCTTCAAGCTGCACCTGCAGCTGGGCAAGGCCGAGGTGCAACAGCGCATCCACCAGCTCAACGACCTGCTCAAGCAGCGCCTGGCCGAGCACCGCCAGATCCAGCTGGTGACCCCGCGCAGCGAGCAGTTCTCCGCCGGTTTCACCTTCTTCCGCATCAAGGACCGCGACGCCGACGCCGTCGCCGCGCACCTCACCGCCAACAAGGTGATGTGCGACGCGGTAGCCCGCGACGTCGGCCCGGTGATCCGCCTGGCCCCGAGCCTGCTCAACGACGAGCGGCAGATCGACCGGGCCATGACCCTCATTACTCAGCAACTGTGAACAAGGCATCTCCCATGAGCGCACCTCTGCACCGCCTCACCCTGGCCGCCGTGCTGGCCGCCTGCAGCCTGCCGGCCCTGGCCGCGCAGCCGTCGGACAAGCCCGGCACGGTGTTCCGTGACTGCGACAAGACCTGCCCGGAAATGGTCGTGCTGCCCGCCGGCAGCTTCATGATGGGCACCCCCGACGATGAACAGGGCCGCCAGGATGACGAAGGTCCGATGCACCAGGTGACCTTCGCCAAGCCGTTCGCCATGAGCCGCTTCCAGATCACGGCCGGGGAATGGGCCGCCTACCAGAAGGCAACCGGCACGGTCCTGGCCGACGGCGACGACCGCCCGGGCCGGCGCTGCACCAATGGCAAGCCCAGCTACAAGCAAGGCCCGCGTCAGCCCGCCGTGTGCATGGACTACGCCGACGTCGAGCGCTACGTGGCATGGCTATCGAAAAAGACCGGCCAGCACTACCGCATGGTCAGCGAGGCCGAGCGCGAATATGCCGCCCGCGCAGGCAGCACCGGTCCGTTCCCCTTCCCGTTCGACAAGGAAGGCGAGTACCAGATCAGCCAGCACGCCAATGTCTACGGCCCTACCGACGGGTTCAGCTACAGCTCCCCAGTCGGCAGTTTCAAGCCCAACGCCTTTGGCATGTACGACATGCATGGCAACGTCTACGAGTGGGTCGCCGATTGCTGGCACGACAGCTACGAAGGCGCGCCGAGCGATGGCAGCGCCTGGATGACCGGCAACTGCAAGACCGCGCAGATCCGCGGCAACGACTGGGGCGAGGCACCGATCTTCTCGCGCTCGGGCAACCGCAACACCGTGGTACGCACCGAACGCGGCGACTGGATCGGTGTGCGCGTGGCCCGCGAACTCTGATCGGCGACAACGCCTGGTCGGTGATCCCGGCCAGGCGGTAAATTAGCCAGGCAGCCAGTCGTTTACAGGGAATCTACTCCCAACGAATGGACTGCCCCATGAGTCAGACGAACGCTTCGAACAAGATCCACGACCTGATCACGGTCGGTTTCGGCCCCTCCAACCTGGCGCTGGCCATCGCGCTGCAGGAACTGGAGCAGAGCACCGGCCACAAGCTCGACGCCCTGTTCCTGGACAAGCAGACCCACTACCGCTGGCACGGCGATACCCTGGCCAGCCAGAGCGAACTGCAGATATCCTTCCTCAAGGACCTGGTCTCGCTGCGCAACCCCACCAGTCCCTACAGCTTCGTCAACTACCTGCACAGCAACAACCGCCTGGTCGACTTCGTCAACCTCGGCACCTTCTACCCCTGCCGCCTGGAGTTCAACGACTACCTGCGCTGGGTGGCCGAGCACTTCAGCCACCAGGCCCGCTACGGCGAACAGGTGCTGCGTATCGAACCTGAGCTGGAGAACGGTCGCGTCGCCCACCTGCGGGTCATCGCTCGCGACCAGCAAGGCAAGGAATACACCCGTCGCACCCGCAGCGTGGTGGTCGGTACCGGCGGCACGCCGAAAGTGCCCGAGCTGTTCCGCCCGTTCAAGGATGACCCGCGGGTGTTCCACCACTCCAGCTACCTCAGCGCCCTGGAGAAACTGCCCTGCGCCAAGGGCAAGCCAATGCGCATCGCCATCATCGGTTCCGGGCAGAGCGCCGCCGAGGCATTCATCGACCTCAACGACAGCTACCCGTCGGTCAAGGTCGACATGATCCTGCGCTCCTCGGCGCTCAAGCCCGCCGACGACAGCCCGTTCGTCAACGAAATCTTCGCCCCGCAGTACACCGACCTGGTGTTCGACCAGCCGCCGGCAGAACGCCGCAAGATCATCGACGAATACCACAACACCAACTATTCGGTGGTCGATCTGAACCTGATCGAGCGCATCTATGGCGTGCTGTACCGCCAGAAGGTCTCGCACCAGTTCCGCCACTCGGTCCTGTGCCGCCGCCAGGTGGAAAAAGCCGTCGACACCGCCGAAGGCATCGAGCTCACCTTGCGCGACCTGGCCACCAACGGCCAGCTCACCCATCGCTACGACGCGGTGATCCTCGCCACCGGCTACGAGCGCCGCACCCATCGCGACCTGCTGGCGCCACTGGCCGAATACCTGCAAGACTTCGAGGTCGATCGCGACTACCGCGCCATCGGCAACGGCAAGCTGGAAGCCGCGGTCTACCTGCAAGGCTTCTGCGAACAGTCCCACGGCCTGAGCGACACCTTGCTGTCGGTCCTGCCGATGCGCGCTGCCGAGATCGGCCAGTCGCTTTACCACAGCCTTGGCAAGCTAGCCCCGGACGCGGTACGCGACACCGAGCAGCTGCTGCCACTGACCAACGCCTGACGAGCCCACGACATGACCGCAAAAAACCGCGGGGCGCTCGGCCAGCTGTTCCCGCTGCTACGCCCATTCTGGCCCATCGTGGCCATCTCGATCGTCCTGGGCATGATTGGCGGCCTGAGCGTCACTGCGCTGCTGGCCACCATCAACAATGCCCTGCACCAGGAGGGCGGCCTGGGCCAGGGCGCCCTGCTGGCCTTCGCCGGCCTGTGCGTCACCGCCCTGTGCTGTTCGATCCTGTCCGACATCGGCACCAACCATGTTGGCCAGAACATCATCGCCAGCCTGCGCAAGAGCCTGGGCGAAAAGGTCCTGGCGGCGCCGATCGACCAGATCGAGCGCTATCGCAGCCATCGTCTGATCCCGGTGCTGACCCATGACGTCGATACCATCAGCGACTTCGCCTTCGCCTTTGCGCCGCTGGCCATTTCCTTCACCGTGACGCTCGGCTGCCTGGGCTACCTGGCGATGCTGTCCTGGCCGATGTTCCTGCTGTTGATCGTGGCGATCGCGATCGGCATGGGCGCCCAGTCCATCGCCCAGTCCATCGGCCTGAAAGGCTTCGACAGCGCCCGCGCCGCCGAGGACGACCTGCAGCGCCAGTACAACGCGATCGCCGACGGCGCCAAGGAGCTGCGCATTCACCGACGCCGTCGCCACCGCATGTTCGTGCACGGGGTGCAGGCCACCGCCGACTTCATCTGCCGCACCCAGATCCGCTCGATCAACACCTTCGTCATCGCCAAGTCGTTCGGCTCCATGCTGTTCTTCGTGGTGATTGGCGTCGCCCTGGTCATGCAGTCGCTCTGGCCCGCCGACAACCCAGCGGTGATGAGCGGTTTCGTACTAGTGTTGCTGTACATGAAAGGCCCGCTGGAACATCTGATCGGCACCCTGCCGATCATCGGTCGCGCGCGTATCGCCTTCCAGCGCATCGCCCAGTTGTCCGAGCAGTTCTCCTCGCCCGAGCCACACCTGCCGCTGACCGACAGCGCGCCCACGCCCAAGGCGATACACAGCCTGGAGCTGAACAACGTGCGCTATGCCTTCGACCCGGTGCCCGGCGCCACGCCGTTCTGCCTGGGGCCGGTGAACCTGCGCATCGAACAGGGCGAGATCACCTTCATCGTTGGCGAGAACGGCTGCGGCAAGACCACGCTGATCAAGCTGCTGCTGGGCCTGTACGCGCCGCAGCAGGGCGAGGTGCGCCTGGATGGCAAGCCGGTTCAGGCCGAGCATCGCGATGACTACCGGCAATTGTTCACCACGATCTTTGCCGACTACTACCTGTTCGATGACATCGTCCAGGGCGACCAGCACATCCCCGAAGACGCCAATGCCTACCTGCAACGCCTGGAGATCGCCCACAAGGTCAGCGTGCAGGACGGACGCTTCACCACCACCGACCTGTCGACCGGCCAACGCAAGCGCCTGGCATTGATCAACGCCTGGCTCGAGGAGCGCCCGATCCTGGTGTTCGACGAATGGGCCGCCGACCAGGACCCGACCTTCCGGCGCATTTTCTATACCGAGCTGCTGCCGGACCTCAAGCGCCTGGGCAAGACCATCATCGTGATCTCCCACGACGATCGCTACTTCGATATCGCCGACCAACTGGTGCGCATGGAAGCCGGCCGAGTGGTCAGCGAACGCACCTTGGCCTGACCCACCCCAACGAACCGTAGAAAATTTTCCGGTTTTCTACGGTTCGCGCGTCTCATTCCCCAGTGGTAATAATTCTCAATTAGACTGCCAACCCAACTACGGACAAGACTCGAATGAGCAGCCCAGACGTACGTGCCCCACGCTCCCGCTTCCCTCACCCGAAGACCTTGCTGGCTCTCGGTGTCACCTTGGCGCTCAATTGCGTCCAGGCGCACGCCGAAGTGGTCGAGCTGAACATTCCGGCTCAGCCACTCTCCAGTGCTCTGCAGGCGCTCGGCCGCCAGGCCAACCTGCAGATCCTGTACAGCCCGGACACCGTCGGCAGCCTGCGCGCCAGCGCGCTCAAGGGCCGCATCGACAGCATCGATGCGCTGCGCCGCCTGATCCAGGGCACCGGCATCACCTATCAGGTCGAAGGCAACGTGGTGACCCTGAGCGGGGGATTTGACACCAGCAGCGGTGCGATCAACCTCGACACCACCTCGGTCACCGCCTCGCAGTTGGGCAACATCACCGAGAACACCGGCTCCTACACCGCCGGCGCGGTCACCGTGGGCGGCAAGACCCCCACCGCCATGCGCGAAATCCCGCAGTCGGTATCGGTGATCAGCAGCCAGCGCATCGAGGACCAGGGCTTGCACAACGTCGAGCAGGTGCTCAAGCAGGCGCCTGGCATCACCCTGGTCGGCGGCAACGACAACGATGTGCAGATCTACTCGCGCGGCTTCAAGGTCAGCAGCATCACCACCGACAGCGGTGCGCCGTCGATGCGCGAAGAGACCTACCAGACCCTGCCGGACATGATCCAGTACGACCACGTCGAAGTACTGCGCGGCTCCGACGGCATGAACACCGGCAACGGCGAGCCTGGCGGCACCATCAACCTGGTGCGCAAGCGCGCCCTGGACCACAACCAGGTCAAGCTCGCCAGCTCCGCCGGTAGCTGGGCCAACTATCGCCAGGAAGTCGACGTGACCGGCCCGATGGGCTTCGACGGCAAGCTGCGTGGCCGCTTCGCCGCCGCCTACGAGGACCGCGACTACTTCTACCACGGCTCCAACAGCCAGAAGCAGGCGTTCTTCGGCGTGCTCGAAGCCGACCTGACGCCGGACACCCTGCTGACCTTCGGCGGCAGCTATGAAAAACGTGACATGGACGGCTACTGGGACCAGGGCCTGGTGCGCTCCAGCAGCGGCGAAGACCTGGGCCTGTCGCGCAAGACCTCGCTGGCTGCCGACTGGTCGTCCGCCAACAACGAACGCATGGAAGCCTTCACCAAGCTCGAACAGGCCTTCAACGAGAACTGGAAAGGCGAGTTCAACTACACCTTCAGCAAATTCAACACCAGCCACGACCTCGGCCAAGTCATAAGCCCGCCGAACCTGCAGACCGGCACCCAGGCCAACTTCCAGCGTATCCTGCGTGACTACGAGAACGTCCAGCAGCTGTTCGCCGCCAATATCCACGGCACCTTCGAAGCATTCGGCCGCGAGCACGAGCTGCTGATCGGCGCCGACCACTCGAACATCCACCGGATGTACGCCGACCACAGCACCAACACCGAAATCACCCCGGTGGACCTGTACAACACCGACATCGGTTCGCTGCCCAAAGGCAGCCGCCCTGGCCTGCTGTACACCTTCCCCACCTGGGACGCGAAGAAGACCGGCGGCTACATGACCCTCAAGGCGCAGCTGACCGATCCGCTCAAGCTGATCGTCGGCGCCCGCTACAACGACTTCGAGGACGCGCTGTTCAGCGTGGTGCCCAACGGCGACGGCAGCACCTCGACCTACACCTCCGGCGGCAAGGACTCCGGCAATATCACCTACTACGGTGGCCTGGTCTACGACGTCGACGAGAACTGGTCGCTGTACACCAGCTACTCGGAGATCTACCAGCCGCAAACCAGCATGCTCAGCACCTCGTTCGGCCCGATCGCGCCGATCGAAGGCAAGACCTACGAGGTGGGGGTCAAGAGCGCGTTCTACGACGGGCGCCTGAACTTCTCCAGCGCCCTGTACTACGTCAAGCGTGAAAACGAAGGCGTGTACATCGGCGGCCCGTCCACCGCGGCCAACTCCTGCTGCTACGTCAACGGTGGCGAAATCGTCAGCCGTGGCTGGGACACCGAGATCAGCGGCGAGCTGCTGCCGGGCTGGGAAATGTCCGCCGGCTACACCTTCAACATGAACGAATACCGCAAGTCCGGTACCGCCGACAACGTAGGCAAGCCGCTCAGCTCGCAGACGCCCAAGCACCTGTTCAAGTTCTTCACCACCTACCAGCTGCCGGGCGAGCTGGAGCGCTGGAAGGTCGGCGTGGGCGCCAACATCCAGAGCCGCAACTACATCCAGGGTGAAGTGGTGCGCGACAGTGTCAGCACCCCGTTCGCCTACGAGCAGGCCGGCTACGCCGTATGGAACAGCCTGCTCGAGTACCGCATCGACCAGCACTGGACCGCGGCGGTCAACGCCAACAACCTGTTCGACAAGCGCTACTACCAGACCGTCGGCACCAGCGAACGAGGCAACTGGTACGGCGAACCACGC
>NZ_JAOCDM010000054.1 GCF_029840925.1 Pseudomonas sp. GD03858
CCAGAAAAGCCGAGCGCTGATGGTGCGTTTAGAAGCTATCACCGGGCACGCGTACCCAGCCCTCCATCAGCACCCGAGCGCTTCGGCTCATGATTGCCTTGGTCACGGTCCACTGCCCGTCCACCTGACGCGCCTCGGCCCCGACCCGCAGCGTGCCGGACGGATGACCGAAACGCACGGCACTGCGCTCCCCGCCACCGGCGGCGAGGTTGACCAGCGTTCCCGGGATCGCCGCGGCGGTGCCGATGGCGACCGCCGCGGTGCCCATCATCGCGTGGTGCAGCTTGCCCATCGACAGCGCACGCACCAGCAGGTCGACGTCCTCGGCGGCGACAACCTTGCCACTGGAGGAGGTATAGCCCGTTGGCGCCGCGACAAACGCCACCTTCGGCGTGTGCTGGCGCCCGGCAGCCTGGTCGATGTGCTCGATCAGCCCCATGCGCACCGCGCCGTGGGCGCGGAGGGTCTCGAAACGCTGCAATGCCACGGCATCGCCGTTGATCGCGTCCTGCAGCTCGGTACCGGTATAGCCGATATCGGCGGCATTGACGAAGATGGTCGGGATGCCGGCGTTGATCAGGGTCGCCTTGAAGGTGCCGACGCCCGGCACCTCGAGGTCGTCGACCAGGTTGCCGGTGGGGAACATCGCCCCGCCGTCACCGTCCTCGTCGGCGGCCGGATCGAGGAACTCCAGCTGCACCTCGGCGGCCGGGAAGGTCACGCCGTCGAGCTCGAAATCACCGGTTTCCTGCACCTCGCCTTCGGTGACCGGCACATGGGCGATGATGGTCTTGCCGATGTTGGCCTGCCAGATCCGCACGGTGGCGATGCCATTGCGCGGAATGCGGCTGGCATCGACCAGCCCGCCGCTGATGGCGAACGAGCCGACCGCAGCGGACAGGTTGCCGCAGTTGCCGCTCCAGTCGACGAAAGCCTTGTCGATCGACACCTGGCCGAACAGGTAGTCGACGTCGTGGTCGGCCTTGAGGCTCTTCGACAGGATCACCGTCTTGTTGGTGCTGGACGTCGCGCCGCCCATGCCGTCGATCTGCTTGCCGTACGGGTCGGGGCTGCCGATCACCCGCAGCAGCAGGGCGTCACGGGCCGGGCCCGGGACCTGGGCGCGCTCGGGCAGGTCCTGGAGGCGGAAGAACACGCCTTTGCTGGTGCCGCCACGAATATAGGTGGCGGGGATTCTTACTTGAGGTACATGGGCCATTGCAGTTTTTCCTGATCTTTTCGTTTCGGCGAAAATCCCTGGGGCTGCTTTGCAGCCCTTTCGCGACACAAGGCCGCTCCTACAGGAGGTCGCGGTCGCCTGTAGGAGCGGCCTTGTGTCGCGAAAGGGCCGCAAAGCGGCCCCCGTTTCATGCTCAGGCCGCGCCTTCCAGGAAGTCCTGAGCAAAGCGCTGCAACACGCCACCCGCCTCGTAGATCGACACCTCTTCGGCGGTATCCAGGCGGCAGGTCACCGGCACCTCGACACGCTCGCCATTGCGCCGCGTCACCACCAGGGTCAGCGTCGCGCGTGGCTTGCGCTCACCGAGCACGTCATAGGTCTCGCTGCCGTCCAGGCCCAGGGTCTTGCGGTCGGTGCCCGGCTTGAACTCCAGCGGCAGCACGCCCATGCCCACCAGGTTGGTGCGGTGGATGCGCTCGAAGCCTTCGGCGACGATGGCCTCGACGCCGGCCAGGCGCACGCCCTTGGCCGCCCAGTCGCGGGACGAACCCTGGCCGTAGTCGGCACCGGCAACGATGATCAGCGGCTGCTTGCGCTCCATGTAGGTCTCGATGGCCTCCCACATGCGGGTCACCTTGCCTTCCGGCTCAAGGCGCGCCAGCGACCCCTGCTTCACGCTGCCGTCATCCTTGCGCACCATCTCGTTGAACAGCTTGGGGTTAGCGAAGGTGGCGCGCTGGGCGGTGAGGTGGTCGCCACGGTGGGTCGCGTAGGAGTTGAAGTCCTCCTCCGGCAGGCCCATCTTGGCCAGGTACTCGCCGGCGGCGCTGTCGAGCAGGATGGCATTGGACGGTGACAGGTGATCGGTGGTGATGTTGTCCGGCAGCACCGCCAGAGGGCGCATGCCGCGCAGGGTGCGCTCGCCGGCCAGGGCGCCTTCCCAGTACGGCGGGCGACGGATGTAGGTGCTCATCGGGCGCCATTCGTACAGCGGCGCCACCTTCGGCCCGCGATCTTCCTCGATGGCGAACATCGGGATGTAGACCTTGCGGAACTGCTCGGGCTTGACCGCCGCACGCACGACCGCGTCGATCTCTGCGTCGCTCGGCCAGATGTCCTTGAGACGGATTTCCTTGCCGTCGACCACGCCCAGCACATCTTTCTCGATGTCGAAGCGGATGGTGCCAGCGATAGCGTAAGCCACCACCAGCGGCGGCGAGGCGAGGAACGCCTGCTTGGCGTAGGGGTGAATGCGCCCGTCGAAGTTGCGGTTGCCCGACAGCACGGCGGTGGCGTACAGGTCGCGGTCGATGATCTCCTGCTGGATCACCGGGTCCAGCGCACCGGACATGCCGTTGCAGGTGGTACAGGCGAACGCGACGATGCCAAAGCCCAGTTGCTCCAGTTCTTTCTCCAGGCCGGCTTCTTCCAGGTAAAGCTGCACGGCTTTGGAGCCTGGCGCCAGCGACGACTTGACCCAGGGCTTGCGTGCCAGGCCGAGCTTGTTGGCATTGCGTGCCAACAGGCCTGCGGCGATCACGTTGCGTGGGTTGCTGGTGTTGGTGCAGCTGGTGATGGCGGCGATGATCACCGCGCCGTCCGGCATCTGGCCCGGCACTTCTTCCCAGGCGCCGGCGATGCCCTTGGCCGCCAGTTCGCTGGTGGCCACTCGGGCATGCGGGTTGGACGGGCCGGCCATGTTGCGCACCACGCTCGACAGGTCGAAGCTCAGGGTGCGCTCGTACTCGGCCTTGGCCAGGCTGTCGGCCCACAGGCCGGCGGCCTTGGCGTAGGTTTCCACCAGCTGCACCTGCTGGTCATCGCGACCGGTGAGCTTGAGGTAGTCGATGGTCTGCTGGTCGATGGCGAACATCGCCGCGGTGGCGCCGTATTCCGGGGCCATGTTGGAGATGGTGGCGCGGTCGCCCAGGGTCAGCGCACTGGCGCCGGCACCGTGGAACTCCAGGTAGGCGCCGACCACCTTCTGCTTGCGCAGGAACTCGGTGAGCGCCAGCACCAGGTCGGTGGCGGTGATGTTCGGCGCCAGGCGACCGGTCAGCTCGACGCCGACGATTTCCGGCAGGCGCATCCACGAGGCGCGGCCGAGCATCACGTTCTCGGCCTCCAGGCCGCCGACGCCGATGGCGATCACACCCAGGGCATCCACGTGCGGGGTGTGGCTGTCGGTGCCGACACAGGTGTCCGGGTAGGCCACGCCGCGATCGTTGTGGATCACCGGCGACATCTTCTCCAGGTTGATCTGGTGCATGATGCCGTTGCCCGGCTGGATCACGTCGACGTTCTTGAACGCCTGCTTGGTCCAGTTGATGAAGTGGAAACGGTCTTCGTTGCGGCGGTCCTCGATGGCGCGGTTCTTGTCGAACGCCTGCGGATCGAAGCCGCCGCACTCCACGGCCAGCGAGTGGTCGACGATCAATTGCACCGGTACCACCGGGTTGACCTGGGCCGGGTCGCCGCCCTTGTCGGCGATGGCGTCGCGCAGGCCGGCCAGGTCGACCAGGGCGGTCTGGCCGAGAATGTCGTGACATACCACGCGGGCCGGGAACCAGGGGAAGTCGAGGTCGCGCTTGCGCTCGATCAGCTGTTCCAGCGAGGCGTTGAGGGTGGCCGGATCACAGCGGCGCACCAGGTTCTCGGCCAGTACCCGGGATGTGTACGGCAGGCCCTCGTAGGCGCCGGGCTTGATCGCCTCGACCGCGGCACGGGCGTCGAAGTAGTCCAGGGCGGTGCCTGTCAGGTTCTTGCGGAATGCGGTGTTCATATCGTTATCGGGCTCGGTCACGGTAATCGTTATGCAGGTCTGGCCATTGGGGCCGCTGCGCGCCCCTATCGCGACACAAGGCCGCTCCTACAGGGACTGCGCCGCACCTGTAGGAGCGGCCTTGTGTCGCGATAGGGCTGCGCAGCAGCCCCAGCAGTCGACAATTCAGCGCTGCTCGATCGGCACGAACTGGCGCTGTTCGACGCCCACGTACTCGGCGCTCGGGCGGATGATGCGGTTGTTGGCGCGCTGTTCGAACACGTGCGCGGCCCAGCCGGTCAGGCGCGAGCAGACGAAGATCGGGGTGAACAGCTTGGTCGGGATGCCCATGAAGTGGTACGCCGAGGCATGGTAGAAGTCGGCGTTGGGGAACAGGCGCTTCTGCTCCCACATGGTTTTGTCGATGGCTTCGGAAACCGGGTACAGGACCTTGTCGCCGACTTCATCGGCGAGCTGCTTCGACCAGCCCTTGATCACTTCGTTACGCGGGTCGGACTCTTTGTAGATGGCGTGGCCAAAGCCCATGATCTTGTCCTTGCGCTCGAGCATGCGCAGCAGCTCGGCGGTGGCTTCCTGCGGGGTCTGGAAGCGCTCGATCAGCTCCATCGCCGCTTCGTTGGCGCCGCCGTGCAGCGGGCCGCGCAGCGAGCCGATGGCGGCGGTGACGCAAGAGTAGAGGTCGGACAGGGTCGAGGCGCAGACCCGGGCGGTGAAGGTCGAGGCGTTGAACTCGTGCTCCGCGTAGAGGATCAGCGAGACGTTCATCACCTTGACGTGCAGCGCGCTCGGCTTCTTGCCGTGCAGCAGGTGCAGGAAGTGACCGCCCAAGGTGTCCTCGTCGCTGGTGCAGTCGATGCGCACGCCGTGGTGGGTGAAGCGGTACCAGTAGCACATCACCGCCGGGAACAGCGCCAGCAGGCGATCGGTCTTCTCGCGCTGGGCGTCGAAGGTCAGCTCGGGCTCGAGGGTGCCGAGCACCGAGCAGCCGGTGCGCATCACGTCCATCGGGTGGGCGTCGCGCGGGATGCGCTCGAGCACTTCCTTCAGCGCTTGCGGCAGGTCGCGCAGACCCTTGAGCTTGCGCTTGTAGTCGGCCAACTCCGTCTTGCTCGGCAGCTCGCCGTACAGCAGCAGGTAGGCGACTTCCTCGAACTCGGCGCCGGCGGCCAGGTCGCGCACGTCATAGCCGCGGTAGGTCAGGCCGGCCCCGGCCTGGCCGACGGTCGACAGCGCGGTCTGGCCGGCCACCTGGCCACGCAGGCCCGCGCCACTGAGTACTTTTGCTTCGGCCATGGTGTTTCTCCTTTCTTGAATTTGTTATCGAAGTCTTTTCTGGCTAATCGGTTTGCCTGTGCCGGCCTCTTCGCGGGTAAACCCGCTCCCACAGGTTTGGCGCAATCTCTGAAACCTGTGGGAGCGGGTTTACCCGCGAAGAGGCCGGCACAGGTATTCATTTACCCTTTTTTCTGCGCGAACAACGCATCGAGGCTCTGCTCGAAGGCGTGGTAGCCGATGGCATCGTAGAGCTCCATGCGGGTCTGCATGGTGTCGATCACGTGCTTCTGGGTGCCGTCGCGGCGCAGCGCGGTGTAGACGTTCTCGGCCGCCTTGTTCATGGCGCGGAAGGCCGACAGCGGGTACAGCACCAGCGACACATCGACCGAGGCCAGTTCCTCGGTGGTGTACAGCGGCGTGGCGCCGAACTCGGTGATGTTGGCCAGGATCGGCGCCTTCACCCGGTCGGCGAAGGTCTTGTACATCGAAAGCTCGGTGATGGCTTCCGGGAAGATCATGTCGGCGCCGGCCTCGATGCAGGCGGCGGCGCGGTCCAGCGCGGCGTTCAGGCCTTCCACCGCCAGGGCATCGGTGCGCGCCATGATCACGAAGCTGTCGTCGCTGCGGGCGTCGACGGCGGCCTTGATGCGATCGACCATCTCCTGCTGCGAGACGATCTCCTTGTTCGGCCGGTGGCCGCAGCGCTTGGCGCCGACCTGGTCCTCGATATGGATAGCCGCGGCACCGAACTTGCTCATCGACTTGACGGTGCGGGCAACGTTGAAGGCCGAGGCGCCGAAGCCGGTGTCGACATCCACCAGCAGCGGCAGGTCGCACACGTCGGTGATGCGCCGTACGTCGGTGAGCACATCGTCCAGGCCGCTGATGCCCAGGTCCGGCAGGCCCAGGGAGCCGGCGGCGACACCGCCGCCGGACAGGTAGATGGCCTTGAAGCCGGCGCGCTTGGCCAGCAGGGCATGGTTGGCGTTGATGGTCCCGACCACCTGCAGCGGATGTTCGGCGGCGACCGCGTCACGGAAACGCTGGCCGGGCGTGCTCTTCACTGTCATGACTCACCTCGTGGGCTATTGTTGTCGGCACCTTGGTAGTGGCGCTCGATATTGCGTTTGGACGCGCCGATGTGGCGGCGCATCAGGAGTTCTGCCAGTTCGCCATCACGGGCCTCGATCGCATCGAGGATGCGGTGGTGCTCGGCGAAGGCCTGGCGCGGGCGGTTGGGCGTGCTGGAGAACTGGATGCGGTACATGCGCACCAGCTGGTACAGCTCGCCGCAGAGCATCTTGTACAGGGTCTGGTTGCCGCTGCCCTGGATGATCCGGTAGTGAAAGTCGTAGTCGCCTTCCTGCTGGTAGTAGCCCTGCCCGGCCTGGAACGCGGCGTCGCGCTCATGGGTGTCGAGCACGTGGCGCAGTTCGTCGATGGCCGCCTGGCTCATGCGCTCGGCGGCCAGGCGGCAGGCCATGCCTTCGAGGGATTCGCGGATTTCGTACAGTTCGATCAGCTCGGCATGGCTGAGCGACACCACCCGGGCGCCGACATGCGGCACGCGCACCAGCAGGCGCTGGCCCTCCAGACGGTGGATCGCCTCGCGCAGCGGGCCGCGGCTGATGCCGTAGGTGCGCGCCAGCTCCGGCTCGGAGATCTTGCTGCCGGGGGCGATGTCGCCCTTGACGATGGCGGCCTGGATACAGCGGAAGACATGCTCCGAGAGGGTCTCGGTCTCGTCCTGGGGCAGTGCGGTGGCCGGGGCTGTATCCAGCATGATTGTCGACACCTTCAAAATCAGTGACGCAAAAACTAGCCAAATAGAGGAGCTGAGTCAAAGACAAAAAGAATATTGTCGACAATCGTCTAATAACGAACTTACCCCGCCCTTACGGGGTCTGATCGCGGGCGCGCTGGCGTCAAGACATCGGCGTGATAGAATGCCGCGCTCCCCCGGGAGCATGGATAGTGTGTCTGTCATCATTTCATGTTGTTGACAGATCAATGAGGACGCTTGGCCAGTCGCCTTGCCCTGAACTTCGCACCGCACCGCGCCAGGATTATGAGACTCATACCCGTTTCACTGCTGCTCTGCCTGACCCTGCTGCCGGCGCTCGCGCCCGCGGCCGAGAAGACCGTGTACGGTCTGAACGAATACGCCCGCCTGGGCGGCCTTGACCTGGAAGTCGCGGCCAAGCTCGACACCGGCGCCAAGACCGCCTCGCTCAGCGCCCGCGACATCAAGCGCTTCAAGCGCAACGGCGAAAGCTGGGTGCGCTTCTACCTGGCCATCGACGCCGCGCACAAGCACCCCATCGAACGCCCCCTGGCCCGCGTCAGCAAGATCAAGCGCCGCGCCGGGGACTATGATGTCGAATCCGGCAAGGCCTACACCGCCCGCCCGGTCATCGAACTCGAGATCTGCATGGGCCAGACGCAACGCACCATCGAGGTCAACCTCACCGACCGCAGCGCCTTCCAGTTCCCGCTGCTGATCGGTTCCGAGGCCCTCAAGCACTTCGGTGCGCTGGTCGACCCAAGCCTTAAATACGCGGCCGGCAAACCTGCCTGCGCCACCGAAGCTCCCAAAGCAGAGTAATTCCGATGCGCTCTCTTACCCTTCACCTGAAAGTCCTGATCACCGTCCTGGTGCTGCTGGGCATCGCGATCACGGCCTATCAGATCTTCGCCCTCGGCATTCCGGTGACCGAGGACGAGACCGACGACCTGTGGAACATCGACGCCAAGGTCGAGTTCGTCGCCAGCGCCAAGGACCCGGTCAAGGTGCAGATGTTCGTGCCCCCGCTGAACCGTGACTACGTGAGCCTCAACGAGAGCTTCATCTCCAACAACTATGGAGTGAGCGTCAACCGCGCCGATGGCAACCGCAAGGTGACCTGGTCGGCCCGTCGTGCCAGCGGCAACCAGACCCTCTACTACCGCCTGGTGCTGACCAAGCGCTACAGCACCGAAAAAGCCAAGATCAAGGGCCCGACCTTCCGCGACAGCCTGGCCGTAGAAGGCCCGGAAAAGATCGCCGCCGAAGCGCTGATGGCGCCGATCCGCCAGCACTCGGCCGACGTCGAGACCTTCGTCAGCGAGACCATCAAGCGGGTCAACAACCTCAATGACGACAACGTCAAGCTGCTGCTGGCCGGCGACACCTCGCCGATGAAGAAAGCCCAGGTGATCGACCTGCTGCTGTCCATCGCCCATGTGCCGCTGGAAAAGGTCCACACCATCCGCCTGGTCGCCGACACCCCGCAGAGCCCCGAACTGTGGCTGCGCAGCTTCAACGGCAACGACTGGCTGTACTTCAACCCGGAGACCGGCGAGCAGGGCCTGCCCAGCGACCGCCTGCTGTGGTGGACCGGTGATGACAACCTGATCACCGTCGATGGCGGCAGGAAAGCCAGCGTCACCTTCAGCATGAACAACAGCGAGATGAACGCCATCCGCCTGGCCAAGCTGACCGACGAGAACACCGACGCCGACTTCCTCGAATACTCGCTGTACGGCCTGCCGCTGCAGACCCAGCAGACCTTCATGATCATGGTGATGATCCCGATCGGCGTGCTGGTGATCCTGGTGCTGCGTAACCTGATCGGCATCCAGACCCTGGGTACCTTCACCCCGGTGCTGATCGCCCTGGCCTTCCGCGAGACCCAGCTGGGCTTCGGCATCATCCTGTTCACGGTGATCACCGCCCTGGGCCTGTCGCTGCGCTCGTACCTTGAGCACCTCAAGCTGCAGATGCTGCCGCGCTTGTCGGTGGTACTGACCTTCGTCGTGGTGCTGATCGCCGCCATCAGCCTGTTCAGCCACAAGCTGGGCCTGGAGCGCGGCCTGTCGGTGGCACTGTTCCCGATGGTGATCCTGACCATGACCATCGAGCGCCTGTCGATCACCTGGGAAGAGCGTGGCGGCGGCCATGCCATGAAAGTGGCCATCGGCACCCTGTTCGCCGCCTCCATCGCGCACCTGCTGATGACCGTGCCGGAAGCGGTGTACTTCGTCTTCACCTTCCCGGCGGTGCTGCTGATCCTGGTGGGCTTCATGCTGGCGATGGGTCGCTACCGCGGCTACCGCCTGACCGAGCTCGTGCGCTTCAAGGCATTCCTGAAGAAGGCTGACGCCTGATGTTTGGCCTGATCAAGACGTGGAAAGCCCTGGAGGCCCGGGGCATCATGGGTATCAACCGGCGCAACGCGGACTACGTGTTGAAGTACAACAAGCGCCACCTGTACCCGATCGTCGACGACAAGATCATCACCAAGGAGCGCGCCCTGGCGGCCGGCATCCATGTGCCGGAGATGTACGGCATCATCGAGACCGAGAAGCAGATCGAAAAACTCGACGAGATCATCGGCGGGCGCAGCGACTTCGTCATCAAGCCGGCCCAGGGCGCCGGCGGTGACGGCATCCTGGTGATCGCCGACCGTTTCGAGGACCGCTATCGCACGGTGTCGGGCAAGATCATCAGCCATGAGGAGATCGAGCACCAGATCTCCAGCATCCTCACCGGCCTGTACTCGCTGGGCGGGCACCGCGACCGCGCGCTGATCGAGTACCGGGTCACCCCGGACCAGATCTTCAAGAGCATCAGCTACGAAGGCGTGCCGGACATCCGCATCATCGTGCTGATGGGCTATCCGGTGATGGCCATGCTGCGCCTGCCGACCCGCCAGTCCGGCGGCAAGGCCAACCTGCACCAGGGCGCCATCGGCGTGGGTGTGGACCTGGCCACCGGCCTGACCCTGCGCGGCACCTGGCTGAACAAGATCATCAGCAAGCACCCGGACACCACCAACGCGGTGGACGGTGTGCAGCTGCCGAACTGGGACGGTTTCATGAAGCTCGCGGCCAGCTGCTACGAGCTGTGCGGCCTGGGCTACATCGGCGTGGACATGGTCCTGGATCAGGACAAGGGCCCGCTGATCCTCGAGCTCAACGCCCGCCCCGGCCTGAACATCCAGATCGCCAACGACTGCGGCCTGACCCAGCGCACCCATGCCATCGAGGCGCACCTGGAGATGCTGGCCAAGGAAGGTCGCAGCGAGGATGCCGAGCAGCGCGTGAAGGTTTCGCAAGGGCTGTTCGGGCACGTCAATCCGCTGTAACCCAAGCCCTGCGCAATCCCTGTAGGAGCGGCCTTGTGCCGCGAAAGGGCTGCAAAGCAGCCCCAGAATTTCAGCGTTTATGCAGAGATTGCCGGGGCCGCTTTGCGGCCCTTTCCGACCGGTCCGACGCCTCGGCAAGGCCGCTCCTACAGGGGGATTGCGCAAATCCGGATGGTGAATGTCGCTGCCAGCGCTAGGCGCATTTCCTACACAGGACTACAATCGCCCTCCTCGCTTTTCATCGCCGTCCATCCTGATGCCGACCTGTACGCTCCACCCCCTGCCCTACCAGCCCGACCCCGCCTTCTACTTCGAACGCCTGCGCCGCGCGCCCGGTGCGATCCTGCTCGACAGCGCCCGTCCAGGCGCCGAACGCGGCCGCTACGACCTGCTCAGCGCCTGGCCGTTGCAACAGTTGCAGGCACACCCCGACGAAGACGGTCGCGACTACCTCCAGCGCCTGCGCCAGGCTCTGGCCGACCTGGGGACGGCACAACTGCCCGAGAGCATCGAGCTGCCGTTCGCCGGTGGCCTGATCGGCTACCTGAGCTACGACTTCGGCCGGCGCCTGGAGCAGCTGCCGACGCACGCGGTCGACGACCTCGGCCTGCCCGACGCGCGGCTGGGGCTGTATGCCTGGGCACTGGTGTCCGACCATCGGCTGTGCAGCAGCCAGCTGGTGTTCCACCCGAGCCTGCCCGAGGCCGAGCAACAACGGCTCATCGCGTTGTTCGAGACCAGCACCCCAGGCGATAGCGGTGACTTCCACCTGCTCGCGCCCATGACCGGCGACCTTCGTCCCGAGCAATACCGGACGGCGTTCGACCAGGTTCAGCACTACATCCAGGCCGGCGACTGCTACCAGATCAATCTCACCCAGCGCTTTCGCGCCCCCTGCCAGGGCGACCCGTGGCGCGCCTACCAGGCCCTGCGCGCCGCCTGCCCGACGCCGTTCTCCGGCTACCAGCAGCTGGATGAAGGCACGGCATTGCTGAGCTTCTCCCCCGAGCGCTTCATCCGTGTCAGCCAGGGCGCGGTCGAGACCCGCCCGATCAAGGGCACCCGCCCGCGCGCCGCCGACCCGGCCGAGGACGCGCGCAACGCCGCCGAGCTGCTGGCAAGCGCCAAGGACCGCTCGGAAAACCTGATGATCGTCGACCTGCTGCGCAACGACATCGGCCGCACCTGCCAGACCGGCTCGGTGAAGGTGCCGGAGCTGTTCAGCCTGGAGAGCTACCCCAACGTTCACCACCTGGTCAGCAGCGTGGTCGGCCGACTGGCCGCCGACAAGGACGCCCTGGACCTGATCGCCGGCAGCTTCCCCGGCGGCTCGATCACCGGCGCCCCGAAGATCCGTGCCATGCAGATCATCGACGAACTGGAGCCGGCGCGCCGGGCGCTGTACTGCGGCTCGCTGCTTTATATCGATGTGCGCGGCGAAATGGACAGCTCCATCGCTATCCGCAGCCTGCTGGTCAAGGATGGCCAGGTCAGTTGCTGGGGCGGCGGCGCGGTGGTGGCCGACTCGGACTGGCAGGCCGAGTACGAGGAGTCGATCGCCAAGGTGCGGGTGCTGATGGAAACGCTGCAGGTCTTGTAATCAGCGGCGCCTGCTTCGCGGGCAAGTCCGCTCCCACAAGGCCTGCGCCACTGTCGGGATCACTCGACACCTGTGGGAGCGGGTTTACCCGCGAAAGGGCCCGCGCAGGCAGCACAAACCCTTGAGATAAACGTCTGCCCCGCCATTTTTTGTTACCATCTGAGCACTACGAGCGCACAGCGCCACTCAACCGATGGAAACCGCCTGATGAGCCAACCCTTCGACGTCGCCGCCCTGGCCGCGACCTACGCCAGCAAGTCCCCGCAGGAGATCCTCAAGCTCGCCTTCGAGCATTTTGGCGATGACCTGTGGATCTCCTTCAGCGGCGCCGAGGATGTGGTGCTGGTGGACATGGCCTGGAAGCTGAACAAGCAGGTCAAGGTGTTCAGCCTCGACACCGGTCGCCTGCACCCGGAGACCTACCGGTTCATCGACCAGGTGCGCGAGCAGTACAACCTGCCCATCGAGATCCTCAGCCCGGACCGCGACAAGCTCGACCCGTTCGTCAAGGAAAAAGGCCTGTTCAGCTTCTACAAGGACGGCCACGGCGAGTGCTGCGGCATCCGCAAGATCGAGCCGCTGCGCCGCAAGCTGGCCACCGTCAGCGCCTGGGCCACTGGCCAGCGCCGCGACCAGAGCCCGGGGACCCGCAGCCAGGTGGCGGCCCTGGAAATCGACAGCGCCTTCTCCACTGCGGAGCGCACCCTGTACAAGTTCAACCCGCTGGCGCAGATGACCAGCGAGGAAGTCTGGGGTTATATCCGCATGCTCGAGCTGCCCTACAACAGCTTGCACGAGCGCGGTTTCATCAGCATCGGCTGCGAGCCGTGCACTCGTCCGGTGCTGCCTAACCAGCACGAGCGCGAAGGGCGTTGGTGGTGGGAAGAGTCGACCCAAAAGGAATGCGGACTGCACGCCGGCAACCTGATCAGCAAGGTTTGAAAGCAGCGGCAAGCTGCAAGCTGCAAGCTGCAAGAAAGAGCAGACCGCGTATGGACTGCTCTTTCTTGTAGCTTGTAGCTTGTAGCTTGTAGCTTGTAGCTTGTAGCTTGTAGCTTGTAGCTTGCCGCTGCTTTCAGTGCACCGGCAGTTCGACCCCTTCGAACAGCTCTTCCAGCTCCTGCTTGTTATGGCACTGGATCGCCTTGGCCATCACCTCACGGGTCAGGTGCGGCGCGAACTTCTCGATGAAATCGCACATGAAGCCACGCAGGAAGGTGCCGCGACGGAAGCCGATCTTGGTGATGCTGGCCTCGAACAGTTCGCTGGCGTCCAGGCACACCAGATCGCTGTCGAGCTTCGCATCGACCGCCATCTTGGCCACGATCCCCACGCCCAACCCCAGGCGCACATAAGTCTTGATCACGTCGGCATCGGCGGCGGTGAACACCACCTTCGGCGTCAGGCCGCGATGGTTGAATGCCTCGTCGAGCTTGGAACGACCGGTGAAACCGAACACGTAAGTGACGATCGGATACTCCGCCACCGCCTCCAGCGTCAGCTTCGGCAGCTTGGTCAGCGGGTGCCCCTGGGGCACCACCACGCAACGGTTCCACTTGTAGCACGGCATCATGATCAGGTCGCCGAACAGCTCCAGTGCCTCGGTGGCGATGGCGAAGTCGACGGTGCCATCGGCGGCCATCTCGGCGATCTGCATCGGCGAGCCCTGGTGCATGTGCAGAGCGACTTCCGGGTATTGCTTGATGAAGCTGCTGATCACTGGTGGCAGCGCGTAACGTGCCTGGGTGTGGGTGGTGGCGATCGACAGCGTGCCTTTTTTCTCGTTGGAGAATTCCTGGGCGATCTGCTTGATGCTTTCGACCTTGCGCAGGATCTCGCCGGCGGTATTGATGATGCGCTCGCCGGCCGGGGTGACACGGGTCAGGTGCTTGCCGCTGCGGGCGAAGACTTCGACGCCCAGCTCGTCCTCGAGCAGGCGGATCTGCTTGCTGATCCCGGGCTGGGAGGTGTACAGGCTCTGCGCCGTCGCGGAAACGTTGAGGTCATGGTGCGCCACTTCCCAGATGTAGCGCAGTTGCTGAAGCTTCATAGATATCCCTCAGAGACGGTAGGTCACCGGCACGCCGGTCGCGACGAGTTATAACTATATTAGTGGCTTGAGAAATAAATCTAGAACTATTTTGTTACGTTCGCCGGAAAAAGTCCTACCGCTAGGTTCACGCTTTCCTGCGCCCAAGGTGCTGGGCCAACGGCACCATGTACACCGGTACCGGCGACAGCTGCAGCAGCCGCACCGCAGTACGGCCGATCGGCACATCCACCCCCGCGCCCGCGCTATGGCTGCCAAAGATCAGCAGATCGACCGACAGCCGTTGCGCCTGCTCGAGGATCACCTGGGCAGGATCGCCCTGGCGCACCCGCACCGCACGGATCAACGCCAGGTCCGCCGGTTCGCTCATCTCGTCACGAAAGTTTTCCAGTACTCGCTGCTCGATATTGGCCATGACCGTGGTGACGCCCTCGCTGTGCAGCGCATCGAGGGTCTGTTCGTCGAGGTAACTCTGCAGCAGCGATTCGGCGAACTGGCCCATGGGCTCCACGGCATGGATCACATACAGTTCTGCGTTGAAGGTCCGTGCCAGGGCCAGGGCGTGCTGCATGACGAAGGGCGCATAGACACCGAGGTCGGTGGCAAACAGCATGGAACGGATCATTCGACCTCCTCGACTGCCGTGACGGCAGAGCAAGCTTGAGCTTAGCAGCGCCATCGACCATCGCCTGGCCGTCTGGCGCACGGCAGCCGCGGGCTTCAGGCCTGCCGGCTGCGCCGGTCGATGAACGCCAGGGCCTGGTACAACGCCTCCATGCGCGGCAGCGCGCATCCAGCCGCCTGCGCCCGGGCCAACGGCTCGGCGTAGATCGCCTGCAACTCCAGCGGCCGCTGCTGGACGTGGTCGTGGTACATGCTCGGCCAGTAGTCCGGCATCTTTTCGGTGACCCGGAACAAGTGTTCAGCGTAACCCTCTGGCAGTTCATGACCGCACGCCCGAGCCCCCGCCACGACTTCCGCCATCAACGCCTGGATCAGCGCACGACTGTCGACATCGGCCATCAAGGGCGTGGTGCTGGCCTGCAGCAACACCGACAAGCCGTTGTAGGGGACATTCCACACCAGTTTCTGCCAGCGCGCCTGGTTGAGATCGGCCATGGCCTGGGAGTCGATGCCCGCCGCGCGGAACAGTTCGGCGCCCTGTTCCACCACGGCGGCGCCGCCGTCCGGGGCCGGGCCACTGTGGTACCCCAGGTTCACCGCGCCCAGCGACTGGTGGCGGATCTCGCCGGGCCCCTCGCGGTTGACGCAAATAAAGCACAGGCCGCCGAGCAGGTGCAGGTCCGGGCGCAAGGCCGGGCGCAACTGTTCCTCGACGCCGAGGCCGTTCTGCAGCAACACCACCCGGGCGTCGGGCGCCGCGGCCTGCACGATCAAGGGCGCAAGTTCGGCGTTGCTGGTGGCCTTGGCGCCCACCAGCAACCAGTCGCAGCGCGGCATGTCGGCGGCACGGGCGTACGCCTGCACCGGCATCCGCACCTGGCCATGCACCGCGCTGTCGAGGCTCAGCCCCTGCTTGCGCACGGCCTCGTATTCGCTGCGCAGCAGAAAGTGCACGTCAAAGCCTGCGCGGGCCAGCATCAGGCCGTAGAAGCCACCGATTGCGCCGCTACCGATGATGCCGATGCGGGGTTTGCCAATGCCGGGGTCGAGGGACGCCATGCCGTGCTCCTGATCAAGAGTCATTATTGTCGGTCTGCCACTATACGCGGGTGCTCGCCTGCACGGCCAAATGCCCCGTCACCGGCAAAAACCCCGGCTCAGCGGCCCCAGCCCATTGTCGCGCCCCCGCTAACGCGCTAAGGTTCGGCCTCCCCGCTGCGAACAATCTGCTGCTGGGCCGCACGGGGATCGCTGGCGGCCGGCACCCGTGACCTGACGAGTAACACGATGGCTGACTTACCGATCGATGACCTTAACGTTGCCTCCAACGAGACCTTGATCACCCCCGATCAGCTCAAGAAGGAAATCCCCCTCAGCGCCAAGGCCCTGCAGACCGTGACTGCCGGCCGCGAAGTGGTGCGCAACATCCTCGACGGCAAGGATCATCGCCTGTTCGTGGTGGTCGGCCCCTGCTCGATCCACGACATCAAGGCCGCCCACGAGTATGCCGAGCGCCTGAAGGTACTGGCCGAGGAAGTTTCCGATACCCTGTACCTGGTCATGCGCGTGTACTTCGAGAAGCCACGCACCACCGTCGGCTGGAAAGGCCTGATCAACGACCCGTACCTGGACGACTCGTTCAAGATCCAGGACGGCCTGCACATCGGTCGCCAACTGCTGCTGGACCTGGCCGAGAAGGGCCTGCCCACCGCCACCGAAGCGCTCGACCCGATCTCCCCGCAATACCTGCAGGACCTGATCAGCTGGTCGGCCATCGGCGCCCGCACTACCGAATCGCAGACCCACCGCGAGATGGCCTCGGGCCTGTCCTCGGCAGTCGGCTTCAAGAACGGCACCGATGGCGGCCTGACCGTGGCCATCAACGCCTTGCAGTCGGTGTCCAAGCCGCACCGTTTCCTGGGCATCAACCAGGAAGGCGGCGTATCCATCGTCACCACCAAGGGCAACGCCTATGGCCACGTGGTACTGCGTGGCGGCAACGGCAAGCCCAACTATGACTCGGTCAGCGTCGCCCTGTGCGAGCAGGACCTGGCCAAGGCCAAGATCAAGGCCAACATCATGGTCGACTGCAGCCACGCCAACTCCAACAAGGACCCGGCCCTGCAGCCGCTGGTCATGGAAAACGTGGCCAACCAGATCCTCGAAGGCAACCAGTCGATCATCGGCCTGATGGTCGAGAGCCACCTGAACTGGGGCTGCCAGGCTATTCCAAAGAACCTCGAGGAGCTGCAGTACGGCGTATCCGTCACCGATGCCTGCATCGACTGGGCGGCCACCGAGAAGACCCTGCGCAGCATGCACGCCAAGCTCAAGGACGTGCTGCCCAAGCGCCAGCGCGGCTGAAACCCGCACACATGAAAACGCCGGGCAATGCCCGGCGTTTTCATGTGTGCGTTGCGCTCAAGCCTTGCTGGAGTGGCGCTGCTGGCGTTCCATGTAGCGCTCGACATAGGAACACGACGGGATCACGGTGTAGCCCATCTGTTCGGCGTAGTCCAGCGCCTTCTCGGTGAGCGCGGCAGCGATCCCGCGCCCGCGCAAGGCGTTGGGAACGAAGGTGCGGTAGATGTCCAGCGTCTGCTTGCCCAGGTCCATGTACGTAAGGTACGCCCGGTGACCGTCCACGGTGGTCTCGAACTGATGACCGGCCTGGTCATGGTGGATGGTCAGCGTCTCGCTCATCACTACTCCTCGCAGGTCTTGTCGGCAGACCCTTACCTTACCGATGGGATTTATCCGGCGAAGGAACCTCTACGCCACCTGTTGCCCTTGGACAGCAGGACGATCTGGACGTTCTGTGTCGATGGCACCCTCAAATAGTAGGCGCCGCCAACAAGAATGCTCAAGCCGCCAGGAATGAAAATGCTGACAGCTACCTGCTTCTGGTGCGACAACAGCAACCGGATGTTCTTGGGCTAAGACGCCGGGCGACAGTTAAAGTCACCCTTAGTTCAACAAAAAAGTTCCTGTACTACAGACGCTTGCGGAGGCTGATCAAGATTTTCACACTTTGTTTACAAAGCCCGTCGCGGGAGCCGCCCGCCGCATTTTTTTTGCAGTTCTTGCGCTTAGTCAGTTTACTTACTACAAGTAATGGGTACTATGTACGCCGGCCAGTTTCTCTTTTCCGAGAGATGGCTCTTTAATAGAAAGTCCTTGAAGGGGAACACGATGAACAACGTTCTGAAATTCTCTGCTCTGGCTCTGGCCGCAGTTCTGGCTACCGGTTGCAGCAGCGTATCCAAAGAAACCGAAGCTCGCCTGACTGCTACCGAAGACGCAGCAGCTCGCGCTCAGGCTCGTGCAGACGAAGCCTACCGCAAAGCTGACGACGCTCTGGCAGCTGCTCAGAAGGCTCAGCAGACCGCTGACGAAGCCAACGAGCGCGCTCTGCGCATGCTGGACAAAGCCAGCCGCAAGTAATAATCCTCGCGGATTGTTATGGAGCCGACCCACTTGTGGGTCGGCTTTTTTGTTGCCTTGAAAAAGGCCACCCAGCACATGCGAAAAGGCCCGCGCTAAGGCGGGCCTTGGGCAAGTAGCGGATGGCTTACTGCAGTTCGGGCGGGATGCTCGAGACCATCGGCGCGGCCCCGCCATTGACCGGCACGGCAATCTCGACCGGCATGCCATCTTCGGCGGCAACCACGTCGCGAACCATGTCCCAGTTCATGCGCAAGTTGTTGGCCAGGTCTTCACGCTTGAGCAGGGCATTGATCACCGCGGTGTGCTTGTCGACCACCGATGGGTTGCCATGGTCATCCAGCGGCGTGTGCGCCTCCAGATAAACCTTGCCGCCACTGATGCCGAACTTGTATGGCTCGTTGATGATACGCACCGGCGTACCCACCGGAACCATCTTCGACAGTTCCAGCACATTGTTGTTGAGCATGCGGAAGCAGCCGTGGCTGGTGCGCATGCCGATGCCGAACTTCTTGTTCGAACCATGGATCAGGTAGCCCGGCACGCCCAGGGTGAACTTGAAAGGCCCCAGCGGATTGTCAGGACCCGCCGGCACCACGGTGGGCAGGATATCGCCATCGGCAGCATGTTCGGCACGAATCGAGGCGGGCGGCGTCCAGGTCGGGTTCGGGGTCTTGGCGGTGATCTTGGTGTTGGCGATCGGTGAACCCCAGCCCTCACGACCGATACCCAGCGGGAAGGTGTGCACCACGCCCTGCCCTTTCGGGTAGTAATACAAGCGGTACTCGGCGAGGTTGATGACGATGCCTTCGCGCGGGCCCGGCGGCAGAATGTACCGGGTGGGGAGAATGATCTCGGTGCCCGCGCCCGGCAGCCAGGGGTCGACCCCGGGGTTGGCGGCGATCATTTCCAGGTAGCCCAGGTCATTGGCGGTACCGATGTCGGCAAAGGTGTCCTCGTACTTGGCCTTGATCGTCTGGACCTGCCCAACGACATCCTCCCCGGGAGGTGGCAGCGGCAGCTCCAGCGCAACAGCGGGGCCTGTCGCCAGCAAGGCGGCCAGGGTCAGGCTACGGGTGACGGCAGGAAAGCGCGACAACATCCGGGAAATCCTTCGAAAGGTCAGTCAAGGGAATCGATTGTACACCCGCGTGCAATCCAACGGGAGGCATTGCCAGGGGACAACCGTTTCAGATGATGAAAGGTGCTCAGAGTTCCGGCCACACCGGACGCATGCCACGGCGCTGGGCATCGAGAATTGCCCGGCACAGCGGACACAGGCGCTCGTCCCGGTATATCGCGCGCTCGACGCCCGACCAGCGGGGCTGCGCCGGCAGCAGGCCGCCACACAAGGTACGATCGACAGGCACGCCCAGCTCGAGCTGGCGAGCGGCCAGGTGGATGCGCACTTCCTGGCAGGCAAACAGGTCGAGCTGCTCATCAGGCTCGATCAGTTGGTAGGCGTACAGGGACCAGGCGGGGCGCGGCATTGGGGGCACTCGAAACGGGGGGCGCAACATTAGCCGAAAGCGGCCCCCGATAAAAGCGTCACAGCAAGGGTTTTATCGTCGGCCAGGCATTTTCCAGCAAGCGCTGCTGGGCGGCCGCGGCTGGATGGATGCCATCGGCCTGCATCAGCTCCGGCACCCCGCCCACGCCTTCGAGGAAGAACGGCACCAGCGGCACCTTTTTATCCGCGGCCAGCTGTTCATAGACCTGGGCGAACGCCGTGGTGTAACGCACGCCATAGTTCGGCGGCAGGCGCATGCCCAGCAGCACCACCTCGGCCCCGGCCTGGCGGGACTGATCGATCATCGATGCAAGATTCTGTTGCAATTGCTGCGCAGGCTGCCCGCGCAGGCCATCGTTGCCACCCAGCTCCAGCACCACCAGGTCCGGCTTGTGCGCTGCAAGCAGCGCCGGCAGCCGCGCCTGGCCACCTGCACTGGTGTCGCCGCTGATCGAGGCATTGACCACCTGATCGTCGAAACCCTCCTTCTTCAACTGCTGTTGCAGCAGGCTGACCCAGCCCTGGCGGGTATCCAGGCCAAAACCGGCGCTGATACTATCGCCAACGACCAGCAACGTTCCCGCCGCCGCGCCCTGGGCCAGGCAACACAGGGCCAGACCGGCACTCAACCACCAATTTCGCATCGGATTCTCCATGGGCCCCAGCATTCTCGTTGCGCAGAACCTTAGCAAAGTGGTCCCCAGCGCGGAAGGCGACCTGACCATCCTCCACGCCCTCTCCCTTGACCTCGCCCAGGGCGACAGCCTGGCCATCATCGGCGCCTCCGGCTCCGGCAAGTCCACGCTGCTGGGCCTGCTCGCCGGCCTCGACCGGCCCAGCGCCGGCAAGGTGGTGCTGGCCGGCCACGACCTCGGCCCGCTCGACGAGGACCAGCGCGCGCGGGTGCGCGCCGAGCACGTAGGCTTCGTGTTCCAGTCGTTCCAGTTGCTCGACAGCCTCAACGCCCTGGAGAACGTCATGCTGCCACTGGAGCTCGATGGCCGCCGGGATGCCCGTGAGCATGCCCGCAGCCTGCTCGAGCGCGTCGGCCTGGGCAAACGCCTGAGCCATACGCCGCGCCAGCTCTCCGGTGGCGAACAGCAGCGCGTGGCGATCGCCCGGGCCTTCGCTGCGCAGCCAGCGGTATTGTTCGCCGACGAGCCCACCGGCAACCTCGACAGCCACACCGGCGAGCGCATCAGCGACCTGTTGTTCGAGCTGAACCAGGAGCGCGGCACCACCCTGGTACTGGTGACCCACGACGAGCGCCTGGCCAAGCGCTGCCATCGCCTGATCCGCCTGGATGCCGGTCGCCTGGTGGCGCCCCTGGAGCCCTGATGACCCGCCTATCGTTCCCGCGCCTGTGCGCCCTTGCGCTACGTCAGCTGCTGCGCGATGCCCGCGCCAGCGAAGTCCGCGTGCTGTTCTTCGCCCTGCTGGTGGCGGTGGCGGCCAGTACCGCGATCGGCTATTTCGGCGCTCGCCTCAATGGCGCCATGCAACTGCGCGCCAGCGAGTTCCTCGCCGCCGATCTGGTCCTGCAGGGTAGCGCCGAGCCCGGCGAAGCACAGATCGCCAGCGGCACGGCGCTGGGCCTGCGCCATGCGCGGGTGGTGGAGTTCACCAGCGTGGTCGGCGGCGACAGCGGCATCCAGCTTTCCAGCATCAAGGCGGCCGACCCCGCCTATCCTCTGCGCGGCCAACTGCGTAGCGCGGCGGCGCCCTACGCCGAGGAAACGCCCGGCGGCGGTCCCGCGCCGGGCGAGGCCTGGGTCGAACCGCGCCTGCTCGCGGCGCTGGGCCTGGCCATCGGCGACAGCATCGACGTGGGCATGAAGACGCTGCGCATGAGCCGCGTGCTGACCTACGAGCCCGACCGCGCCAACAATTTCTACAGCCTGACGCCACGGGTGCTGATGAACCTTGCCGACCTGGACGCCACCGGCGTCATCCAGCCCGGCAGCCGGGTCAGCTATCGAGATCTGTGGCGTGGCGATGTCGACGCCCTGCAACAGTATCGCCAGGATGCGCAAAAGACCCTGGCCGCCAACCAGCGCCTGCTCGATACCCGCGATGGCAACCGCCAGATCGGCGGCGCCCTGGGCAAGGCCGAGCGCTACCTGAACATGGCGAGCCTGGTGGCGGTGCTGCTGGCTGGCGTCGCCGTGGCCCTGTCGGCCAGCCGCTACGCCGCCAGGCGCCTGGATGCCAGCGCCCTGCTGCGCTGCCTGGGACTGTCCCGGCATCAGGCCCTTGGCCTGTACAGCCTGCAACTGGCCATGCTCGGCGCGGCCGCCGCGCTGGCAGGCGCCCTGCTCGGCTGGCTGGCGCAACTGGGGCTGTTCCACCTGCTCGAAGGCCTGCTGCCGAGCCAGGTGCCACCCGGTGGTCTCACCCCAGCGCTGGCCGGTATCGGCACTGGCCTGGTGGCCCTGGCCGGCTTCGCCCTGCCGCCGCTGGCAGCCCTTGGCCGCGTGCCGCCGCTGCGCGTGCTGCGGCGCGACCTGCAGCCGCTGCCGCCGAGCAGCTGGCTGGTATACGGCGCCGCGCTGTTCGCCTTGGGCCTGATCATGTGGCGACTGAGCCTGGATCTACTGCTGACCTTCGCCCTGCTCGGCGGCGGACTGATCGCCGCGCTGCTCCTGGGCGGATTGCTGCTGCTCGGCTTGCGCAGCCTGCGCCGGCTGCTGGCCGACGCGCCGCTGGCCTGGCGCCTGGGGCTCGGGCAACTGCTGCGCCACCCGCTGGCAGCTGCCGGCCAGGCCCTGGCCTTCGGCCTGATCCTGCTGGCGATGGGGCTGGTCGCCCTGCTGCGGGCGGAGCTGCTCGATACCTGGCAGGCACAATTGCCCAAGGACGCGCCCAACCATTTCGCCCTGAACATCCTGCCCGACGAGCGCCAGCCTTTCGCCGAGCACCTGGCCCGTATCAACGCCACCGCCGCGCCGCTGTACCCGGTGATTCCAGGCCGTCTGACCCATATCAACGAGCAGCCGGTGCGTCAGCTGGTCAGCAAGGAGTCCACCGGGGAACGCGCCATCCAGCGCGACCTGAGCCTGACCTGGGCCGCCGACCTGCCCCAGGGCAATGCCCTGAGTGCCGGACAGTGGTGGCAGCAGGCGCCCGCCAGCGACGAAGTGCCCGGGGTGTCCGTGGAGGCGGAGCTGGCGCAGAGCCTGCACCTGCAGCTGGGCGACCTGCTGACCTTCGACATCGGCGGCCAGCAGCGCCAGGCCCGAGTCAGCAGTTTGCGCAGCGTGCATTGGGACAGTTTCCAGCCCAACTTCTACATGATCTTCCAGCCTGGCACCCTGCAGGGGCTGCCCACCACCTACCTGACAAGCTTCTACCTGGCGCCGGGCCATGATCAGGAAGTCGTCGCGCTGTCCAGGGCATTCCCGGCAGTGACGGTACTGCAGGTCGACGCCGTGCTCGGCCAGCTGCGCAGCATCCTCGCCCAGGTCACCCTGGCGGTGGAGTACGTGCTGCTGTTCGTGCTGGCCGCGGGGTTGGCGGTACTGTTCGCGGGACTGCAAGCCACGCTCGACGAGCGCATCCGCCAAGGAGCCCTGCTGCGGGCGCTGGGGGCCGCGCGCCCCTTGCTGGTCAAGGCACGACGCATCGAGTTCGGCCTGCTTGGCGCGACCAGTGGCCTGCTCGCCGCGCTGGGCTGCGAGCTGATCACCTGGGCGCTGTACCGCTATGCCTTCGACTTGCACTGGGCGCCGCACCCGTGGCTGCTGGCGCTGCCGTTGGCCGGGGCGGTGCTGGTAGGCGGGGCAGGCGTGATCGGCACACGCCGGGCGCTCAATGCCAGTCCACTGGCGGTGTTGCGCGAGGGGTGAAAAATGAAGCCTTGCGCAGTGATCGGGGGTTTACGCTTTCTCCTGTAGGAGCGGCCTTGTGTCGCGAAAGGGCTGCGAAGCAGCCCCGGGATATCAGCACCAAGGCAACGATTGCTGGGGCCGCTTCGCAGCCCTTTCGCGACACAAGGCCGCTCCTACAGGAATCGCCAGCTAGAGGTTGTAGCGGATACTGTTCACATACCAGGTCGCCTCGCCCGTGGGCGTGTGCACCAGCACTTCGTCGCCCTCCCCCTTCTTGAGCAGGGCCCGGGCCATGGGCGAGTCGATGGAGATATAGTCGTTGCGCCCATGGATCTCGTCATAGCCGACGATGCGAAAGCGCAACTGCTCACCGTCGTCGTTCTCGATTTCCACCCAGGCGCCGAAGAACACCTTGCCTTCCTGCTGGGGTGAATACGCGACCACCTTGACGTCTTCCAGGCGCTTGCGCAGGTAACGCACGCGCCGGTCGATCTCGCGCAGGAGCTTCTTGTTGTACTGGTAGTCGGCATTCTCGCTGCGATCGCCCAGCGATGCGGCCCAGGTGACCTTCTGGGTGATTTCCGGGCGATAGACCCGCCACAGATGATCGAGCTCCTTCTTCAGGGCTGCATGACCTTCGGTGGTGATGATGTTGGTGCTCAACGACTGCCTCCTCAGTGCATCGGCACGGGCGCCAGGCACCCGCCGAGCGTCCGAGCTTAGCGAAATCGCGGCGAGTCGATCAACGCCGGGTGATCAGACCCTGGCGCGCGATACGGGTCAGCTGGCCGATGACCTCGGCGGCGTCCTCGGCCGCAGGCGCCTGGATCACGGCCAGGTCGAACCGGTCGTTGCCGTATTGGTCGAGCTGTTCACAGCTGTCGGAGAACTGGATGAGGAAGGCACAGGCCTGGCCCTTGCGTCGGGAAAAACCGTCGAGGTTGCGCAAAAGCGTGGGTTGATGCTGGCCGCCGAGCAGGATGCGCGGGGTACGGGAGGCCTGGTTCTTGGCCAGGGGGGTCAAGCAGACACTGGTACGTGGGCAACTCATGGAGTCTCTCTCCGCCTCGCTGTTCCCGCTGGGCAGCGGTGGGAGGCGTCACCGAACCAGCGCTTTAGCGGTATTTCGGAGACCCCGGGGGCATCTCCTGCGCCCCGCAAGTAGCTGTTTAAATCGGCGCAGTCGGTATGCTAGAAGGATTAGCTGCAAGCTTCAAGCCTCAAGCTACAAGTTGATCGCATTCGACTACTTGAGGCTTGCAGCTTGCAGCTTTATTTCAGCGTGCGATCAGACGATCCAGCGATAGGCGGCCCGCACCCTCGATCAGCACTGCCACGGTACCGGCCATCAGTGCCAGGGCGAACTCATAACCGTTGTTGGACATGAACAAGCCATTGCCGATGTGCACCGAGAAGATCGCCACCACCAGTGTCACGGTCAGTGCCAGTGCCGCCGGACGGGCCAGCAGGCCGACCACCAGCGCCAGCCCGCCGAAGAACTCTGCGCTGCCCGACAGCAGGGCCATCAGGTAGCCTGGCGCCAGGCCGATGCTTTCCATCCATTGGCCGGTGCCTTCCAGGCCGTAGCCACCGAACAGGCCAAACAGTTTCTGCGCACCATGGGCCATGAAGATGATGCCGACCAGGATGCGGATGACGCTCAGGCCGTAACCGGCGCGGGTGGAGAACAGGGCTTTGAGGGAGTGGTTCATGTCGTGCTTCCTTGTTTGAGCAGGTGTGTGTGCAATGGGCGCCATAATAATCAATTAAACGAATAGTAAAATCGCAATATATGCGTAAAAACCATCTATAAGATCGATTTATTTAGCGCTTGGCCACCCGCTCCAGGGAAGCCCGCTCGCGATTGAACGCGAGGTAGTACTTGTTCACGCTGTTGACGAAATTCACCGGCCCCATGCCCACTTGCTCCATGGCGACCCGTTCGGTCTGGAAGAACCACTGGTTGCCATTGAGCCCTCGCCGCCGGGCTTCGGCACGCATGGCTTGTACCCGCTCCGGCCCCAGGTTGTAGGCGGCCAGGATAAAGGCCATGCGCTCACGCTCGTTGAGCACGGGGCTGGAGAAGAACTTGCGACGGATCAACGCCAGGTAGCGCGCACTGGCCTGGACATTGCCGTCCACAGTGGCGGTGTTGCTCACCCCGACCCGCTGGGCCGCCGCCGGGGTAATCTGCATCAGCCCATGGGCACCGCCGACACCGCGCGCCTGGGGATTGAGCGTGGACTCCTTGAACGCCAGCGCCGCCAGGTTCAACCAGTCGAACTGCTGGTCACCGCCGTGCTTCTGCAATACCGAGCGCAGCGAGACCAGACGCTGGCGGTCCTTGCTGGCCAATGGGTTGTGCACCCGATACTGGCGCCGGTAGATACGCTCGAAAGCCGCGTCCTGGTTATCCGGGGCGCGGTAGGTGGCGAGAAAGCGGTCCACCGCCGCGCGGAACATCGGCGCGTCCTGCCGTACATACCAGCGCATGGCTCCCGGCTGGGCCAGGTGCACCTTGCTGTCCACCCGCAGGCGCGGCATCACCCGCGCCCAGCGCTGGGCGATCGGGCGCTCCACCACGGTCAGCGGGTAGATACCGGCCTGAACCATCTCCAGCACATCCTCGACGGCCAGCGTCGGGTCGACCCACTCCACCTTGATCGGCGCCCGCTTGCGCAATGCCAACTGCTGGTTGAGGACCTGGATCGCCGCCCCGGCGGCACTGGCGCTGGTCAGGGCGATGGTACGCCCGGACAGTTGCTCGACCCGGCTGTAACCGCGCCCGCCCTTGCGCCCCACCAGTTGCAAGGGCACCTGGTCGACCACCGGGGCGCTGGCGTCGACGCCGCGCACCACGCTCGGATCGAGCAGTTCGCCTGGCGCGGCAAGATCGCCCTCGCCTCGCTGCAGCGCCCCGAGCAATTGCTCCTTGGCCCGTGGAATGATCTTCAGGGTGATTTCCTGCCCATCGGCCACCCGGGCATTGAGGTAATGCTCCAGGGCCCGCAATCGATAGTACTCGACGCCCACCGGCTCGCCCTTGACCTCGCCGGAGCTGTTGCGGCTCTGGTTGACCAGCACCCGCAGGACCTTGCTCGAACGGATCTGCGCCAGGTCACGTGCCTGGCTGGCGGGCACATGCTGTTGCGGGCCGGTTTCACGGGCAATGACCGGCCCGGTGGCCAGCAGCCCGGACAGCAACAGAATCGTCAGCAGGGTTCGCAGCATGAGGGAGAGGATCCAAGGGTGGTTGGCAGGCACCATGCGCAGTGATCATCCGTGACAAATGACGGCAAAAGACCACGGCAAACGTTTGAAGTTCTTGGTTTTTTCTCGATTTCCCGGTTTTTGCTATGCTGGCCGCCCCGGGCACGAGGTAGCACCATGCAACTGATCGATATCGGCGTCAACCTGACCAACAGCAGTTTCCATGACCAGCAGGCCGCCATCGTCGAGCGCGCCATCCAGGCCGGCGTGGCGCAGATGGTCCTCACCGGCACCAGCCTGGACGTCAGCAGCGAAGCACTGGAGCTGTGTCAGCGCCTGGACGAGCCTGGCCAGCGCCTGTTCAGCACCGCCGGCGTGCATCCCCACGACGCCAGCCACTGGAGCACCGACAGCGAGCGCCAGCTGCGCCAGTTGCTCGCCCAGCCGCGGGTCATGGCCGTGGGCGAATGCGGTCTGGACTTCAACCGCGACTTCTCCCCACGCCCCGCCCAGGAAAAGGCCCTGGAAGCCCAACTGGCACTGGCCGTGGAACTGCGCCTGCCGGTGTTCCTCCATGAACGCGAGGCCAGCGAGCGCTTGCTGGCGATCCTCAAGGGCTACCGCGACCACCTGCCCGCCGCCGTGGTGCACTGCTTCACCGGTGAACGCCAGGCGCTGTTCGCCTACCTCGACCTGGACCTGCACATCGGCATCACCGGCTGGATCTGCGACGAACGCCGAGGCACCCACCTGCACCCCTTGGTCGGCAGCATTCCCCAAGGCCGGCTGATGCTCGAGAGCGACGCCCCCTACCTGCTGCCCCGGAGCCTCAGGCCAAAGCCGAAGAACGGTCGCAACGAACCAGCCTTCCTGCCCGAGGTACTGCGCGAAGTGGCGCGGCACCGCGGTGAAACCCCAGAACGCACGGCGGCCCATACCACCGCCTGTGCCCGGACGTTCTTCGGCCTGCCCGAGGTTTCTTGACGCACGTCAAGGCAGGTCCTGGCCCTGGCGGACACAATGATGGCACCTTGCCAATAATGTTTCCGCCAACTCAGAGAAGACCTGCCATGGGTGCCTGGATTAGCAACCTTTCCCTCAAATACAAGTTCTGGGCCGTCAATGCCGTGGCCTTCGTCACCACGCTGATGCTGGTGCTCTACGCGGTGTACCTGGAGCAGCAGGCCCGCGCCAGCGGCGCCCAGACGCAGGCCCTCGCCCAGGCCGAACTGCTGGCGGCCTGGCCCAGCGGTCAGGCGCTGCCCAACCAGGCCAACCTGATCACCTGGCGCAGCGGCCAGACGCCGCAGTTCGCTGGCGAACCGCTCGAAACCCTGCGCGACGCCCAGGGCTGGGTGCAGCTGCCCAGTGCCTGGATCCTTGGCGACAACCCGCTGCGCGGCGCCCAGGTCCTGCGCCAGGGCGACCGGCACCTCGCCGTGCTCGCCCAGTCGCCAAGCCTGCGCCAGGTCTATTTCGACCGTTTCAGCAACTATGCCGTGTGCGTGCTGATCCTGATGCTGGCGATGCTAGGCGCCTCGCAGTTGCTGATCCGCTTCCTGCTCAGCCAGCTCAACACGCTCAAGGACGTGATGCTGCACGTGGAGAAGACCGGAGATCTGTCGGCCCGGGTACCCCTGGCCTGTGGCGACGAAGTCGGCCAGATGGCCGGCGCCTTCAACGCCATGCAGACTACCTACCACCGCGTGGTCAGCACCGTGGCACGCACAGCCGCTCAGCTGGACTCCGGCGCCGCGCGCCTGGCCGGCAGCATGGACGAAGTGCGCCACGGCATGATCGGCCAGCAGAGCGAAACCGACCAGGCCGCCACCGCCATCAACGAAATGACCGCCACCGTGCATCACATCGCCCAGCATGCCGGCGCCACCCGCGACCTGTCGCAGACCGCCGATACCCTCGCCGGCAGCGGCCAGGCCGTGGTCAGCCGGGTGCAGGACTCGATCTCCGGCCTGTCCAGCGGTGTACAGCAGACTGCCGAGATGATCCGCCAGCTGGCCGACGACAGCCAGAAGATCAACGGCGTGGTCGGGGTCATCCACAGCATCGCCGAACAGACCAACCTGCTCGCCCTCAACGCCGCCATCGAAGCGGCCCGGGCTGGCGACCTCGGCCGTGGCTTCGCCGTGGTCGCCGATGAGGTGCGCAACCTGGCAAAGCGCGTGCAGACCTCCACCGATGAGATCACCACCATGGTCGCCGACCTGCAGGCCGGTACGCGCGACGCCGTGGACTTCATGCAAGAGAGCTCTTACAAAGCCGACGATTGCGTCAGGCAGGCCCGCGAAGCCGGCGAGGCCCTGGCCGAGATCACCAGCGCCGTGGCCCAGATGCGCGAGAGCAACACGCAGATCGCCGTGGCCGCCGAGCAGCAGAGCCAGGTGGCCGAGGAGATGAACCGTGCCGTGGTGAGCATCCGCGATGTCACCGAGCAGACCGTGCAGCAGACCGTGGGCTCGGCCACCACCAGCAGCGAACTGGCGACCCTGGCCGGCGAGCTGAACAAGGCGATCGGCCAGCTCAAGCTCTGACACCCGCGCTATGGTTGCCATAGCCAGCCTTGATTGGCCCCCTTGCGGGGGCCGCACTAAGCTTGGGACATGTCCTGGAGGAACTGTCCATGAGCAAGCGACTGCCCAACCTGCCCGCCTGGCAATGGCGTGGTTACCATCACAATCATCGCCACCCCACCAATCTGGTGCTGCACCTGATCGCCGTGCCGCTGTTCATCCTGGGCGCGCTGTTGGTGCTCTCGGGGCTGCTCGGGCTCGATCTGTCGCAGATTGCCGTGGGCGTCATCGCCCTGGTCGCCGGGCTGGGCCTGCAGCGCCAGGGGCATCGCCTGGAGGCCGAGCAGCCCGAGCCCTTCGCCGACCGCAAGGACGCCGTGCAACGCCTGCTCACCGAGCAGTTCGTCACCTTTCCGCGCTTCGTGCTGAGTGGTGCCTGGTGGCGGGCCTGGCGCGAACGCCACAAGCATCGTCACTGACTGAAAGACATCGCGGGGCAAGCCCGCTCCCACGCCATGCAATGGCGCTTGTGGGAGCGGGCTTGCCCCGCGATTGGCTTGATGAAGATGGCTCAGGCGAACACGGTCACCGTCTGCCGGCTCAACGCCAGCAATTCTCCTTCGGCTGTCCATAGGGTCGCGGCCGCATGCCCGTAGCCATCACGGGCATACTCGGTCTCGACCACATAGCGACACCAGTCGAGCGTCGACAGCCGCGGCGTAGGCTGCACGAACTCGATGGTCCAGGTCAGCGTGCTACCTGCGGCAGGCTGCTTGAGATACGGCAGCAGGCTGGGCGGCCAGGCATCGACCAACGCCAGCAGGTGCGCCACCCCGACCGGTTCCTCGGCGACATCGCGCAGCCGCACCCAGCCACCCATGTGGCGTGAGTCGTTGCCGCTGAACGGCAAGCCGCCGACCGCCCAGCGAAACGCCACGTGCTGCATGAACTCGGGCGTCAAGCCCTTGATGTAAGGCAGCTCCGGCGCAGCCTCCTGCAACGGTTTCATTGGCATGGCCGGCGCCGCGTCGACCGCCACCACCGAACTGCGACCGGCGCCGAAGTTGCCTTGCACCAACGTCACCACCTGGCCGTCCTGCACGGCGCGACCGAGCAGCGTGCTGACTGCCTTGCCTTCGCGCAAAACCTCCACTTCCAGGCTGATCGGTACATCCGGCGCCGCCGGGCCGACGAAAGTGATCGCCAATGAACGCACCGGACGCTCGTCGGTCAGCTTCTGACGCATCGCTTCATGCACCATCGCCGCCATCAGGCCGCCGAACACGGCACGCCCCTGGGCCCAACCAGCCGGTACGCTGACGGCCTCGGGATGCGCGCGCGCCGCTGCCAGCAACTCAGTGAAATTCATGGTTCAGGGCTCCTTGCGGGAAAAGCCCGATGTTAACCAGCACTGACGCCAGCAGCAGCCCGCATATCGGTCATTTGCCGGAACTAACGGCGTACCAGGGCCTGGCGCAACGCCTCGAGGGTGAGATCGGAGCGGCCCTCGGCGGCGTGCAGTTCATGCTCCCAGGCGACCTTGCAGCCAGCCAGGTCGCTGTGCTCGCGCACCTGCAGCAACCACTGCAACCGATCATGCCAGTCACCCAGGTCGCCCTGGGCCTGCTTGAGCAAGCGCTGCAGCTTCCTGCCGGCATGGTCGAGCTGCGGGTATGCCTCGTCACCATAGCGCACACGCTTGATCAGCAGGCGCAGACGGTGACGGTCATGGGCTGGATCATCGAGGGCCTTGCCCAGCGTACGCCACTGTTTTTGCAGGCGTCGGTCGATGCGCTTGGCCAGGCCCTGCACCAGCCCTTCGCGATCGGCCGCCCGCAGAAACAGCGGGAAGGCGTCGAGAATCGCCAGCACCCGACCAAGCTGCGGGCTGGCCGCGACACTGGCAAAGGTCCGCGCCCTGCCCTCTCGGCGGCGCTCCCCCGCTTGCAGGTGACCCCGTTTGATCAACTGTGCCGCAAGGACTTCACGGTCGCGCAACGGCGTGGTGAGCGTGCCCAACGAGCCCGCCGCGCCCTCCAGCTGCTCGACGCCCGGCAAACCGCGCAGCGGGCGCAGCAGGCTGCGCAAACGCCGCAGGCTGATGCGCAGGTCATGCAGCGCTTCGCTGTCGGTATCGGCAGCCAGGCGTTCACGACACGCCAGCAACCGCACCTGCAGTGCGAGCACCTGGCGGACCACATGATCGAGCATCGCGGACATGGGTTTCTCCCTGATCAACGCCCGGCGCGGGATTCACGAATATAGAAGCGCGCCTTCTCGGCCTTGCGGGTGCACCCTTCGAAGCCCTCGAACTGCTGCTGGGTCTTGGCACCGGTCAGTAGCGACAATGCCTTGGAATAGCTCACGGTGCCGGCAAAACCTTCGGCCTTGGCCAGGTCCAGTTCCTTCCAGGCGGCATCGAGCTGGGTCGCGCAACTGTCGCGATAGGCCGTCTTGCCCGCACAGCCGGCCAGCGCCAGGGCAATCAGAGGAAGGGTGATCCAGGCTTTCATGGGTAATACCTCGAGGGGTCGATAACTAGGGTGGCCGTTCGACGGCAAAGCAGACGAAAAGTGCCCTGCTCAGCGTAGTCCAGCGCGGACTACATTGAAGCACAGGCGGCAATGGGTGCATTGTTGGACCATGGTTGCACACTTGCAGGGGGAACGGTCATGAGCAAACGCGTGGCATTGGTGCTGGGCTCCGGCGGCGCCCGGGGATACGCGCATATCGGCGTGATCGAGGAAATCGAGCGCCGCGGCTACGAGATCGCCTGCATCGCCGGCTGCTCCATGGGCGCGGTAATCGGCGGCATCTATGCCGCCGGCAAGCTCGACGAGTACCGTCGCTGGATCGAAAGCCTGGACTATCTCGATGTGCTGCGTCTGGTCGATGTCAGCTTTCGCCTGGGCGCCATCCGTGGCGACAAGGTATTCGGGCAGATCCGCAAGATCGTCGGCGAAATCAATATCGAGCAGTTGCGCATCCCCTATACGGCGGTGGCGACCGACCTGACCAACCAGCAGGAAATCTGGTTCCAGGAGGGCTGCCTGCATCAGGCCATGCGCGCCTCGGCGGCGATCCCCAGCCTGTTCACGCCGGTGGTGCAGGGCAATCGCATGCTGGTCGACGGCGGCATCCTCAACCCGCTGCCGATCGTTCCGGTGGTGTCCAGCCACTGCGACCTGATCATCGCGGTCAACCTCAACGCCACCAATCAGAAGCAATACCAGCTGCCGGTGATCGAGCGCCCGGCGGCCTTCAAGATGCGCTTCGATGCGCTGATCAGCTCGCTTGGCTCGCGCCTGCCGTTTCGCCGTAAACCGGCTGAGCAGTTGATCCGCCTGGAACAGGAAATCACCGCCGAAGGGCTGGCCAATCCCAACCCCTGGCTCACTGACGGTGCCGCCCCCGAGGGCCAGCAACCGGCCGCCGCGCCGCAGAGCGAGGGAGCGCCGAAGTCGGCCACCGGCTCATTCATTGTCGACAACGTCGGCCCGGCGTCGTTGCTCGACCTGATCAACCAGAGCTTCGAGGTGATGCAGACGTCGCTGGCCCAGTACAAGATCGCCGGGTACCCGCCGGACGTGCTGATCAACGTGCCCAAGCGCGTGTGCCGGTTCTTCGAGTTCTACAAGGCGCCGGAGCTGATCGCCCTGGGGCGTGAGATTGCCCGGGACACGCTGGACAATCACGAGGGGATTCGACGGTAG
>NZ_JAOCDM010000055.1 GCF_029840925.1 Pseudomonas sp. GD03858
GGGCAAAAAAAAGCCCCGGATCCTGTCCGGGGCTTTTCACAGAGCGCTATCGATCAGCCAGCCAAGCGCTTGTCATACACATGGCAGGCCTTGCCTTCCGAGCGCTTCAGCGTGCCGCACGGCTGCAGCTGAACCTGCGTGCTTATACCGATGTAGGTCTTGATCTGCCGCGCCAGTTCACCCACCACCTGCTTGCGCTGGCCTTCGTCCAGGTATTGGCTGTCGCTGCGCAGTTCCACATGCACTTCCACGCTGTCCAGGTTGCCATTGCGATACAAGTGAATCTCATAAAGCTCTGAAAGCTGTTTTATCTTTAGCACCTGTTCCTCGACCTGCGTCGGAAACACATTGACCCCACGGATGATCAGCATGTCGTCGCTGCGCCCGGTGATCTTGTCGATGCGCCGCATCGGGCGCGCGGTGCCGGGCAACAGGCGGGTGAGGTCGCGGGTGCGATAGCGCACCATGGGCAACGCCTCCTTGCTCAGCGAGGTGAACACCAGCTCGCCAAGCTGGCCGTCCGGCAGTACCTGGCCGCTGATCGGGTCGATGACCTCGGGGTAGAAGTGATCCTCCCAGATGGTCGGGCCATCCTTGGTCTCGATGCATTCCATCGCCACGCCCGGCCCCATGATCTCCGACAGGCCGTAGATATCGAGCGCGTCGATGCCCAGGCGCTGCTCGATGGCGCGGCGCAGCTCGTCGGTCCAGGGCTCGGCGCCGAAGATGCCCAGGCGCAGCTTGAGCGCGTGCGGGTCGATGCCCTGGCGCTCGATCTCGTCGGCCAGGTTCAGCATGTACGAGGGCGTGACCATGATGATGTCCGGCTGGAAGTCGCGGATCAGCTGCACTTGCTTCTCGGTCTGGCCACCGGACATGGGGATCACCGTGCAGCCCAGGCGCTCGGCGCCATAGTGCGCGCCAAGCCCGCCGGTGAACAGGCCATAGCCATAGGAAACATGCACCTTGTCGCCTTTGCGCCCGCCGGCGGCGCGGATCGAGCGCGCCACCACGCCGGCCCAGGTATCGATGTCGTTCTGGGTGTAGCCGACCACGGTCGGCTTGCCGGTGGTACCGCTGGAGGCGTGCAGGCGCACCACCTGGTCCTGGGGCACGGCGAACATGCCATAGGGGTAGTTGTCGCGCAGGTCGCCCTTGCCGGTGAACGGGAACCTGGCCAGATCATCGAGGGTTTTCAGGTCGTCGGGGTGGGCGCCGCAGGCATCGAAGCGCTGGCGGTACAGCGGCACATTGGCATAGGCGTGGTTCAGGCTCCAGCGCAGGCGCTGCAGCTGGTGCTGGCGCAGCGCGTCGAGGCTGGCGGTCTCCATCGGGTCGAGCAGGGCGCGTTCGGCATCGTGGTAGAGGTTCATGGTTTCACTCGATTTATTCTTGTCGTGGGCCGAGGCCCTGATGAGTGTCATGGGGCAGCATACTGCCCTTGGCGCGTGGCGTCTCTGGCGGTGGATCAGAGGCGTTCGATCACCAGGGCGATGCCCTGGCCGACACCTATGCACATGGTGCACAGGGCGTAGCGGCCTCCTGTTGTTTCGAGTTGGTTCAGGGCGGTGGTCACCAGCCGCGCGCCGCTCATGCCCAGCGGGTGACCCAGGGCGATGGCGCCGCCATTGGGATTGACCCGTGGATCGTCGTCGGCCAGGCCCAGCTGGCGCAGCACGGCCAGGCCCTGGGCGGCGAAGGCTTCGTTGAGTTCGATCACGTCCATGTCGGCCAGCGCCAGGCCGGTCAGTTCCAGCACCTTGTGGGTCGCCGGCAGCGGGCCGATGCCCATGATGCGCGGCTCGATGCCCGCCACGGCCATGCCGAGCACCCGGCCGCGCGCCTTCAGGCCATGGCGCGAGGCGGCTTGCGGGCTGGCCAGCAGCACGGCGCAGGCGCCGTCGTTGACCCCCGAGGCATTGCCGGCGGTGACGCTGCCGCCCTCGCGGAACGGCGTGCCCAGGCGGGCGAGCTGTTCCAGGGTGGTGTCGCCGCGCGGGTGTTCATCCTGCTCGATGCGCCTGGGCGGGCCTTTGCGCTGGGGGATCTCGACCGCCACGATCTCCTGCGCCAGGCGACCGCTGGCCTGGGCCGCGGCGGCCTTGAGCTGGCTGCGCAGGGCGAAGGCATCCTGGTCTTCACGGGAAATGCCGAACTGCTCGGCGATGTTTTCGGCGGTTTCGGGCATGGAGTCGATGCCATGCCGCGCCTGCATCAGTCGGTTGACGAAGCGCCAGCCGATCGTGGTGTCGAACAGTTCGCTGCTGCGAGCGAAGGCCTGCTCCGCCTTGCCCATCACGAACGGCGCGCGCGACATCGATTCGACGCCGCCGGCCAGCATCAGCCCCGCTTCGCCGCAGCGCAGGGCGCGGGCGGCGCTGCCGATGGCGTCCAGGCCCGAACCGCACAGGCGGTTGATGGTGGTGCCGGGCACGCTGATCGGCAGCCCGGCCAGCAGGCTGGCCATGCGCGCCACGTTGCGGTTGTCTTCGCCGGCCTGGTTGGCGCAACCAAGGATCACATCGTCCAGGGTCGCCCAGTCCAGATCGGGATGGCGCGCCATCAGGGCCTTGATCGGTACCGCGGCGAGGTCGTCGGGGCGAACGCCGGACAGGGCGCCGCCATAGCGGCCGACAGGCGTGCGCACGGCATCGATGATCAGCGCATGGGGCAGGGTGACATCAGTCATGGCGGTTCTCCGGTGCCAGCACGGAGCCGCGCACTTTGTAGGACTTGCCGTGGAACAGGGCGATCAGCTCGCCCTGCGGAGTCTCGATGCGCACGTCGTAGTTGCCGGTGCGGCCCTTGCGGCTCTGCTCGCAGGCCACCGCCAGCAAACGGTCGCCGAGGCGTGCTGGCGCCACGTAGTCGATGCTGCAGCCCAGTGCCACGGCGGCTTCGTCGTAGCTGTTGCAGGCGAAGGCGAAGGCCGAGTCGGCCAGGGCGAACAGGTAGCCGCCGTGGCAGGTGCCGTGGCCCTGGATCATGTCGGCGCGTACCGTCATGGCCAGGCGGGCGCTGCCGGGGCCAGCATCGAGCAGTTCGATGCCCAGGCCCTGGCTGGCGGCATCGCGGGCGAACATGGCCTCGGCGCAGGCGCGGGCCAGGGCGGCGGGAGAGTGGTCAGGCATGCAGGCGGCCTCCTTCGGCGTGGATGCGGCGCAGCAGCAGGGAAGGGCGGTAGCGTTCTTCGCCGTAGCTGTGCTGCAGGTTGTCGAGCACGCGCAGGGTGTGGCCGACGCCCAGGCTGTCGGCCCAGGCCAGCGGCCCGCGCGGGTAGTTCACCCCGGCGCACATGGCCAGGTCGATGTCGCCGGGCGAGGCGACGCCTTGCAGCACCGCGTCGGCGGCTTCGTTGGCGAGCATGGCCACGGTGCGCAGCACCACCAGGCCGGGCAAGTCGGCCACCAGGCTGACCTTGAGATCTGCCTGGCCGAGCAGGGCGACGGCCTGGTCAAGGGCGGTGGCGCTGCAATCGGCGCTGTGGCTGATGGCCAGGCGCGTGGCGCTGGCATAATCCAGGGCCAGGTCCAGCAGTACCAGGTTGCGCAGGCCATCCTCCCGTGCGCGCTGGCTGGCCAGGCGCCCGTCGGACAGCGCCAGGGTTGCGTCGCCGACGCGCAACAGGCCGGCACCGGCCTGCTCGGTGACGCCGAGGCCGGCATCACGCAGGCGCTCGAGCAACGGCTGCAGGGCGCCGAGGTCACCTTCGGCCACGCAGTGCTCGACGATTGCCGGACTGCTCACTTGCGTCGGGCGTGGCCGTTCGGCGCCTTCACCGTGCCGATAGAAGCCCTGGCCGGTCTTGCGCCCCAGACGGCCGGCATCGACCAACTCCTTCTGCAGCTGTGACGGCTGGAAGCGCAAGTCGCCATAGAAGGCCTCGAACACCGAACAGGTGACGGCGTAGTTGACGTCATGGCCGATCAGGTCGGTGAGTTCGAAGGCGCCCATGCGAAAGCCGCCAGCGTCGCGCAGCAGGGCGTCGAGCGTGGCGCAGTCGGCGGCGCCCTCCTGCAGCAGGCGCAGGCTTTCGGCGTAGAAGGGGCGGGCCACGCGATTGACGATGAAACCCGGGGTCGAGCGGGCATGCACCGGCTGCTTGCCCCAGGCCCTGGCGGTGTCGTACAGCGTGGCCGCCTGGGCCGGCGCGGTGGCCAGCCCAGAGACGATTTCCACCAGCGCCATCAGTGGCGCAGGGTTGAAGAAGTGCATGCCGACGACCCGTTCCGGGCGTTGCAGCCCGGCGGCGAGACGGGTGATCGACAGCGACGAGGTATTGCTGGCCAGGATGCAGTCCTTATCGCAAAGGGTTTCCAGCTGGCGCAGCAGGTCCTGCTTGATCGACAGGTTCTCGACGATGGCCTCGATCACCAGCCGGGCATTGACCAGCGCGTCGAGCTGGTCGACCGGTTGCAGGCGCGCGCGGATGGCTTCACGGGCGCTGGGCGCGAGCTTGCCTTTTTCCACCAGCCGGCCAAGCTGGCGGTCGATACCCTCGGCGGCCTGGGCGGCAGCACCGGGACGGTTGTCATACAGGCGCACCGGGTGACCGGCCTGGGCCGCCACCTGGGCGATACCGGCGCCCATGGCGCCCGCGCCGATCACCGCCACCAAGGCACCGCTGTCGAGTGCGGCCATGGTCAGCGTCCCTTGAACACGGGCGTGCGCTTGTTCATGAAGGCGCTGACGCCCTCGCGGTAGTCCTCGCTGCGCCCGGCCAGGCGCTGCAGGTCGCGCTCCAGCTCCAACTGCTCGTCGAAGCGGTTGTCATGGCTCTGGTTGAGGGCGCGCTTGATCAGCGCGAGGCCATAGGTGGGCTGGGACGCGAGGTGGCGGGCGAGCTTGAGCGCTTCGTCACGCAGCGCGGCATCGTCCACCACCCGGTGAATCAGCCCCCACTGCTCGGCCTGCTCGGCGCTCAAGCGCTCGCCGAGCATGGCCAGCGCCTTGGCCCGGGCCATGCCGACCAGCCGTGGCAGCAGCCAGGTGCCGCCGGAGTCCGGGACCAGGCCGATCTTGCAGAACGCCTGGATGAAGCTGGCCGAGCGCGCGGCCAGTACCAGGTCGCAGGCCAGGGGCAGATTGGCGCCTGCCCCGGCGGCCACGCCGTTGACCGCGCAGACAACCGGCAGCGGCAGGTCGCGCAGGGCGCGCACCAGAGGGTTGTAGAACTGTTCGATGGACAGGCCCAGGTCAGGCGTGTCGGTGCCTGGCGCGACGTCACGGTCGGCCAGGTCCTGGCCGGCGCAGAACCCGCGACCTTCGCCGGTCAGCAGCAGGACCCGGGCCTGTCCGCTCTGGCGTACCTGCTTCAACGCCTCGCGTACCTCAAGGTGCATGGCGGTATTGAAGCTGTTGAGCTGTTCGGGGCGGTTCAGCGAGAGGAGGGCGACGCCGTCCTCGGCGATGGAAAACAGGATGTGCTCGTACGGCATGACTGGCTCGCTCCGTCAGTCGGTGGAAGGCTTACAGCCCCTGGAACAGGGCTGGACGTTTTTCCTGGAAGGCACGGATGCCTTCGTTGCGGTCGGCGGTGCCGGCCAGCAGGGTGAAAGCGTGGCGCTCCAAGCGCAGGCCGCTGGCCAGGTCCATGTCCTGGGCCTTGAGCAAGGCGTCCTTGGCCAGGCGAACTGCCAGAGGCGCCTTGGCGGCGATGGTGCTGGCCAACTGCAGGGCGCGTTCGACGGTCAGCTCCGGCTGGGTGACTTCGCTGACCAGGCCGGCCTGCAGGGCGTGGCGGGCGTCTATGGTCTCGCCGCTGAGCACCATCTGCATGGCCAGGGGCTTGCCCACGGCGCGCAGCAGGCGCTGGGTGCCGCCTGCGCCGGGGATGATGCCGAGGTTGATTTCTGGCTGACCGAAACGGGCATCGCTGCCAGCGATGATGATGTCGGCGCACATCGCCAGTTCACAGCCGCCACCGAGGGCGAAGCCGTTGACGGCGGCGATCAGGGGCTTGGGGAAGGCGGCAATGCGCTGCCAGCAGGCCACGCGAGGGTCGTTGAGCATGCCGACCAGGTCACGCTCGGCCATTTCGCTGATATCGGCGCCGGCGGCGAAGGCCTTGCGACTCCCAGTGATGACCACGACGCGTGTCTGGGCGTCCTGCTCGGAAGCGTCCAGCTCGCTGGCCAGTTCGACCAGCAACGCGGTGTTCAAGGCGTTCAGGGCTTGTGTGCGCTGCAGGGTGATCAGGCGGACACCTTCCGCCGGGGACTGCACAACGAGGTTGCTTGTCATGGTGAGGCCTCAGGCTGCACGTTCGGCGCCGGTCGGGCCGGCTTTTCTTGGAGTCGCTTGCAGGGATGGGGCAAGTATATGCTTTAAGCGATACGCAAAATCAACATGTAATTGAATTTAAGGTATCTATTGCGGCGCAGCCGTGGGCCGTGAGATGGCTAGCGAGCGCGGTAGAGCTTGCCGATACTTCTAACTATGCGCCGGCATTTCTAGCGAATCGCTCATGGTTTTGAGGAAAGTGATACGCGATTGAAAAATTGACGATACGATTTGTTTTGATACAAGATCAGCGACGAACATGAATCATATGGAGCCAACGCCATGCCTTGCTATCGCCTCGACGGCCTGACCCCAGTGGTCCATCCTTCCGCCTACGTGCACCCCAGCGCCGTGCTTATCGGCGATGTGCTCATCGGCCCCGACTGCTATGTAGGCCCGCTGGCGTCGCTGCGCGGCGACCTTGGACGCATCGTTCTCGAAGAGGGCGCCAATCTGCAGGACACCTGCGTGATGCACGGTTTTCCCGGCGGGGATACGGTGGTGGAGCGCCATGGTCACGTGGGCCACGGTGCGATCCTGCACGGCTGTCGCGTGGGCGAGGATGCGCTGGTGGGCATGAATGCGGTGGTGATGGATGGCGCCCATGTCGCTGCGCGCTCCATCGTTGCCGCCACCGCGTTCGTCAAGGCCGGCTTTCAGTGCCCGGAGCGAAGCCTGGTGGTCGGCTCGCCGGCCGCCGTGAAGCGTTCGCTCAGTGACGAGGAGCTGGCCTGGAAACAGCGCGGTACCGCCGAGTATCACAGCCTGACCCGGCGTTGCATGAGCGCGCTGGTCGAGTGCCCGCCGCTGAGCGCGCCTGAATCCGAGCGCCCGCGCATGGGCGATTCCGGCGTTCGGCCCAAGGCCGAGGGCGGTGCATGAGCCTTGCGCGGTCACGGCAGGCAGGTATAGTCGAGGCTTTAGCCGCGCCTCGTTCCCTCATGAGCAGCCTTGCCCCCCTGAATCACCTGATCACTCGCTTCCAGGAGCAGACGCCGATTCGCGCCAGCTCACTGATCATCACCCTGTATGGCGATGCCATCGAACCCCATGGCGGCACGGTCTGGCTAGGCAGCCTGATCAACCTGCTGGAGCCGATGGGCATCAACGAGCGGCTGATTCGCACCTCGATCTTCCGCCTGACCAAGGAGGGCTGGCTGACCGCCGAGAAGGTGGGGCGGCGTAGCTACTACAGCCTTACCGGCACTGGCCGACGGCGTTTCGAGAAGGCCTTCAAGCGTGTATACAGTGCCAGCCTGCCGAGCTGGGACGGTGCCTGGACGCTGGTGCTGCTGTCGCAGCTCGACGCGGGCAGGCGCAAGGCCGTGCGCGAGGAGCTGGAGTGGCAGGGCTTTGGCGCCCTGGGCGTCAACCTGCTGGGTTGTCCGCGCATCGACCGCGCCGATCTCGCCGCCACCCTGCGTGAGCAGGAGGCCGAAGACGACTGCATCGTCTTCGAGACCCACGCCCAGGAAGTACTGGCCTCCAAGGCATTGCGCGCCCAAGTGCGGGAAAGCTGGAACATCGAAGAGCTGGGCCAGCACTACAGCGAATTCATTCGCCTGTTCCGCCCGTTGTGGCAGGCGATGAAGGACCTGGATTCAGCCAGCCCACAGGAGTGCTTCCTGGCCCGGACACTGCTGATCCATGAATACCGCCGCCTGCTGCTGCGCGATCCGCAATTGCCGGACGAGCTGTTGCCGGGGGATTGGGAAGGGCGCGCGGCGCGGCAGCTGTGCCGCAACCTGTACCGGCTGGTGCAGGGCAGGGCGGAGGCGTATCTGGCCAGCGCGCTGGAAACCGCCGACGGGCCATTGCCCGACGCCAACGCGAGTTACCATCGACGCTTTGGTGGGCTTGGCTGAACGGGCCAGCCCAGCCGGCAGGGCTGGGCTGGTTAAACGAAAGGTTTACTTTTTACGCTGCTCGAACCGCGGCCCCACGGCTTTGGCATCAGCCACTGCGCGCCGGGCATTGTCGCGATGGCGCTCGAAGTTGGGCTCTCTGATGACCGGCTCCCTGCCCAGGTGCGTGTCGATCGCAAGCCCTCTGTGGTCGACTGGCTTGATGTTCAGCGGGTCTACCCAGAAGTTGTTTTCGCTCATTGCCACCCCATCCCGCTCGAAGGCATCCTCGATAAGGCTTATGTAGCCCTCTACGATGACTTCGGCTTTTTCCACTCCGGCCAGAAACTGCTGGACAAGCTCTGCTTTCGTCAGATTTTTGGCCGCTTGGAATTCTTTGATTCCCTTGGGTATCGCAGTGACAGGCAGCGAGATGGGAAGCGTGACGTTCGCTGCGGCATCCAGCGCCTTGTTCAAACCTTGGTTGACACCCTTGTCTATGGCTTTTTCCAGAATGACTTGGGGGTCGGCATAGTGCTTGGCGCTCTCCAGAGCGGAAGCGACAAAGCCCAGGCGTTTCTTCTCGATCTGTTTATCCAGCGAAGTGCTGGGCACCGGCTTGAAAGGGGGCGCGATACTTTTCGCCAGCTCTTTTGCGACAATCCCGCCCACAAGGGAGCCTGCCGGGCCCAGTGCAGAGCCGGCCGCGGCGCCCAGGGCGCTATAGCTCGCGGACACCGGTTCCATGATGATCATCGAAAACGCGCTGTAGGCTATCGTCTGACTTTTGGAGTCAACGAACTGATTCACGTGCCTGCGCGCATCGTCGATGATCTTGGGTGCCGCCTTCAGGGCAACGTACGTATGGTAGAGCTCTTCGCGCGAGAGCGTTGACGCACGCTCGTTGCCTTTGCCCTGCTCGGTCGAGCACAGCCCGGCAACGTCGGTCAGTGTCGTCGGGTTGTTGTGGACCATTCGGTAAAGATTGAGCCCATCGGCGGCGCCTGCCGGATCAGCGCTCAGCCAGCGACCTAGTGTCGGCTGGTAATAGCGATAACCGTAGTAGTACAACCCTGTCGCATCCCGCTCCTTGCCCGCGTAACGAACCATCTTGTAGCGAGCCTCCACCTGGCTGCGCGCGGCCCAGACCGATGTTCCGCCAAATGGGTAGTATTCCTCCTGGGTGATCACCTGACCGTCGTCGTCCAACTCCAGCCCGGCACTGGCGATCAGGTCGCCATGGCTGTAGCGCACTGCATCGTTGCTCAGGCCGTCCGGCATGCCATGCTCCCAGTGCAAGCCGCGTACCTGAGCGCCTCCAGCATCATCATGAAGCACGACATGCAGCGCTTGGGTCAGAGCGTCCGCGCTGCGCCAGCTCTGAAGTTCCAGCAGTGGCAGGTAAAGGGTCCGCTGGTACTGGGCCGCGGTGCTCGAGCATCTCTGGCTGAACTTCTCTATCCGTTGACTGGCAGCGTCGTAGCGGTACGTTTCGCGATCGGCGGCGGCGGTGCCACGAGCGACCTGAACAACCTGACCAAGCTCATCGCGACGGGTCCAGAGCAGGGGCTGCCCTGGCTGCAGGTAACGCTGGCCGCCCGAGGCGAAAAAGTAGCTGTCGACCGTGGCGGGGTCCTCGCTGAGCGCGCGCGATACGGCACGGTTGCTGCGTTCGGAAAGCGTCATGTCGATGGTGTAGCCGGTGTCGGGCGCGGGTGAGCGATGGGTGATGCAGGTCAGGTTGCCGCCCCGGTCATAGTGGTAGCCGCGGGTGTAGTTGGTGTAAGCGCCATCATTGATGGGCAAGGGGATGGTGGGGGACGGAGGGTGCTGGCCCTGGCGTGCGATACCGGCCATCTCGCGACCACTGGCAGCAACCAGCTGGTAGAGGCTGTCGTACAGGTAGTGATTCTCTGGCACCACCTTGCGGTTGTGCCAGAAACGTGTCGCCTGCGCGTCGTTGCGCACACTCAGCACGTTGCCGACCGGGTCATAGTCATAGCGCAGGTCCTGCAGCAGTTTCGCGCCGCTGCGGTGTCCGCGAGGGCGCTCTGTGCTGATGTCCAGGAGCCGCTGTGTACGCGGTTCATAGGTATAGCTGATCACCACCCCGTTACCCTGCTCTTCGCACTGTTTCTGGCCCTCGGCGGAGTAGGTCACAGACCTGAGGACAAGCCGTTCCATGCTGGCGCCCAACGTCATCCAGCTCTGCTGCAGGCGGCCGGCGACATCGTGCCGGTTGCGCCGCTTGTGGCCTCTGGCATCGGTGCGCTCCAGCGCCGCCCCAGTAGCGTCCGCGGTGCTCAGGGTGGCGAAGGGGCAGGGCGCCAGCAAGGCTTCCCAGGCCGACTCGTCCTCGCCCGACCAATCGGCGTCGTTGCCATCGGCGAGCAGCCAGCGGGTCGACGACAGCAGTGCTCCGCTCAATCCCATGCTGTCCTGCTGCACGCGTCCGGCTGTGTCGTAGTGGCTTACCGGCATGCCAGCCTGGTTACGGTCCCTGGATGCCTGGTCATTGCCTGGCCATATGAACCGTTCGCTGACAATCGGCGGTTGCCCATTGACCTGCTCGGAGATCCGCAGCAGGCGCCCGGCCAGCGGAGCTGCCTCGTACCAGCTGCTCCGGCTGACGCCATTGGCGCCGACCCCAGCAGCTCGCGGCCTTCGATATCCTTGAGGCCGAAGGTTCGGCCCGCGTCGACGCTGTCGGTACGCAGCACATCGCCGCCCATCGAGGCATGAAAGGTGAAGTTGGCCGCGCCAGAGCCGGTCCGTTGCAAGTGCTCATGCAGGCGTGGATCGATACTGCTGGCGTGATGCCCCCGGGCATCGTACTGGTGGCGCGTGATGCGCTGGTCGACCAGCTGGGGAGTGTCCGGGTGCCGATGAAAGGCGATCTCGCGTACGCCTAAGCCTCGGTTGCTCCGCACGGTCACCGCCGGGGTGCCCTGATGAAGTGAAAGATCTCTGCTGCTCATGCGACGTTCTCCTTCGGCGGCTGACCGGGTGTCAGCCGCGGCCTGTCCAGGCTACGCAGGCGCTGCGTTGCAGGGAGCGGGGGAAAACTGCCCAAAGTTGTAGCCGCGTTACGCACAGGACTCATTTTGGGGATGCCAACCTCGTTTGCTTTGTTGAGCAGGAAGAGTCAGCTCAACAATGGCGCGGCCAGGCCGCCTAACTGCCATGGCGGCCATCGAGGGGAGGGTGGGCATTGTCCGATGGGGCGAGGTAACGCACAGCGGGTTGAAGAGGCGTTCGGCGCCTGTTGCAATCTTCAACTATAAATCATGAACAAGGACACGCTCGCCGATACGACCTATCACCACTCAAGGTGCTCGCAAATGAAGAATCATGGGCGTTCTTTACTTGTTATCGTGATTGGCGCCTTCGGATTGACTTCAGTGCTTGCGCAGCAGGCAGGCACTCATGATGCAGCCTCGTCCATTGTTGGCTCGGCAAGGGAGATAACCCTGGATCGTGACGTGCTGTCACGGTCATATGACTCCAGCGTAATCGAGTTATTGAAGATGTATGGTGACGAATCTGCCCAAAGGGCCAAAGCCCTTGAAGGCGGGCATCAAGTAGACAGGAGCTTTTTTGGCATTTCCATAGAAGACAGCATTGCCGGCGCCGCGCTGGCAGTCACGATTTTTTTTGCCTTGATACAACTGAGGTCGGCCAGAAAAGTGGAGGCGAACACGCTCACGCTCGAGATCTGGCAGGAGTATCTCGATAGGTATTCGAGCATCGGGAATTGTATAAACTTCTTGAATTCCCCGTCATCCATAAGTTATGCCAACTTTGGCAAGATCCAAGAGACTCGGAACTGGCTGGATGGCCTAGCAATGCTCGGAATGGGGAAACCGCTAATAAACAACTGCATGCTCAGGCGTTTTGGTATCGAGGTGACTTTCCGTGCGTTCATGCGGGCCATGCTCACAGCGCGGTGCCAGTTAAAGTATGCCAATGCGCAAGTGCGACATTCGCGAGAAGGGCTCCTGGAAAGCCTGGATAGAGAACTCTCCAAGTCGCAAAAGATTTATGAATGGCTGGATGTCATAGAGGATAAGCGCCGTGATTGATCTGACAGAAATTACCCACTGCATAAACCAGTTGCAGGACCTTGCGGATGATGTTGAGCGTGAGAATCCTGATGCGTTGTCCGCCGAGCAAATCAAACGCTTCAGCGATGTCGCTCAAGATATTTTCTCGAAGACCGGTAGCTCGCCTGTCAGCGAGAATGACTTCTATGGCAATCGAAAACAACAGCAGGGAACTGCTGACGGCCTCGAGCGAAACGTTGCCGCAAGTATCACTACCTGCCCCTGGTGTCAGGAGCGAATCGAACTGATCAAGCATTAACTCAACTAAATGGATATTTAGTGTAGTTATTCCTCGAAGGAATATTATAAGGGCAGGGTACCAGTCCCTTCGTTGCTATGCGAGTCATAGCCTGTTGCTACTAGCAACAGCTCCAGGCTACTTTCATGCGAGTCCATCCTAAATTAACGGAGCTTTTCGTGAGAGAGAACGGTGATACCGATTATTCGAAAGAGCTTGCTGAAGTCCTGTCGCCGTATGCAAAGCAATTCTTCAACGCGTTTTTGCCTGTAGTGGAGGTTGTCGTTTCCACTGTCATACCTAAGACATCGGAGGCTCTTTCACGTTTGCCCGAGGATTGGCCAGCTCGGTTTAATCAGTTGGCCACTCTTTCCACGAGATCTAAGCAGGCGATGCAGCTCGCATTGGACAGGGGGTGGTTTTTCGGATGGCACGTCTCATTGAGGGAGGTCCTCACGCTCGTAAAGGCCATTGAGGATCTAGAACCAGGTGACCTAGATGCCTACATGGCGGACTATTTTCGTGAAAGCTTGAATGCTTTTGCCTGCGCTCTGATCGAAAAATATCCTGATCGAGAAAAGCCCATTTCTGGTGATGCATGGAGAAACCTCTGACTATGGTTCCGAGGTGAATAGCCTGAAAGCGTTTTCATTCCTTGTGTTCGTGGGGCTTCATCTTCCATCTGTTCTTGAGCGAAATTCGGCTAGCAGTCACCCTTAGCAGCCGGTCGTTAGTCGTCAAAAGGTGTATTTAGATGACCAACGACCAGCGCCGCGGCTGTGCACCTGGGCAACCGTTGGTGTTGCTACTAGCAACACTTGGTGCTGGCCAAGCAGGCCATTTTTCGCGCCCGCGAAAATCGCAGTGCGATCAGGCGGCAGGAATTTCACCGTGAAATTTTCACCGTGAAAACTGTCGTACCGAGCAGTGTGCAGCGACTGCTTTCAGATCTGCAGGGTGTTGCTAGTAGCAACACCTGGTGCCGGCCGAGCTGGTCGATTTTTTCGCGTCCGCGAAAATCGCACTGCGATCTGGCTTCCAATCTGACCAACCCATGCCCCGGTAGCTCCATACGAAGGTACGCATAATGTATATTATGTTAAATGCCGTATTATCAGAGGCGACCTCCTGAGTCGATCATCTGTGGTTTGCGTCTGCCGGATCACGCTCGTGCATCAATCGCGTTTTGAGTGGAATGTCCCCCTCCAGCACCCTCAAGTCCTTGTATCCCGGGGTCTTCAGCGTACGCTGCTTGCTCTAGAGCCTCCATCTTGTCGAACTCTTTTTGCCGCTTCTCGAGTTCACGCTGCCGACGATGAGCGTTGCGCTCAGCTCGTCTGGCTGATGTCTGCAGCGATCTTACAGTCCCTTTCCAACCCATCACGATGCTCCATACCGAATGCGTGATGGCACATTGCACGGGCGTAAAAATTTAGAAATTTAAAGGGATCCAAAACACTTGCGAACACCAGTGGAGCGCATTATGTTGTGTCTTGCAGCAAGGAAAACCACCATATGATGTGTGCAAACCTTTCTGCGCGGCTCGCGATTTACTGAAAACCTCTTGTATCTCACATTGCTGGATGAAGGAGATTCCGTATGACAGATCGTCGCCCTCTCAACCCCAACGTGAACGTTCCGAAGCCTGGCGGTGGTGAACAACCACGGTCTCGCAACAAGGACGGTCAAGTCCGCGATAAACGGAGCGATGCTGGCAAACCGCGCGGCAAATGACGGTTTACAGGTCAGCAGCATACGATCTCGCTGCTGACCTGTTCTGCCACTGCAAATTAGCCTTCGTGTGTACACAGGCGCGGCACAATTCGAAGCAACAGTGCTACACCCTGAATCGATAAGGGGCGCTGGTAATGCGCCCTATCGAGTATCACTCTGCGATCCGCTTTATCGCTTTTTCGATACGCTGACGGCCCGCGTGGGCAAGCTTACCGACCCCGGCTTCCTTGGCTACTGCGTAAACCAGCCCCTCTCCTACGTGACCATGCTTGGTCATTTCATCTACTAAGGCACCTAGTTCGGGCAAGCAGATTTCAGCAAGTGGGCGAATGGCATCGTCATCACCCGGCCTACGAAAGACAACGTTCATATCCGACTCGAGATGAGTCGGCCAGAAGAATGTTCCTGCCTGCTCCTCTTCATGAGATCGGAATCGTGCCCGCGCTATTTGATCGACGCGATCACGAATGCGCGAGCCCGTTCTGACCCAGCCATGAGCACGCGCGATACGCCGTGCAAGCGCCATATCGAGCACAGGCCCCTCCTCTGCCACCACATGGGCAATCATCTGTTCCAAGGTAGCCGTGTAGCTCGCTTCGAAGAATCTGTCGGGATCAACCGCCTCCACAGCCTCGGCAGGGTCTGCTTCCTTGTAAACCAGGTGCTCTACTGGCACATAAGGAATCACGGTATCTTCTGCTGCTTGAGCCGCGGCAGCTCTGGCGTATTTCAACTCTGGCATTGCGCCAGACGGATCATTGGCTCCGGCAGCTGAAGTCGAAGCTACAACAGCAACCTGATCCACAACCTCAATGACTTCAGCCATGGCAGCATCGACTTTTAGGCGCTCAGCCTCATTGGTAGCATCGATGACCGCCTGCTTGGCCCTCGATTCGGCAAGCAGCTCGGTGAGACGTTGATGCACCTTTTCTGCGGTTCCCACGGCATCAACCCACCAGTCGGTCGACCAGATCCTGACGATCTCCCAGCCAAGTCCACGCAGCACAAACTCACGCAGCTTGTCGCGATCACGCGCAGTCGCACTGCGGTGATAGGTAGCCCCATCGCACTCGACACCGGCTAGGAAGCGCCCTGGAGCATCAGGGTGCACAACCCCCAAGTCTACTCGGAAGGAAGAGACACCAATCTGGGTATGGATCTGCCAACCCTTCTTGGCCAAGGCAGCAGCGACTGCCTCTTCAAATGGGCTATCGAATCCACCCACACTACCGAAATTCGCTTCAGCCAAGGCCTGCGGCCCACGTTCAGCAAATTCGAGGAAATGCTTCAGGTCACGCACCCCGACGGCTTGCGTCCGAGCAAGGTCAATGTGCTCTGGGCGGAGGGTCGAGAACAGCACCAGTTCTTGGCGAGCACGCGTAATTGCAACGTTCAGTCGGCGCTCGCCACCCGGACGGTTCATCGGGCCGAAGTTCATAGACATCACGCCGGCAGCGTCTTTTCCGTAGGTGGTCGAGAAATAGATGATGTCCCGCTCGTCGCCCTGGACACTTTCCAGGTTCTTCACGAACACAGGCTCGAGCTCAGACTCAGCGAAGTACGAGTCGAGCGACGGATCCCTCCGGCATGCCTCATCGAGCATGTCCATGATGAGCTTCTGCTGCTCACCGTTGAACGTGACCACTCCCACAGTACGACGGCTCTCACGGAAGGCCGGCGACTGAAGGCGAGCAACAAGGTCAGCAACTAGGGCTCTTGCTTCAATCAGGTTGGTACGTGAGCCGCCCTTGTCGTAAACACCAGCAACTGGACACAGCCTCACAGCCTTATCAGCCGTGAATGGCGAAGGGAACGTCACCAGCTTCGAGCCGTAGTAACGCTGGTTGGAGAACGCGATCAGGCTCTCGTGACGGCTGCGATAATGCCAGTTCAGGTTGCGCATCGGCAGGTTCGCGCTGATGCATTCATCCAGGATGCTCTCGAGATCCGCTTCGACATCCTCATCATCAGCAGTGGACTCAGCCCGGTCAAAGAACGAGGTCGGCGGCAGCTGTTTCGGGTCACCTACCATCACGACCTGCTTTCCTCGCGCCATCGCACCAATTGCATCCCAGACCGGAATCTGAGAGGCCTCATCGAAGATGACGAGGTCGAACGGGGTTGAGGCTGGTGGCAGGTATTGGGCAATCGAGAGCGGGCTCATCAGCAAGCAAGGCGTCAGCTTGGTGAGGGCTTCTGGTGCCCGGGTCATCAACTCACGCAATGGAATATGCTTGGTTTTCTTGCCCATCTCATGACGCAGCAAGCCCCATTCTGAAGAGCGGCTCACGCTGTCCTGACTTGGCAGGTCAGCACACAGCCGAGCACGGAGCCAGTCCTTCGTCAGCTCGGTGAACTTGTCATCCAGCGCTCGGAAATCGCGAATACGCTGTTCATGCTCAACGCTGACAAATGTCCGGATCACTTCCTCGTTATCGACAGTGGTATTCAGCCACCAGCGAGCGTAATTCACCTCGAAGACGCGGCGGACTTTTCCGGAGGTGATGGCTCCGCTTTCCATGGCCTGGACAATTGGGGCGAGGCCAACGGCGAGGGCCTCATCGCGCACCTTCCTCCAGGCACACCATGCCTTGAGTCGCGCCTCGGACGAAACTACGGTTTCGCAATTTTTCTTGAGGTCATTCAACGAAAGGTGTGAGGTCTCCTCAGCACCGGCCTCGGTGAAGTGACCGATCGAAGTCAGATGCGATGAACGCTCCTGCAACAACGCAAGCTTTTCACACAGGCCAACGCCTGCGAGAGCTATCGCACCTTCAGGCTCTAGCAAAGCGTTGCCATCGCCCAAGAGCGTTTGAAGGGGAGCCTTGTAAGCTGCAATCTGCTCCGGGTTCAGCGCGAGCTTCGCAACAGCAGTTGCTACCTGCCCTTGGAACACCACAGCCTGACGTGCAATCTCAAGCTTGGTCTTCAGGTCACTCCAGACCGGTACCAGCTCTCGCAGGTCAGCCAGGTCGGACAGATCACGTTCAACCGCTGCCCGCTCCTTCAACAGATCGAAGTCACCCTTCAGCAAGGCTCCACAGCGGCCCTCCTGCACTTCTGGGTGATCATCAACAAGGCGACCACGTGCTTCGATATCCCGACGCTCAGCCTGGAAGCACAGCGCTGCAGTAAGGAGTTCAATGTTAGTGTCCATGCCGCACCAAAGCTGCTGAGTGCTCGAGCCAAGGTCGGACAAGGCAGCCATATCGCTATCAAGGCGAGTCAGCGTGCGAAGCCGTCGCAGTTCTTCCTTCAATGCATCACCCAGCTGGCCTTGCTCGACCAACTGGAGCCCATCATCGATCCAGTCCGAGTCTGATTGCTGGAGCCGAATGGCCTCTTGAAGTTTGATCGACGTCGAAAGCCTCTCAGCGTCAGACTTTGAACCTTGCCAAACGGCAACGCACTCGTGCCCTGGCTCAAGCTCATCAATTGCGCGGCGCACGGCACGTATTTCTGCCCAGGTGGCTAAATCCTTACCGTGATCGGCCTCGCCCGCAGTGGTTTGAGTCGGGGCTAGCAAACCTGCGATACGACGCTTACCGAACCAGGACTTTGGCCAGAACGATTCCTCAGCCTCCTTCCACTCTCTCAGCAACAGATCGATGTCGAGCGATTCGATCGTATCGCCATAGGTCGCACTGAGCTGCTGCTTGAGCTCTACTATTTGGCTAAGCAGTGCCACCGCCTGAGCAAGCACATCGGTGACACTTTCCGGCCAGGCCGGGCTGAGCTCACCGAATATGGTGCGACGTTGCTGCAGCAGGTCAATACCCTGCTTCGCATCCGCCACAACGCGAGAAGTCCAGAGCGGCGAAAGCTTAGCGTTTAGCTCTCGATGTTGTTCAACCCACGCACAGCCATCGCTCAGCCGTTGAGAAATAGAACGGGCATCAGGCCGCAACGCGAAGCGCCAATCCTGTCCTGCTGCCGCGGGTAGTGCCTGGGAAAGGACTGACAGCCCCTCCAGTGCACCCGGGGTGTATTCCGAAGCTGGGAGCCCAGCCAACTCAACGAACCGATCAGCCGCACGCTGGACATCCAAGACGGCAGGCAACACATCACGAGCCGCCTGCACGAACTGTTGTTGCCAATGAGGTGACCATTCCGCTTGGCCAACTGCGGACAACGCATTACCAGCAAGCAGGCTGTAGCCCACAGCCTGCGCGTTCACTTCGAGACGATCGCCCAATTCACGAAGCTCAAGCATGGCCTTGTGGTCATGCGTGTCAGGTGACGCCCAGCCAACAGGGGCAACAGCTTCATCGACACCCGAAGTGACCGCGCCAATCGCATCGTAGATGGTGTAACCGTTGCGATGGCGCCGGTGCAGTCGCTCGACGTAAATGTTCAGGCTGTCGCGCAGCGTTGCGAGACGCTGAGCCTCAACCTCCCATGCAGCGGAATCGACCTGCCCTTTTGCCTCCCAAGCGGACTGCAGCTGGGCCAGCACATCAGTTTTCCGAGCCTTGCTTGAGTGCAACTCGAGGCAGAACTCACCCAAGCCAATCTCACGCAAGCGACGGTACACGACATCCAGCGCGGCGATCTTCTCCGAGACGAACAGCACGCGACGCCCTTGGGCAATCGACTGGGCGATCATGTTGGAAATCGTCTGGCTCTTGCCAGTACCGGGTGGGCCGATAAGCACAAAGTCTTTGCCCTTGGCTGCAGCCATCACTGCAGCCAACTGAGATGAGTCAGACGGCAGCGGGCAGAAAACGTCTGTCGGGCCGTAGTCGCGATCCAGCGATTGCGCCTCTGGGAACGGTGCATCCGAAACGAACGAATCGCGTGGGGTATCCAGAAGGTGCTGAACGACTGGGCTCTGCCGCAGGTGCTCAGCGTTCTCGGCCAGATCCTTCCACATGAGGTATTTGGCAAACGAGAACATCGACAGCACGACGTCTTCGCTCAACTCCCAACCTGCTATGTCCTTGATGGCATGGCCAACCTTGTTCCAAATGCCGGCGATATCAAGGCCAGAATCGTCCCGAGGCAATTCGTGCTCCAGCGACCCCAAGCCCAATTCGAAATCCTGTCGAAGCATCTCAATCAGGGTGGGGTTGAAGCGCGGCTCATCATCGTGAAGCACCATGGTGAATCCGGAGCGAGCGCTCTTGCGCTCCAGCGTAACCGGTATCAAAACCAATGGCGCCTTGTACTTCTGCCCTGCTCTGTCCTCGCGTGTCCAACTCAGGAAGCCAATGGCCAAGAAGAGCGTATTGGAGCCGCCTTCCTGCAGCGCTGTGCGAGCACCTCGGTACAGTTCGGTGAGTCGAACATCCATCTCGTTGGATGTCAGCGCAACAAACACCTCTCTGCGCTTGAGGGCATCCTCGGCATGCCGGCGACGAACATCCTCACGCTCACGTTGCTCATACAGAGCGCGCTCCCGCGGATCAGCACCATCCATGAGGTCTGGGCGGGTGAGCAGCTTCAGCGACTGACCACTGGCCAATACGTCCTCGAGGGCTCCTGGATCTGGGGACTCCAGCTTCAGCGCCCGCTTGCCTGTCTTGAAGTTCAAGAGGTTGTTTCGAAGCGAGAGATCCAGGAGTTTGCGCTGCCACCGGCCAAGTCGGTCTGCTGGGTCGAGCTTGGAAAGGTCTTCGACCACTACCTCGTGGATCTCATCAGGGATTCCAGCCCCGTCCTCGACCAGGAGCGTCGGAGAGTCCACCGGAACCTCATCAGCAATCCGTGCGATCTGAGCCTCAGCACTTGCGAGCGGCTTGATCCGTTGCAGTCGAGCCCGGCGAATATCGAGCAGCATTTCAAATTCGCTGTCCGCGTCTTCGGCAATCTGCTTCTCACCTCTCTCGACTGCGTAAGAGAAGGTTGGGACAGGATTCTGCGTACTGAGCGTCGTTTCAAATAGAACCAGTTCCCGCAGCTTCACCCGCTTGCGTACCGCCGTCACATCATCGACAAGGGCAGTAGTGAACTCCTCGGGCTTCATCCACAACCCCGCGAAAGCGTGACCGCGGGTGAACACGATGACTGGGTTCAGCCCGATTTGCTCCAGGGCAGCGCAGAATAGCAGGGTAAGATCCATGCAGGTTGCCAAACCAGTATCGGCAATCTGGCTTGGGCTTCGCACCTTTTGACCTGACTGTTCAAAACTTGCCGGCGGCAATGCATAGTCGAACTTCATCCGTGCGACGGCGCTCCAGACCGCAGACGCCAGCTGCCAAGCTCGCTTCGCGCCACCCTCGTAACCATCCAGCGATGAGGACAGTTCACTTTGGCGAAGCAACTCAGCCGTCTGCTTCAAGAGTCGTTCAACTGCCGGATCATTCGGCTGCACGAAGGCAGCCGTCATGTCAGGAATATGCCGCAACCCACCCCACTGATTTCGGGGCAGAAGGTCTACGACTTGCTCAAAACGGGAGACCTCCTTTCTGCCGCTCTCGGCCTCCTTGTCGTCCGCCTCAAGCACGAAGGTGAATGTCGACAGCTCAGCTTCGGTCAGACGACTAAGCAACGGGCCGTCCAAGACCAGATCAAGACCAGGAATGATCCGGAAGCTATCTGCCCCAATCTCGTCGATCCGCCACACCTTGGCCTTGAACACCTCAGGTTCTGAGGTCAATGTCAGGGTCGCATTAACGAAACGGTCTTCGGTCTCGTTCGCTATACGAAGTTCGCGAATTACGGGAATGGCGTTCTGGAAGTCGGCAAGGTTCAGCTTCGCCACAAGGGTGGCAAGGATCTTGACTTCTTTAGGTGGGATTTCTTCTTGAGCAGCGGGGGGCTGAACGATGTCGTCCATGCGCAACCTTCCTTGTTGTGATGCTCAAGGGAGTGCCGGACTGACCGGCCGCGAAGGGATCCTCTTGAGCTGATGGCGGGATGATAGCGTTTCCTGCTTCAGACGTAATGATCCTTTGGTCGTTCGCTGATGCTTAATCTGTTCAGCACGCGCAAAATGGTGCTTGGGGTACTGGGTCACGATCTTCGATCACCGCTAACGGCCATTAAGATGGGAGCGGCCCTGCTTACCAAAGCCAAGCAGTGGGGAGACCGTGAACAGAGCTTGGCGGTGCAGATCGATACGAGTGCCGAACATGCCAATCAGTTGGTAAATGATCTGCTGGATCTCGCCAGATGCAACCTGGGCCTGGGCATCACGGTGCAACGTCAGGATATCGATCTGACTTCGTTGGAAGTCGATGAACTCCAGATGGAGATCTGAGTAGACAGTGATTCTCATCGTGTCGCCTGTTCAAAGGTTACGTACTCAGTAAAGGCTCCGAGCTCCAGCGTGGATAATCCGGACAGCGTGCAAACCGAGGTGATGTCGGTCGCAAGTTCGCTATCCCCCGTGACATGGAACTCTTCGAGTTCAAGGCGCGGAAGTTGGAGTCACGGGTCTGCAGGACGTAACGGATGGCGTCGATCACTGCAGTGTTGCTGGCATCATTCTCCCCCACAAGCGCAGTGACGCCCTCGTTGAAGTGAATGACAAAGCCAGGAGTCAGATCGCCAAACTGGCAAAAATTACGGATAGACAGCGCTGAAAGGTACATCCCCACTTCTCCCCAGGCCAGGCTTCTATCGGCCTCTGGGCTTCCAAACCGAATGCAATATAACTGGCTATATGCCACAGACTGGGGCAAGGCGCTATCCCGAGCAGCTGGTAGCTGTAACGGGGAGCAGTGGCGAATACACCTTAAAGCTGCAGTTCGGATACTTCAGAGTCAAGCGCCCCCACCACTTGGGTGGGGGACACGCTATCAGTGCTTGAACAGCCCCAGGAACAAGTTGGCCAAGCCGATCACGATTTTCAGGATATCCAGTAATCGAGTGACCCACCACCGCTCAGGCTTCTCAGGCTTCTGAGGCGTTTCAGGTTTCTCAGGCATAGGTTCCGGAGGCGACGCAGGTACCGACTGCCGTTGATTGTCCGGATACGCTCGTTTGGAGCAGGCACGACGTTTTTTTTGAGGCACAACAAAACTCCCAATCGAATAAGGAAAATGCAGAATTCGAAGGAAGTGTTAGCGAAGGCGGTGCTTGTAGCCGTTGAGCTCAGGGCCGTCAGCGAAAAGCGGCATCTCCTGAAAAAAGATACGAGAATAGGCAAAGAGAATAAAAAGCTTTGCCACGGTGGCCCGTGCGAACGCCAATACGTCGAGCCAGTATTTGACCTCACGATGCAGAGAGGGGGTGGATCCGATGAACCGGCAGTATGAGGCGATGAACTCCAGCGCCTTGCGCGCTTGCTCAGCCTCATCCAATGCTTTTGTTAAAGCATTTGCCATGAGAGAACTTAAAATCGTTTTGCCCGTCCCACAGCCATCACAGATGACTACGGTTCCTCCATCTACTGAGCGACTATTTGCGACCCCACACTCAGCATCATCGTTGGAGGCTCCTACAGGTGGCTAGCCCATGAGTCGCTGACAGGGAGTAGAGCTTGTGACTTCCTGGAGCTGCACCTTCCTTTCTGCGTTTGCCAACCGCGCTTTCCTCCGATGCTCCATCACTTTCTATTCATTGATTGCTTTGGCGCCGAGCTCCTTGTCACGTTGGTACTGGGCTCATTCATGGTGTCAGGCGTGCGTTGCGGAACAATGCACCTGTATTTACTCACCTTGATAAGCCTTGATATGAACACTTACATTCTTTGATTGACCTTGATCAGCCTTGAAAAGCCTTGATATGCACAGGTCGGACTTTTTCGCCGTTACAGTTCTGTCGGACAATCTCCACCATTGCCTCGGCTTGCTGGAGCTCAAGGGCCCACCACCGCGATGTTTTGCCGGTTTTCGGGCGGTACTTCAACCTGTACACCCCAACAAGGTCGGCATTCTCGATGTGTCTCATCGCAATGCCTTGAACGTCATGAGTTTGCGCCTCGAAGGCATAGCCTTTTCCACCTGTATCCTCCAGCCACTGTATGAGGTCACTGATGGCATCGCCGGTGCCATGCAGGCCTACTGGATAGATCAGCTCGGCGTCCGGGTGCTGAGATTCCGCCATGTACCAGAAGCGCTCAATCAGCCCCATATTCACCAAAGGCTTAAGCACCATCCAGGCGCCACGGTTGCCGTGTTCGTCTTGACGGTTCGCGTATTCAGCAAACACCCCTGTTGAGGTCGCCAGGGTTTCTTCATTGCTGAATCCGTATAGGTTTAACAGTCCAATGGGGCAAATGGTGGATCGCTCGAAGTGCGACCAAACAAGCGATCTCGGCAGACCTCCATCGTTGTCTAGGTCTTGAACGCCATAAAGCTCGACCAGCTTTTGCAAGAGCTCAATGTTTCCAGCTTCCCGAAGCTTGGTCACTGGAGGGATTTCTGCGCCAGCGCCGTCAATCAGCTCATTCGGAAGCCAGAGCAGGTCGCCATCGTCTGCAGGTTTGTGCAGTTTGTACCTAGGTCTCTTTCCAGCTTGCAAAACTTCAATAAGCCCCGCGCCTACCAGTGACTCGATGGCTTTCTGGGCTCTCCGACGAGCCATGCGTGTGTAGGTGAAAATTGACAGTGCGCTCCAAGCAGTTGTCGCATTGTCCCTACCGGTGCCGCGCGCCATCACCAGAAGAGCTACGGCGCTGTTCATGCCCATGGAGCAGGCGTGAACAAATTCCTTGGCGCCAATTGCGAAGAAGTTTCCTTGAGCCATGTGTGTTCTACCCCATCACCGTTTTGAAAGCCAAAACCTACCTTAGATGGATGATCTCTTCAGCATCACCCCAAGCCATTTGCGCTTTTTTGTAAGAATTCCAATGCGAATCCGAGATGGATGATAACAAATGGCAACCAGGGTTAGGTGCTCTCCCCCGCCGCCAGAGTCCTTGGTGGCGCATTCGAAACATTAGATCTCTAAGGACTGGGATCAGGATGCTCTCGTCAACTTCTGACGTCTTGATGTGGCGACCAGGCGCGGTACTCCCGAGTGGCTGACCATGGATGACGGTGGGTATTGATTGCAGCTTGTTGAGCTTGGGTGCTCCCCACGTACCCACCAAATAGCAAGAAGATAAGCCAAGGCGACCACCACATTGATAGAAAGCGTGGCAGTGACCCGCTCTACCTCATCTTTTTCTCCTAAAAGCTTAGCCCGACTTACATAAATATTGGTTCAAAAATCGTTTGAAGCAATCAGTGGAAAAGCACGAATCCGATAGAAATAATCAGTGGAAAAACACGATTTATTTTGTTTTTTCAGTGGAAAAACCATAAAGGATTCCGCTAATTTATCGAAGGGCTCGGTTTGGCCTAGGAAATACGGGGCTTTGGGTCTTTCCACTCAAATCGCGATTGGTGCAGCTCGAGCCGCCTTCGACATCGTAGGCAGTAAATGTGGGTTTGCCGGGCTCCTCGTAGAGCTGGTAGATGCCCAATGATTTGGCGCCACCTGGGCGAACGCATTACGCTGCACCAACGGCCTCAACCCTCCGCCCAATCATCAACCCATGATTCACATCCTGGGCCAGCGTCTTTGCCATGCCTCTTAGGTAATGCACCGCCGTCAGCAACGTCGGCAAATGATCCGCCTCTGTCAGTTAGTGCCCTGCTGCGCATTGCCGCCCAAGGTCAATTTTCCGCCTCGGGCGCCCGAAATGCTTTGCTGTAGTAGCCGGACGGATCGAAACAGCAAACCTGCTTCTTGCCGGTCGCAAGCATATCGCAGGCATCACCTATCCGCTTTTCACGCGTCTTGAGTTGCTTCGCAGAAGTAATCCAGTGAATCCAGTCCACCCGCGCGAGGGTCGTCGCAGTGTTCCAAACCTTTTGAGCCTCAGGCCTGCTTGCCAGGGCTTTCTCGAAATCCACTGGGATGTCAGGCTCGGGCTCCTTCTTCACAGGGACTAGTTCGAGGGTAACGATATCGCCAACGGCCACACCTGCCGCATCGAGTAAATCGCTACTGACCTTCAGCCAATGGCTCAGCTGACCATCGGGTTCCAGGGTTGCCCGGAAGGGATGCCCATTGATCGTGCCTTCAACGCTCGTCCTTCCCCGCCTCGGAAGCCGCTCACTCGCGTCCCTTGGAAGTACTACGAACGCCCACGGCCTATCATCACCAGGCTTTGCCGGACGAAGAAGCTTGGCTTCGAATCGGGACCTCGCATCGTCTGTTGTCATTGCAAGTTCTCCCTCCGAGCGCCTAGTTAACCATCACCTCGTCCAGTGCCTGCTCGAGGGTGCTGACCGTGCGCTCGATATTGTGCAGCTTTTCCAGCCCGAACAGGCCGATACGGAAGGTCTGGAAGTCGGCCGGCTCGTCGCATTGCAATGGCACCCCGGCGGCTATCTGCAGGCCGTGGCTGGCAAACTTCCTACCACTCTTGATGTCGGCGTCATCGGTGTAGCTCACCACCACGCCAGGGGCCTGAAAGCCTGCCGCGGCCACGCTCTTGATGCCTTTGCGGGTCATCATTGCGCGCACCCGATCACCCAGGGCCTGTTGTTCGTCGCAGACCTTGTCGAAACCGTAGGCTTGCGTCTCTTTCATCACTTCGTTGAACCGCGCGAGGGCATCGCTGGGCATGGTCGCATGGTAGGCGTGACCGCCCTGCTCATAGGCCTGCATGATCTGAAGCCACTTCTTCAAGTCGCAGGCGAAGCTGGTGCTTTGCGTCGATTCGATGCGCTCGAGGGCCAAAGCGCTGAGCATCACCAGGGCGCAGCAAGGTGAGGCGCTCCAGCCTTTCTGCGGTGCGCTGATCAGCAGGTCGACCGCGCATTTGTGCATATCAACCCAGATCGCGCCGGAGGCGATGCAGTCCAGCACGAACAGGCCACCCACCGCATGCACGGCGTCGCCCACGGCCCGCAAGTATTCATCGGGCAGGATGATCCCTGATGACGTTTCAACGTGGGGGGCGAAGACAATCTGCGGTTTCTGCGACTCGATGGCTGCCAACACTTCGTCCAGAGGCGCCGGTGCGTAGGCAGCCTGGTGCCCCGTTTCAACCGGCCGGGCTTTCAGCACCGTCGTGGCCGCCGGGATGTTGCCCATCTCAAGGATCTGGCTCCAGCGATAACTGAACCAGCCGTTGCGTATCACCAGGCATTGCTGACCGGTGGCAAACTGTCGTGCCACCGCTTCCATGCCGAATGTGCCACTGCCCGGAACCACCGCAACAGCCTGGGCGTTGTAGACCTGCTTCAGGGTGGTTGAAATGTTCTTCATCACACCTTGAAACGACTGGGACATGTGGTTGAGCGAGCGGTCGGTGTAGACCACCGAGTACTCGACCAGTCCTTCGGGATCGATACCGGGATAGATCTTAGACATGGTGCGGTTCCTTTGGCAGAGAGGTCCATGGCATCGACCCTGCCCTAAGCTATTGCAAATGACAAGATGCATCAGGCACACCGCATCGTCAGCCTGGCCCCCTGCCTGACTTACATCAGGGAAACGCCCACTGGTTGAAGTCCCAACAGCTTCCCCTGCATGAACATTAGAGATGTCCACTTCCTTGCCCTACACGCAAAACTCCTTGTCCCGCCCACCACTTTTTCCCATCCCCGCCTCCACCCAAAATCCGCCCCTGATATCACTTCCCGTTCAGGAGCCCAAGAATTGCGCTATTTCAAACCGCTACTACTCACCCTAGCCCTGGCCACCACCGCCCAATCCACCCTGGCCGCCGACTGGCAATCCTCCCCCTACGGCCCAAACGACGAAATCGGCGCCGCCAACCTCCTCACCCCCGAAGTCGTCAAGCAAGCCATCACCCTGGTCAAGACCGGCAAGACCTACCCCCTCGCCGTCCCCGTGAGCAAGGACCTGCCCGCCTTCCGCCACCGCAGCTTCCACCTCTACAACATCCAGCCCGGCGAACAGGCCGGCCAGACCCTGGGCAAGAACAAGTTCAGCTTCAACGACGAGCTGGTCAACGGCTGGACCGGCGTCGGCACCCAGCTCAACGGCATCGGCCATATCGGCATCGACAACGTCTACTACAACGGCAACAAGGCCGCTGATTTCGTGACCGTCGAAGGCGTGACCAAGCTCGGCGTGGAGAACGTGCCGCCGATGGTCACCCGTGGCGTGGTGCTGGACATGACCGCGTACTACGGCAAGGCCATCGTGCCGGGCGGCACGTCGTTCACCGTCAACGACATCAAGGCGGTGTTGAAACAGCAAGGCATCACTCTGCGCAAAGGCGACGTGGTGCTATTCAATACCGGCTGGCTGGAGCTGATCGGCAAGGACAACGCGCAGTTCCTCGCCACCGAGCCAGGCATCGACCTGTCGGCGGCCGAGTGGCTGGCCGACCAGGGCATCGTCGCCTTCGGCGGCGACACCTGGGCCTCGGAGGTCTATCCGAACCCCACCGGCGAAGAGTTCCCGGTCAACCAGTTCATGCTGGCCAAGCGCGGGATCTACAACCTGGAGCTGATCGACACCCGCGCCTTGGTGCGCGACAAGGCCTTCGAGTTCCTGTTCGTGCTGGGCCAACCGCTGTACAAGGGCTCGACCCAGGTCAATATCAACCCGGTGGCCATCTACTGATCGCCCTGCCGCGATACCGACTCATCGGGCAGGTGAAAGGGCCAGGCCGGCAGCAGCCTGGCCCGGCCTTCACTTGTTCCTGTGCTGCGTGACGCCCATGAAGTCCAGGTACCTGGACAGCAGCGCCTTGTCCAGCGGCGGTGTCCTGATGCCGCTGCCGGCCAGGAAGCGGTCGGTGTTGCGCCGCTCGAAGTAGTAGGTCATCTCATAGACTTCGACCAAGGACTTGCCCGGGACCACCTCCTCCGTGAACAGGCTCAGCAGGCTGTAGAGTGGGCTGTTCTCATTGTTTCGCCAGAGCGCGAGCCAGTCGTGGAAATGCGCCGGCTTCAGGTCCAGGTCGAAGATCTCGTTCAGGCGCACGAAGAAGTCCGAAACGGATAGATCGTTCACAGGGTCGGGCACCATGTGGAAATACTGGCCGACGGCATCCTTGTTCCTGGCGATATGGACGATGGCCTTGGCCACGAAGTCCACGGTGACCAGCTGGTCCTTGAGCCCCATGATCATCGGGTAGGTGCCCAGCGACAGGCAGCACCTCACGAAACTGCCCCACCACTGGTTCATTTCGGTGGCGCCGGTCTCACCGTTGCACATCACGAAGCCCAGGCGGATGCCGATCACCGGCAGCCCCTTCTGGCTGGCCTGCTCCAGCACACGCTCCATGACCCATTTGCTTCTGACGTAGTTGGTGTCACGGCAGACGACCGGCAGGTTCTGGTGGATGTCTTCGTCCTCGTACATCCAGGTCTTGCCGGTGAGCAGATAACCCCAGCTGAACACCGCCACGGTGGAGCATGCCACCAGGTACTTGAGCTTGAAGCGGGTGGCAAACTCGATGATCTGCTGGATGCCGTCGACGTTGACGGCCTTCATGATGGGGTACGGCTTGATGTAGTTGACGTTGCCCCCGGTGTGATAGACCACCTCGACCTCGCTCGCAAGGTCGCGGTAGGCCGCCTCCGGCAAGCCCATGCGCGCCAGCGTGAAGTCGCCGACCACGGGCTTGATGCGGGCTGCGTGCTCCTCTGGCCAGGCCTGCTTGTATTTCTCGAGGGTGAACTTGATCCGGCTGATGGCATGGATCACGCTTTCGGCCCGCACCAGGCAATAGACCTCGGCTGTGGTCGTGTTCAGCAGCTCCAGCAGCAGGTGCGCGCCGACGAATCCGGTGGCACCGGTGAGCAGCACCTTGCGCGGGTTGGCCAATACGTCGGGGTCGATCTGCGTCGGATAGTCATGATCCGCCTGCAGCGAAATGTCGCCCAGCAGGACCTGGGTCGAAATCCGCTGTTTTTCCTCGAAGGTCAGCGGCACCTGGTCGTGTCGTGCCCTGACCTGCGCGGCGAGGCCCTCCAGTGTCGGGTACAGGTAGAGGTCTATCAGCGTCAGGTGCTTCCTGATCTGCGCAGGCAAGGCGGTGAGCACCCGGACCACGCCCAGTGAATGGCCGCCCAGCTCGAAGAAGTTGTCCCTAGGATCTATGTCCTGCACTTGCAGTACATGGCGCCAGATGGCGGCCAGAATCCCTTCGATGTCCTGCTCGTCATAGCCGTCCAGCGACAGTGCTTCGTCGGTGGGCATCGCCTGCAGCGCCTTTCTGTCCACCTTGCCGCTGAACGCCAGCGGCAGGCTGTCGAGGATCACGATCTTGTCCGGCACCATGTAGGTGGGCAGAGTCTTGTGCAGTGCCTTGCGGATACGGGCTTTGACCTGCAACGCAGTTTCCCGCGTGGCGCCGCCCAGGGTCACGAAGGCCGCCAGGATGGGTTGCCCGTGCTCGGCGTTGACCGCCACCACCGCGGCTTCCTTGACATCCTCGAGGACGTTGATTGCCCCCTCGATTTCCGCCGCCTCGATGCGGAACCCGCGCACCTTCAGTTGCGTATCGTTCCTGCCGATGAACTCGAGGTTGTCGTCCGCCAGCCGCCGCACGATGTCCCCGGTCCGATAGGCGCGCAGTCTCGGCGAGCCGACGTCCGCGTCGATGAACACGAACCTTTCGCGGGTCTGCTCCGGTTTGCCGAGGTATTCCTTGGCCAGCTGGTCGCCGCTGATGAACAGCTCCCCGGGCTCACCCACCGGCAATGGCTGTAGCGTGGCGTCGAGCACATGGAATCCCACGCCGGTCAGTGGCTTGCCGATGGTTCTGACACTCTGCCCTGGCTGGTACGGATGGCAGGTTACCGCGATGGTGCTTTCGGTAGGCCCGTAGGCGTTGTACAGCTTGACCTTGTCCGCCCAGTACAGGAACACGTGTTCGGCACAGGCCTCCCCGCCCACGCCGATACTGCGCAGCTCGCCGATCGGCTCCTCGGTAGGCAGCGACGCCAGGATCGTCGGGGTGATCATGGTGATGACGTCGATGTGGTTCGCCCTGATGAAATCGAGCAACGGCGCGCCCAGCACCTTGTTGTCGGGGTACAGGTACAAGCTGGCCCCCACCAGCAACGGAATCCACAGGTCCATGAAGGAGGCGTCGAAGGTGTAGGAAAGCAGCTGGATGACCTTGTTCTTCGCGCACACACCCGTGACGCGGGGGTAGTTGACGGCAAAGCTGTGGACGGCGCCGTGGTGTACCGCGACGCCCTTGGGCTTTCCGGTACTGCCGGAGGTGTAGATGACATAAATGAGGTCGTGTGGGGCGACGTTGACCCGCAGATTGCCAGCGGGGTGATCGGCAATCATGCGCGCCTGTTCTTCCTCGGCCGGCACTACCCGCTGGCCCTGGTAACTGGAGAACTTTTCCAGCACCTGTTCGCAAGCGATCAGGAACCGCGCGCCGGTGTCTTCCAGGATCAGTTCCAGGCGTGCTTCGGGATAATCCGGGTCAAGCGGGACATAGGCCGCACCGGCCTTCATGACGGCGAGCATGAACAAGGGTCGGTCGAACGACTGCACGGCACAGATCGCCACCAGCGCCCCGGGGGTGACGCCGATGTCGATCAGGTGCCTTGCGAGGCGATTGGCGCGCTCGTTGAGCGCCTGGTAGCTGACACTCTGCGCCCCATGGTAAATGGCGGTCTTCTGCGCCTGCAGTTCTGCCTGGTGTTCGAACAGCTCGACGACGGTACCTGCGTTTGCATAATCCATTGCAATGTTCCTCCGTTGTGTCCGACACGTGCCTGGACGCGCTCACGCCACAAGGGGCAATGTCTCCCTTTCATGGGGCGACGTCATGAGCAAACTTGGAAACTGCAAAGGGCAAGCAAAGCCATTCATTCCAGAGGCCGGGCGCCATGGCCTGATGTCGCGTTGGGTGTCGGTAGCCCCAGACTAGTCGAGCGCGCCGCTGTCATGGCCCAGGGGATTGCGAAAAGGCCGAGGTTTCGACAAACGGGCAATCGGCGCTGGGTGTTGCATATCTTCCCAGTATTCCGTGCGCGCATGCTCGTCAGGGATGAGGCGCGACAGCGGTGGACACCGCATCAAGGAAGATCAGTTGCAGCGGCTGCGCCAACCACTGATCGGCCTGCTCGGCAAAGCGCTGGAAGTGCGCGGTGGCCAGGTGCGTGTCCAGGGCCTGCTGGTTATCGAAGGCCTCGCGCATGTAGAACGTCCCGGGCTCATCGCTGCGCTCGAACAGCATGTAGTCGCGGTTGCCGGGCTCCGCCCGGGTCGGCTCGATCAAGGTCAGCAAGGCCGCTTTCAGCGACGCTGCCTGGCCTGGCTTGGCCTTGAGGATGGCAAGGGAAACGAGGGGATGGACTTGTTGGTTCATATACGGTTCCTGGTCAGTTGCGGATCGACTGGCCTGCGGTTGTTTGTGCATGGGCTATTGACCGTGTGTGGGCCACTTGTGTCCGCCGCGACTCTTGCAGCGCCTATCAGATCGAGCGCCGCCCGCGCGGCGCATCGCGACGCAAGGCCGCTCCTACATCTGTTTCGGGCCAGTCAATCCTGTGCCATTACCTGGTCAGCCTTGTTGGTCCGACGAAATTTCAGCATGGGCACCACTGCCGCCCCGCACGACTTGAGGCATGGGCCAAGGCGGGCGCCGCCTTATTCACAGGAAAAATTGGCCCGAAACAGATGTAGGAGCGGCCTTGCGTCGCGATGCGCCGCGCGGGCAGCGCTCGATCTCACAGGCGCTGCAAGGCTTTCGGCGGACACCTTGAAAAGACTGGCTTCAGAACCCTTCCAGGACAATCTTGCCGCGCGCCTTGCCACTCTCGACCAGCGCATGGGCGCGGCGCATGTTGGCGGCAGTGATGGCACCGAAATGCTCGCCCAGGGTGGTGCGCAGGGTGCCCTGGTCGATCAGCTCGGCCACTCGCTCGAGCAACTCATGCTGGCGCACCATGTCGTCGGTCTCGTACAGCGAACGGGTGAACATCAACTCCCAGTGCAGTGACAGCGACTTGCGCTTGAGCGGCATGACATCCAGCGTCCGTGGGTCGTCGATCACCCCCAGGCGACCCTGTGGCCGCAGCACCTCGACCAGTTGCGAGAAATGCTGTTCGGTGTGCGTGAGGCTGGCGACATGGCTCACCGATTCGATCCCCAAGGCCTGCAGTTGCCCTTGCAGCGGCGCGCTGTGATCGATGACGTGATGGGCACCCAGTTCGCGCACCCAGTCAGCGGTCTCGGCGCGCGATGCCGTGCCGATGACCGTCAG
>NZ_JAOCDM010000056.1 GCF_029840925.1 Pseudomonas sp. GD03858
ACTACCGCCGCCTGGCCTACACCCCTGGGATCACTGGCCGCCTCCACGGTCTCGGCAGTCTTGTCCCAATACAGCACCTGCTGATTCCCGTATTGGCGCCCGACATCCTTCAGCCGATACCCACGCCCTTCAAGCTCGGCTTTCTGCCCTGCGCTGAACGTCCCCGGTTCATGCTCCACCACATCCGGCAGGTACTGATGGTGGTAGCGCGGCGTCGCCGGCCACTCGGCCACCGGCCTGCCTTCCAGGAACCCCAGCACCGACAGCAGCACCATGCTCGGGATCCGGCTGCCGCCCGGGGTGCCGAAGCTGGCGAACTGGCTGGGGCTTTCAATGAAGGTCGGGCTCATGCTCGACAAGGGCCGCTTGCCCGCCGCCACTGCGTTGGCCTGGCTGCCGGCCAGGCCGTAGCTGTTGCTGCCGCCGGGATCGGCGGCGAAGTCGTCCATCTCGTTGTTCAGCACCACGCCGGTGCCCGGCACGCTGAACGCGGCGCCGAACGGCAGGTTGACCGACAGCGTGGCGGACACGGCATTGCCCTCGGCGTCGATCACCGCGAAATGCGTGGTGTGATCGCCTTCACGCCAGGCCGGCGAGGGCGGCAGGGCGCTGCTGGGGGTGGCCTGGCGCACGTCGATGCTGTCGGCCAGCCCGGTGAGGTACTGGCGCGCCAGCAAGCGGTTGACCGGGTTGCTCACATAGTCCGGATCGCCCAGCAGGCCACGGTCACGGTAGGCGCGGCGCAGGACCTCGATCACGTAATGGCTGCGCTGCACCGGCTCGGCGCTCTGCCAGGGCAGGCGCTGGAGCATGGCCAGGCTCTGGGCCAGGGCGATGCCGCCGGCCGAAGGCGGCGGGCTGCTGATCAGCTCGCGCTGGTCGGCCAGGGGGTAGCGCAGCGGTTCACGCCAGACGGTGCGATAGCCGCTCAGATCATCCAGGCTCCAGACCCCGCCAGCCGCGCGCACGCCCGCGACCAGGCGCTCGGCCATCGGCCCTCGGTAGAAACCATCGCGCCCCTGCTCGGCCATGCGCTGCAGGGTCGCGGCCAGTTCGGGCTGGCGAATCACCGTGCCCAAGGCCGGCACGTCGTTGGCCGTGAGAAACAGCCGGGCGCTCTCGGCGTCATCACGCAGGGCACTCAGGCGCATGGTGGCGCGGTCGCGGTAGACGCGATCGACGGCGAAGCCTTGGTTGGCCAGGCGAATGGCCGGGGCCAGGCTGTCCTTGAGCGGCAGCCTGCCATGGCTGGCGGCAAGGTCGGCCAGCGCCTGGGGCAGGCCGGGAATGGCGGCGGCCAGCGGCCCGTTGATCGACAGGCCCGGCTGGACCTTGCCGTCCTTCAGGTACATGTCCGCCCGGGCGGCCGCGGGGGCGCGTTCACGGGCATCGAGGAAGGCATAGCGAGGGGTGTCGGCGCTTTCGCGCAGAAGGAAGAAACCACCGCCTCCCAGGCCCGAGCCGTAGGGTTCGACCACGGCCAGCGCGGCGCCGATGGCCACGGCGGCATCGAAGGCGTTGCCGCCCTGTCGCAGGATCTGCGCGGCGGCGGCGGTGGCTTCGCTGTGCGGGCTGGCGATCGCCGCCCGGCCCGGGCCTTCGGCCAGGGCGCCGGTCGCCAGCAGCGCGAGGACGGCGCCGACGACGGCATGGCGCAGTGCCGCGACGAACGGCATCAGGCTTTGCCGGTGATCCGACGGTACTTGGCCATCAGCTCTTCTTCTGTTTCCGGGTGGGCTTCATCCAGGGGGATGCAGTCCACCGGGCAGACCTGCTGGCACTGTGGCTCGTCGTAGTGGCCCACGCACTGGGTGCACAGGTTGGGGTCGATCACGTAGATCTCTTCGCCTTGCGAGATGGCGGCGTTCGGGCACTCGGGTTCGCAGACGTCGCAGTTGATGCAATCGTCGGTGATGATCAGGGACATGGGGACTCCGGCCTGGGCATCGGGCCCGGGCATGTTTCAAAGCGATGGGCGCAATTGTGCCGGATTCGCGCCCGCAGTGCACGCGGGCGCGACATCGTGGACGCGAAGCCTACTTGCGAAAGCGTTCGGTCAGGGCGTCGGCCACGGCGGGGTGGACGAACTTGGTGATATCGCCGCCCAGCGCGGCGATTTCCCGGACCAGGGTCGAGGAAATGAACGAGTAGCGCTCCGATGGCGTCAGGAACAGGCTCTCGACGTCCGGCGCCAGCTGACGGTTCATGTTGGCCAGCTGGAACTCGTACTCGAAGTCCGAGACCGCGCGCAGGCCACGCAGGAAGACATTGGCGCCTTGCTCCTTGGCGAAATGCGCCAGCAGGGTGGAGAAGCCGATGACTTCGACATTGGGCAGGTGCTTGGTGACCTCGCGGGCCAGCGCCACCCGTTGTTCCAGCGGGAACAGGGGGTTTTTCTTCGGGCTGGCCGCCACGGCGATGATCACGTGGTCGAACAGCCGCGAGGCGCGCTCGACCAGGTCGCCATGGCCTTTGGTAATGGGGTCGAAAGTACCCGGGTACAACACTCGGTTCATCGCGTCATCCTGGCTGGAGTGCGTTGGGGAGTCGGATGGTAGCGCAGCGATTGCGCCCGGCCAAGTCGCGTGGCTGGCCGATGGCACTATAGACAGCATGGGTATTGGCTGTCATGTGCCGGGTGCCAGGCGGCCGATGAGCGCCTCGCTGAGCATGGCGGTCAGGGCGTAGACCGAAAGCTGTGGGTTGGCGCCGATGCTGGTGGGGAACAGCGAGCCGTCGTGGATCGACAGGTTTTCCAGCTGGTGATGCCGGCCCAGGCTGTCGCACACCGCCTGGCGCGGGTCCTCGCCCAGGGCGCAGCCGCCCATGACATGGGCACTGCCCAGGCGCATGCGCAGCAGCTCCAGAGGTAGCTTGTCGATCATGGCCTGGGCCTGCGTGGCGTCGGTGACGTAGCGGGCATCGCCGTGTACCGGCATCACCTGGCGGGCACCCGCGGCGAACTGGATCTGCGCCATGCTGTGCCAGGCCCGGCGCAGCCCGTCGCGCAGGTAGTCGGTGACAGGGTAGTCGAGCACCGGCGAGCCATCGCCGCGCAGCTCCACCTGGCCGCCCGGGCTGTCAGGGTGGAAACCATCGCGCAGCAGCGCCAGCATCACATGGGTATGCGGTAGTTCGGCCATGCGCAAGGCGTTGTCCCGGCCATGGCCGCCGAGCAGGGTGCTGGCCAGGGCCGGGTGCAATGGCGGGACCTCGAGCTTGTAGCCGATCGGGCCGGTGACGCCGTCCTGCCATTGGAACTGGTCGCTGTAGATCGACTGCGGCGCGCCGTAATAGGGGTCGATCTTCGTCTCGAACTGCGCGGCGCTGAAGTTGACCAGGTGCAGGAAGGTGCGCTTGCCCAGGCGCTGGTGCGGGTCAGGGGCGTCGGAGCGCAGCAGCAGCGCCGGGCTGTTGATGCCGCCGCCGGCCAGTACGTAGTGGCCGGCGCGGATCTTGATCTGGCGGCCGGTGGGTTGGATGCCCTGGCGGTCCAGTGCCAGGCACTGCAGGTGGTCGATGCGCTGGCCGTCATGGCTGAAGCGCTCGGCGCGGGCCAGGTAGAGCAACTCGCCACCGTGTTCCAGGGTGGCGGGGATGCTGGTGACGAGCATCGACTGCTTGGCGTTGACCGGACAGCCCATGCCGCAGTAGCCCAGGTTCCAGCATCCGCGCACGTTGCGTGGGATCACCGCCCAGCGGTGACCCAGCGCCTCGCAGCCGCGACGCAGGACATCGTTGTTGGCGTTCGGTGGCACCGGCCAGGGAATGATGCCCAGGCGCTGCTCCATGCGCTCGAACCAGGGTGCCATCGCCTCGCTGTCCAGGCCTTTGACGCCATGTTCCCGGGCCCAGTGCGCCAGGGTCTGTGCCGGCGTGCGGAAGCTCGACGTCCAGTTGACCAGGGTGGTGCCGCCCACCGCGCGGCCTTGCAGGATGGTGATGGCGCCATCCTTGCTCAGGCGGCCCAGACCTTCCTGGTAGAGCTCTGCGTAGGCTTCATGTTCCAGCAGATGGAAGTCGCTGCTGGTCTTGAGTGGGCCTTCCTCGATCAGCAGCACCTTGAGACCCGCCGCGCTGAGCCGTTCGGCGGTGGTGGCGCCGCCCGCGCCGCTGCCGATGATGGCGACGTCGGCTTCGAGGGTCTGGTCCTGCTCCAGGCGTGAGCCGTCGTGAGTGGTCCAGCCTCTTTCCAGGCCTTGGCGAAACGGATCGGGGACGGGCATTGGCTGGTCTCCAGGAGAGCGAGGGCATCCCTGTGGGAGGGTCAGATCTTCGGTGGGCCTGGGTAGCCACAGGCCGCCCACGACTCGGGGCGTTCGTACCAGGCCATGAGCAGCAGTTGCAGCAGCGAGGCATGCCCTTGGCGCAGCAGGTCCAGTGAGCTGTCGCGCCAACGTTCGAGAAAATCTTCCACATCGTTGCTGGTGGCGCTGGCCCAGCCGCCCCAGATGCCGGTCAGTGGGCCTCGGGTCAAGGGCAGGGTGAGCACGTCGAACAACTGCCGGGTCAGCTTGAGCATGGCCGGTGAAAGAGCCGCCAGCTTGTGGTCGAGGCTTTTCAGTACCTGCTCCGTGGCGGCCTGGGTGCCCGCCAGGATTACGGGAGCCAGGGCCTGCAGCAGGGGCAGGTCGTCATTGCGCAGGACGTGATAACCGGGCGAGGCCGTCTGCTTCGAGCAGCCGACCAGGCTGGTGGCGCCGAGGAACAGGCTGGCGCCCAGGCTGAATCTGAGCAGGTCGCGACGCTGCATACCGTGCCTGCCCTCAGCGGATGAACAGTTTGTAGACCAGACGCTGCAAGGCTTTGCCATAAGGCGGGTAGATCGCCCTGGCGGCATTGAGGCGCTGCTTGGCCAGCACGGCCTTGGCCTTGCTGAAGGTCAGGAAGCCTTCATGGCCATGGTAGTGGCCCATGCCGGAGGGTCCGATGCCACCGAATGGCAGGTCATCCTGGGCCACGTGCAGCAGGGTGTCATTGAGGCAGACGCCGCCGGAATGGGTATCGCGCAGCACCCGGGCCTGTTCACCGCGGTCGTAGCCGAAGTAGTAGAGCGCCAGGGGACGAGGGCGCTGGTTGATGTAGGCCAGCGCGTCGTCCAGGCGGTCGTAGGGCACCAGCGGTAGCAACGGGCCGAAGATCTCGTCCTGCATCACCTGCATGCTGTCGTTCACCTGCAGCAGCAAGTGCGGCGGCAGTTGGCGGCCCTGGCGTGGCTCGTCGGGGTACAGGTCGAGCACCCGCGCGCCGTGCTCGCGGGCGTCCTGCAGCAGGTGATTCAGGCGTGCGAGCTGGCGCTCGTTGATGATCGCGCTGTAGTCGGGGTTGTCGGTGATGCGCGGATAGAAGCGCTGGACGGCGCGTCGGTAGGCGTCGGCGAAGGGCTCCAGGCGCTCGCGGGGCACCAGCACATAGTCAGGCGCGACGCAGGTCTGGCCGGCGTTGAGGGTCTTGCCGAAGGCGATGCGCTCGGCGGCGGTGTCCAGCGGCACGTCGCTGGAGACGATCGCCGGCGATTTGCCGCCCAGTTCCAGGGTCACCGGGGTGAGATTCTGCGCGGCGGCCAGCATCACATGACGGCCGACACTGGTGGCGCCGGTGAACAGCAGGTGATCGAACGGCAGGCGGGCGAAGGCCTGGCCGACTTCCACCTCGCCCAGCACCACGCTGACCAGGTCGCTGGGGAACACGCGCTCGAGCAGGGTCTTGAGCACCTGGCCGGTGGTCGGCGTGGATTCGCTGAGCTTGAGCATGACCCGATTGCCCGCCGCCAGGGCGCCGGTCAGCGGGCCGATGGCGAGGAACAGCGGGTAGTTCCACGGCACGATGACCCCTACCACGCCCAGCGGTTGGTACTGCACCCGCGCGCTGGCGGGCTGGAAGGCCAGGCCGACCTTGCGTCGCGAGGGCCGCATCCAGCGCCCGAGCTGCTTTTCGGCATCGCGCAGGCCCATGATCGACGGCATCAGTTCGGCGATCAGGGTCTCGTCGCGGCTGCGCCCGCTGAAGTCGGCATCGATGGCCGCGATCAAGGTCTCCTGTTCGGCCAGCAGCGCCTCGCGCAAGCTCCTGAGCCACTGCCGGCGCTGTGCGGCCGGCGGCATGGGATTGCCGGCGAATGCCTGGCGCTGGGCGTCGAACGTCGCTGGCAGGTCGAGGTCGGATTGCACGACGGGGAGAACGGCAGGCGAGGTCATGGCGGCTCCAGGCGGGGTGAGTGAATAGAGCATATACTCTAATTGGCACCATCGTGCATTATTTTTCACCGGGTTGGCGGTGCCCGTACGCGCTGGAAGCCGTAAGATGGGACCGATCATTGGAGCTTGAGACTGGAGCTGAGCATGGCCCCGCGCATGAACACCCGAGAGCGCATCGTGCAGAGCAGCCTGGAGCTGTTCAACCAGCAGGGCGAACGTTGCGTCAGCACCAACCACATCGCCGCGCACCTGGAGATCTCGCCCGGCAACCTGTACTACCACTTCCCCAACAAGCAGGCGATCATCGCCCTGCTGTTCAGTCAGTACGAAGAGCTGGTGGACAGCTTCCTGCGCCCGCCCCAGGGGCGTGTCGCCACCGTCGAGGACAAGCGCTTCTACCTCAAGGCGCTGCTGGCGGCGATGTGGAACTACCGCTTCCTGCACCGCGACCTCGAGCACCTGCTCGAAAGCGATCCGGAACTGGCCGCCCGCTACCGGCGCTTTTCCCGGCGCTGCCTGCAGCAGGGCCAGGCGATCTACCGCGGCTTCGTCGAGGCCGGCATCCTGGCCATGGATGCCGCGCAGATCGAGTCGCTGACCATCAACGCCTGGATCGTGCTGACCTCCTGGGTGCGCTTTCTCAGCACCACCCGGGAGCACTCCGCGCACCTGGGTGAAGAAGCGTTCATGCGCGGCGTCTATCAGGTGGTGGTGCTGGAGCTGGGGTATGTCACCCCGGGCTCGAGTGCTGCGGTGCAGGCGTTGTGCGATGAGTTCCACGTCCCGTTCAACCAGGCCCTGGAGCACTGATCCGGGGTCTTCGAGCCATTCATCAGGAGATTGTCATGCCCCTTGCGCAACTGATCACCCCGCCACAGCTGGCCGAGCGCCTGGACGCGCCCGGCCTGGTGATCCTCGATTGTCGCTTTGCCCTGGAAGATATCGACTACGGCCAACGCAGCTATGCCGAGGGGCATATCGCCGGGGCACACTTCGCCGATCTCGAACGTGACCTGAGCGGGCCGGTAGTCAAGGGGCGCACGGGGCGTCATCCGCTGCCCGATTCGCAGCGACTGGTAGAGCGCCTACGCGAATGGGGCGTGGACAACGACAGCCAGGTGGTGCTCTACGACGACGGCCCGGGCGCTTTCGCCGCCAGGACTTGGTGGCTGCTGGCCTGGCTTGGCAAGCGCGACGCGGTGTTCATCCTCGATGGCGGGCTCAAGGCCTGGCATGCCGCGCACCTGCCGCTGAGCCTGGACCCGCCGGTGCGCCGCGAGGGCAACTTCAGCGGGGAGCCGGACATGAAGCTGCTGATCGATGCCGCGCACCTTGGCAAGCGCCTGGGTGATCCAGCGCTGACCTTGATCGATGCCCGTGGGCTACCGCGTTTTCGCGGCGAGGTGGAACCGATCGACCCGGTGGCTGGGCATATCCCGGGGGCGCAGTGCGCGGCGTTCACCGACAACCTTGGCGCCGATGGGCGTTTTCTGCCGGCCGACAAGCTCAAGCAGCGGTTCGCCGAGCAACTGGCGGGGCGTTCTCCAGATGACCTGGTGGCCTATTGCGGCTCTGGCGTGACGGCTTGCCACAATCTGTTTGCGCTGGCTTTGGCGGGGTACCCGCTGGGTCGGTTGTATGCCGGGTCGTGGAGCGAATGGATCAATGATCCGCAGCGTGGCGTGGCCATCGGCGACTGACGCGCACTGGGTCGCCCGGATGACGGCACTGGCATTTGGCGTTCGGGGCGATCTCCTTCAGGAGATTGCCCCGTTGAAGCGATAGGTTATGTGAGAACGGACGTGCCTCACGACAGGGGCAGCATAAGGAGAGCGTAAACTTCAATCATCTTGATGGATTGATGTTTGGTGCTACCTGGCAATTTTGTCAGTTATGCTCACGCAGGCTCGATGTTAGTCTGATCGCAGAGTGTTTGAGCTATAGATGCATCCTGCGGCGGATATGCTCAAGGTGGGTCATGATTTACCGTGACTTGAAAGACCACGGAGCACTTGGGTCCGCCTTTGGTATAAGGGATATCATAGATGCCGACGACCCGGTTACTTGCGACTGATCGTCTCAAGACTACGAATTTTACGCTGACTGAAACAGGTGCTTCGGCGGCTGTCTACGCGGTCTATGGTTTTCGCAGCGATCACCAAAATATTTCGCGTGCCGGATTTATCGGGGTGATACGCGAGCGAAGTGTGGGCTGGTATCTGCTTGGAAATGGTCATCGTACTTTTAACTCGGTGCTTATGCGTTTCCATTCGCCGGACCAATTGAGCCCGTTTGGAAAGGGTGGCATCAATGCTTACGCATATTGCACAGGGGATCCGGTGAATTTCCATGATCGCGGTGGCAGGGTGGGTACTGGCGTCGGGCCACTCATCAAGAGCACGCTATCGGTGGGGGTCAATGCTGGAAAGGGCATGCATACTATTGCTACATGGAGTAAGAAGACAGCGCTTGGAAAGGCTATAGACGGGAGTCTTGGCGTTTTAGGTACGCTGACTTCGGTTGCGCAGTGGGCGGTGGTTTTCGATGATATGCTTTACCAGCCATCACGTGATATAGGGATTGCTCCTCCTCACGGTATCGTTTCTCACTTTCCAGAATATTTGGGCTATGCGTCGGATGCCATCACCGTTCTCAACTTCCTGAAAGTTGTCCATGACGCCTCTCCGGCCATTGGCAACTATATCAGGCGAGGCGCACGCGGTGCAGGAACGGGAAGGGACGCTGAGCGCGCGGGCGATGCAAGCATACCTTTGACTCCAGGGAGTTACACGGTCAATACCGACTCTGGACCGGTATCATTTACCGTGGCTGAACAGGCAAGTCTGGTACGAACCAACGCGACTTCCAATCGCGCCGACAATGCGGTGGCTGATGACCCTACCGGTCTCGACATACTTTAAGCGTATTGTGCAGAAGTACCCTTGTTGTAGGTGTTTACGGGCTTAGCGCCCGTCAACCAGCCACTGCGGAATCCGCCGTTCCAGGTAATACCCCGGATTGCGCAGGCTGCCATCCACGAATCCCACATGCCCACCCCGGCTGTGCAGTTCGAACTGGGTCCCGGCCGCCAGCTCATTGGCGTTCGGCAGGCTGTGGCCGAACACGAAGGGATCGTCGCTGGCATGGATGATCAGCGTTGGCGTGCGGTTTTCTCCCAGGTAGTAACGACTGGATGCCTGGCGGTAGTAGTCGTGGGCATCGCTGAAACCGTTGAGTGGCGCGGTGACCTTGCCATCGAAGTCCCAGAAGGTGCGTAGGTTGCGCAGCGAACCCAGGCGCTCGATCGCGGCCAGGCCTTCGTGGTGGCCGTTGTCATGGAAGTGCCGTTGCTTGTCTTGCACGTAGGCCAGCATCTCGCGCATGAAGTGCGCCTGGTAGATCTTCGAGAAGCCCAGGCCGATACGATCGGCGCATTGATCCAGGCGAAACGGCACCGAGACCGCCACCGCCGCTTGCAGTTCGCTGGCCGAGCCGCTTTCCCCTAGGTACTTGAGCAGCACGTTGCCACCCAGCGAATAGCCAACCGCATACAACGGTGCCAGTGGCCGCAGGGCGCGCAGATGGCGGATGGTCTCGGCCAGGTCTTCGCTGGCGCCTGAGTGGTAGCTGCGCGCCAGCAGGTTCGGCTCACCCGAGCAGCCGCGCCAGTTCACCGCGACGCTGGCCCAGCCTCGAGCCTGCAGGGCCAGTTGCAGGCCTTTGACATAGGGCGAGTTGGACGACCCGGTCAGTCCATGCAGCACCAGCACCAGAGGCGCATCGACCTGATGTGGGCCATGCCAGTCAAGATCGAGGAAATCGCCGTCGGCCAGCCACAGGCGCTCGCGATCGCGCGCCAGGTCCGGGAGCTTGCGCCAGAGCGGGCCCCACAACGTCTGCAGATGGGGATTGGACAGGCCAGTGGCCGGGCGGAAGGTGGCGGTGAGGCTGGGCATGCTGGGTGGCTCGTGATGTGCCTTCCTAGAGTGCCATGAAACACCGCCACTGTAAGTGCGCTATTGGTCGGGCAGCGCCTGCTGCGTGGCCGAAGGGCCGACGCTGGCCCTGACCATGCGCCGTGGCGAAAGGCAGCGCCCCAGTACCGTGCGCAGGTCCTCGGTGTTCAGATTGCGCAGTTGCTCCCAGCGTTGCGAAAGCGTCCGGGCGGGATCGCTGGTGAATCGAGCCGTGTTGTTCAATTCATGGGCCAGTGCGGCATTGCTCGCCGATTGCCGGAGCCACTCGCTGGCAATCGCCTCTTGCGTCAGGCTCAGCTCCGACGCCGATGGCCCCGACTCGATGAACTCGGCGATGACCTGCGCGGCCAATGCCTGGGAGGCCTGGACCCGTTCGGGGGCAACGTCCCACTGCACCGTGAACGTTTCGGCGAAGCGGTTGCGGATGATACCGCCCTGCACGCTGTAGCTGGTCCCGTGCCTGCCCCGTAGTGCTCGGGGCAGTCGCGACTGCGACCCCCCCACGAGAATATGCATGGCCGCCGTCAGCGCTGGTCGGTCAGCGTCCTCTGCCTCGACCGGCAGCGCGAGCCCGGCCCAGCAGTTGGTGCCAGGTCTCTCGATGTGAACGCTCTGGGCCACGTTTTCGGCAGGACTGTGCAGCCCGTGGGTAAAGTCCGCGTTGGGCAGGACATGGCTGATCTCGAGGGCAAGGCGTTCGGCCTCGGCCCGGGTGAGGTCACCTACCAGGGTGATGCTGAGGTTCTGCGCCGAGTAGGCGCGATGGTAGAAGTCGACGACCTGTTGCGAGCTGATCGCGTCGATCTCCCGCAGGGAACCACCCAGATAGTGAGTAGCATAAGGATGCAGGCCGTAGAGCTGGTCGAAGAGCGCCTGCCGTAAGGCGAACACGGGGTGCTGCTGGCGCTGGCTCAGCGTATCCCGCCATTTGCGCCGGGCTTCTTGCAACTGCTCGTTGGCTAGCAGCGGGCGCCCGACGATATCGCTCAGCAGGTCGATGGCCTGCTCGCGCAGGTCGACCGATGACAGGCAACGCAGCGACAACGTGCTGTGTTCAGCCCGTGACGCCCTGGAGAGTTCGCAGCCAAGGGCCTCCAACTTTTCGGCGATCTGCTTGCCGGTGAACCTCATGCTCCCTTGGTCGATCATCTCCAGGGTCACCGCCGCCAGGCCAGGGTGCGGACCATCGTGCGCGCTACCGGCATCGAAGCGCAGCTTCAGGTCCAGCATGGGCAGGTGGCTGGCTGCCACGAATAGCACCCTGGTGCCCTGGGGAGTGGTCCATTGCTCGATGGCGAGCTTCGCCTCGGGAATCGCCGGCGGTCCTTCGGCGGGCAGGCTGGTCAGTCCGCCGAAGCCCTGCGCTCGGCCTTGAGGTACGGAAAGATCACTCATCTGGGTTCTGCTCCTTTTGCAGGATCATGACGCTCGCCGAGTCTGCCGCCAGGCAGGTCTCGGCTGCCTGGCGTATGTCCTGGCTGGTCAATGCGCGGATGCTGTCGAGGCGCTGGGTGGTTTGCGCAGGGTCAAGGCCACTGCTCGCGTACAGGCCCAGCAGCCACGCCTGGGCGGCATGGCTGTCCTGGGCGAAGACTTCCTGGGCCATCAGCCGGGCCTTGAGCCGTTCCAGTTCGCTGGTGTCGGTGGGCGCCTGCCTGAGGCGCTCGATCTGCTGGCTGACCAGGCTGAAGGCCTGTTCGGTGTCGGTTTCGTCGTTGCGAAAACCGTACAGGGTGAACAGGCTATTGCCCCGCTGCAGCGGGTTGTAATAGACATTCGCCGAGGACAGGACCGGGCTGTTGCGCACTAGCGTGCAGTGCAGCCGACTGGCAAGCATCTCCCGCAGCAACAGCAGCGCGAACGCCTGACTTGGCTGTGTCGTCGTGGCCAGGCTGGGGGCCGGGAAGGCAATCGCGACGCCGGTCTTGAGGATCGGGTGTTCGAGGGTGAAGCGCTGCTGGGCGGCCGGTCGGGCCAGACGCGGGAGTGGCCTGGGGGGCAGGGTGCCTTGGACAATGCCGGAGAACTGCCGCTCCACCAGCGTTCGCAGGGCGTCGAGCTCGATGGCGCCGACAACGATGAGCGAGGCATTGTTGGGCCAGTACCACGTGTCGTACCAGCCACGCACATCCTCAAGCCGCAGGCGCTCCAGGTCGGCGGCATGGCCGATCACCGGGATGGCGTAGCCGCTACCGCCATAGGCGGCCTGACGAATGCGCTCGAGAGCGATCTGCTCGACACTGTTGTCGATCTGGCTGCGACGCTCGGCCTTGATAACGTCGAGCACCTTGGGAAACTCCGCCTCGCCGAGCGTGGCACTGCGCATGGAGTCGGCCAGGATCTCCAGCGCGGTTTCCAGGCGTGGCACCGGCAGGCTCATCTCGAACGCGGTGCCGTCCTTCGTCGTATAGGCATCCGGCGTGGCGCCCAGGCGCGAGATGGCGTGCTGGTACTGGCCGGGCGTGAGCTTGCCGCTGCCCTGGAACATCAGGTGCTCCAAGGCATGGGACAGCCCGGTCTTGCCGGGTGTTTCGTCGCTGGAACCAATGTGGTACCAGAGCTGCGCGGTGACCACTGGCGCTCGTGGGTCTTGGCGCAGCCAGACCTGCAGGCCGTTGGCGAGTTGGAAATGCTGCACGGCCGAGGCGGCAGGCGATGGCGGTGAGGCATTGGACATGGCTGAAGTGCTCCTCTGCGGTAAATGAGGAGCAGCTTCAGCGATGCGGCATGGCCGCAGGTGTTACTTAGATATGCCGCTCAGCCACGTTGCCATAGCGCGTAGTGCACCTGGCCGGTCTTCTTCTCGCGGTGCAGGCGCCAGTTGCCGGGCATCGGCAGCGTCGAAGGCGCGGCCTCGCTTTCGGTGTAGATCCACGCTTGCTCGCGCAACCACTGGCCTTGCTCCAGCAGGTTGCAGGCATTGGCCAGCAAGTCCTGGTGGAAGGGCGGGTCGAGGAACACGACGTCGAATTGCTGCTTGGCCGGGCCTTGCAGATAGCGCAGGGCATCGCTTTGCAGGATCTGTCCGCGCGGGCAGCGCAGCAGTTCGAGGTTGTGCTTGAGGTTGGCGATGGCCGCCGGGTTGCTGTCCAGCGCCACGGCGTTCTCGGCACCGCGCGACAGCGCTTCGAGCACCAGGGCACCGCTGCCGGTGAAGGCATCGAGCACCAGGGCGCCTTCGATATGCGGCGCCAGCCAGTTGAACAGGGTCTCGCGCACGCGGTCGGGCGTTGGCCGCAGGCCTTCGCCTTCCGGCACTGCCAGGCGGCGGCTGCGCCACTCGCCGGCGATGATGCGCAACTGGCCGGGGCCCTTGCTGGCGCCCGGGGCCGGGCGCGCGGGTGTGTTGGGTCTTGCCATTAGTGCTCCGGTACGCCGAGCGGCTGCTCGGCGGGTTTTTCAGTGGGGGCTGGCAGCGGCTGCTGCGCTACCTTCGGACCGACGGTGACGATCACCAGCTGGTCCGCCGCGAGGTGCTTGCTCATGGCCGCCTTGACCTGCTCGACGGTCAGCGCCTGGGACTGCTGCATGAAGTCTTCCAGCCAGCTCAGCGGCAGGTTGTAGAAGCCGATGGCGCCGAGCTGGCCGACGATACTGGCGTTGCTGGCATTGGACAGCGGGAAGCTGCCGGCCAGTTCACGCTTGGCGTCGTCCAGCTCTTGTTGCGTCGGGCCGTTCTTCAGGTAGTCGGCGAGGATATCCTGGACCAGCTTGAGCGTGCCCTCGCTGAGTTCGGCGCGGGTCTGCAGGTTGATCATGAACGGACCACGCACCTGCATCGGGCTGAATACCGAGTACACGCCGTAGGTCAGGCCACGTTTCTCGCGCACTTCGCTCATCAGGCGGGTACCGAAAGCACCGCCGCCGAGGATCTGGTTGCCCAGCGACAGTGCCGGCCAGTCGGCGTCGTTGCGGTCGATGCCCAGCTCGGCCAGCATCAAGTGGGTCTGCTTGGACGGGAAGTCGACGTGAGTCACACCCGGCTTGGGCGCGACAGGCTGTTCAGGCTTGGCCAGCGCCGGGCCCTTGGGCAGGCCGGCGGAAACCTGGGCGGCGATGGCCTCGGCCTCGGCGCGGCTGAGATCGCCGACCAGGGCGATCACCGCGTTGCCAGCGGCGTAGGCCTTGCCATGGAAGGCGCGCAGCTGCGCCAGGGTGATGCCGGAAATGGTCTCGGCCGTGCCGTCGCTGGGGTGGGCGTAGGGATGGGTGCCGTACAGGTTGGCGAACAGGGTCTTGCCGGCAATCTTGCCGGGGTTTTGCTTCTCGTACTCGAAACCGGCCAGCAACTGGTTCTTGATGCGCTTGAGGGCGTCCTCAGGGAAGGTCGGCTTGCCGACCACTTCGGTGAACAGTTGCAGCGCCGGCTCGCGCTTGTCCGTGGCGCTGAGGCTGCGCAGCGTGGTCACGGCCATGTCGCGGTACGACCCGTTGCCGAAGTCGGCGCCCAGGCCTTCGAAGCCTTCGGCGATGGCGGTGACGTCCTTGCCGGCCACGCCTTCGTTGAGCATGGCGTTGGTCAGCGCGGCCAGGCCCGGGGTGTCGCCGTCCTGACTGCTGCCGGCGGCGAAGGTCAGGCGCAGGTCGAACATCGGCAGCTCATGGGCCTCGACGAACAGCACGCGGGTGCCTTCGGCGGTGGTCCAGTCCTGGATGTGCAGCTGGCGGCGGCTGGGCGCCTTGCCGTCCAGCTCGGCCAGCGATTGCAGGGTATTGGCCGGGCGGGCCGCGGTGGTCGGCGGGTGGTCGCTGCCGGACTGGGCGGGGCGCGCCAGCAGCAGGGCGAGCGCCACCACCAGCACGATGATCGCCAGGCCGAACAGGGTGTAGCGCGGTGCGCTGCGATCACTCATGGGCGGACTCCTCGGGCAGTACGTGGGCAACGCTCAGGCGTTCGCGGGTGAAATAGGTGCGGGCGGCGGCCTGGATGTCTTCCGGGGTCACGCGCTTGAGATCGTCGAGCTCGCTGTCGATCAGCTTCCAGGACAGGCCGACGGTTTCCAGCTGGCCGATGGTGGTGGCCTGGCTGCTGATGGAATCGCGGTCGTAGACCAGCCCGGCGATCACCTGGGCGCGCACGCGCTCCAGCTCCTCGGCGGTGGGCGGCGTGGTCTTGAGCTCGTCGAGCAGTTGCCAGATGCCTTTCTCCACCTCGGCCAGGGTCTTGTGCTTCTGCACGTTGGGCGTGGCCGAGATCAGGAACAGGCTGTCGCCGCGGGTGAAGGCGTTGTAGCCGGACGACGCGCCGGCCACCAGCTCCTGGCCACGCTCCAGGCGCGCTGGCATGCGGGCGCTGTAGCCGCCGTCGAGCAGTGCCGAGATCAGGCGCAGGGCGTTGACGCTGCGCGGGTCCTTGGCGGTGGCCAGGGCCGGCACGTTGAAGCCGTAGATCAGGCTGGGCAACTGCGTGCGCAGGTGCAGGGTAAGCTGGCGCTGGCCGGGTTCGGCCAGCTCCAGCGGCAACTTGCTCGGTGGCACGGAGCGCTTGGCAATGGGGCCGAAGTACTTCTGCGCGAGGGCCTTGACCTCCTCGGGCTTGACGTCGCCTACCACCACCAAGGTGGCGTTGTTGGGGGCGTACCAGGATTCGTACCAGTGGCGCAGCTCCTCGACTTTCATGCGTTCGAGGTCGGCCATCCAGCCGATGGTCGGGGTGTGGTAGCCGCTGGCCGGGTAGGTCATGGCGCGAAACAGCTCGAAGGCCTTGGCGTTTGGCTGGTCGTCGGTGCGCAGACGGCGCTCTTCCTTGATGACTTCGATTTCCCGGCTGAATTCGTCGGCCGGCAGGCGCAGGCTGGCCAGACGGTCGGCTTCCAGCTCGAAGGCCACCGGCAGACGGTCGCGGGCCAGCACCTGGTAGTAGGCGGTGTAGTCATCGCTGGTGAAGGCGTTCTCTTCGGCGCCAAGATCGCGCAGGATGCGCGAGGCCTCACCGGGGCCGACCTTGGCGCTGCCCTTGAACATCATGTGTTCCAGGGCGTGGGACAGGCCGGTCTGGCCGGGCGTCTCGTAGCTGGAGCCGACCTTGTACCAGATCTGCGAGACCACCACCGGGGCGCGGTGGTCCTCGCGCACGACCACTTTCAGGCCGTTGTCGAGGATGAATTCGTGGGTGGGTTGCACATCGGCGGCGAGAGCCGTCAGCGGCAGGCACAGCGTGCCGAGCAACAGGCCAGCGGCGCGGCGGGCTAGAGCATTCATACGGTGTTCAACCTGTTCGGCGGCCCGCTTGGGTTTAGCGTCGGCGGGCCAGGAGGTGCTAGGATACTGATCCGGTTGCCTGGCGACCATGCCTGTCGCCGTTCTGGCCCACAGGCCCACATGACAAAACGCTGCGCATGAACCCGCTGGCTTTCCGGCAGTCTGTTCTGCGTGAGTAAAGAATTTCCGATGCGCCACTGCTGGCCCATCGCTACCCTGAGATAGCCGTCTTCCATGTTTGGTTCCAACGACGACAAAAAAGCGCCGGCCGCGGCTGGCGAGAAGAAAGGCCTGTTCAGCTGGTTCCGCAAGAAGCCGGAGCAACCTGTCGCCGAACAGCCGCAAGCCCCTCAACCGTCTGTCGAAGAGCCGGTGGTGTCGCCGCCGGTCGCCGAGCAGTCCGCGCCGGTGCCCGAAGCGCCCACGCCTGTGTCGGTTGACGCTCCACCCGAACCTGAGCCTGTCGCCGTAATCGCTCAGGTGCCGCCGCCCCCTGTGGCAGCGGGCTTGCCCGCGAATGCGGCGGACCTGCCAGAGGCTGTGGCAGAGCCGGCCCTGGCGGCTCCGGTCAGCAATCTGGTGCTGCCGGTCGCGGAAGAGCCGGTGGCCCTGGTGCCTGACCTCGAACCCAAGGCCCCGCCAGCCATCCCCGAGCGCCCGGCCCCTGAGGCAGTCGCCCCGATGGTGGTGGCTGAAGCCGTCCCGGTGGCCGAGCCCGAGCCGGTGCCGCCGGTCGCTGAGCCTGAGCCTGAGCCTGTCGTCGTGCCAGCCGCCACCGAGCCGAACAAGCCCGGCTTCTTCGCTCGCCTCAAGCAAGGCTTGTCCAAGACCAGCGCCAGCATTGGCGAAGGCATGGCCAGCCTGTTCCTCGGCAAGAAGGTCATCGACGACGACCTGCTCGATGAGATCGAGACCCGTCTGCTGACTGCCGACGTCGGTGTCGAGGCGACCTCGACCATCGTCCAGAACCTGACCCAGAAAGTCGCCCGCAAGCAGCTGGCCGACGCCGACGCACTGTACAAGTCGCTGCAGGACGAACTGGCCGCGCTGCTGCGCCCGGTCGAGCAGCCGCTGAAGATCGAGGCGCAGAGCAAGCCCTATGTGATCCTGGTGGTCGGCGTGAACGGCGCCGGCAAGACCACCACCATCGGCAAGCTGGCCAAGAAGCTGCAGCTCGAAGGCAAGAAAGTCATGCTCGCCGCAGGCGACACCTTCCGCGCCGCGGCGGTGGAGCAGCTGCAGGTATGGGGTGAGCGCAACCAGATCCCGGTGATTGCCCAGCACACCGGCGCCGACTCGGCCTCGGTGATCTTCGACGCCGTGCAGGCCGCCAAGGCTCGCAATATCGACGTGCTGATCGCCGATACCGCCGGTCGCCTGCACACCAAGGACAACCTGATGGAAGAGCTGAAGAAGGTCCGTCGGGTGATCGGCAAGCTCGACGCCGAGGCGCCGCATGAGGTGCTGCTGGTGCTCGATGCCGGTACCGGGCAGAACGCCATCAGCCAGGCCAAGTACTTCAACCAGAGCGTCGAACTGACCGGCCTGGCCCTGACCAAGCTCGATGGCACCGCCAAGGGCGGGGTGATCTTCGCCCTGGCCAAGCAGTTCAACATCCCGATCCGCTTCATTGGTGTGGGCGAAGGTATCGACGACCTGCGCACCTTCGAGGCCGAACCCTTCGTCAAGGCATTGTTCGCCGAGCGGGAACCTTCATGATCCGATTCGAACAGGTAGCCAAGCGCTATCCCAACGGCCATGTCGGCCTGCACGAACTGAGCTTCCGGGCGCGGCGTGGCGAGTTCCTGTTCGTCACCGGTCACTCAGGCGCCGGCAAGAGCACCCTGCTGCGCCTGCTGCTGGCCATGGAGCGTCCGACCAGCGGCAAGCTGCTGCTGGCCGGGCAGGACCTGGGCCAGATCAGCAACGCGCAGATTCCGTTCCTGCGCCGGCAGATCGGCGTGGTGTTCCAGAACCACCAGCTGTTGTTCGACCGCACCGTGTTCAACAACATCGCGCTGCCGTTGCAGATTCTCGGGCTGTCCAAGGCCGAGATCGCCAAGCGCGTGGATTCGGCGCTGGAGCGCGTGTCGCTGAGCGACAAGGGCGAGCTGTTCCCGGCCGACCTGTCCACCGGCCAGCAGCAGCGCGTCGGCATCGCCCGCGCCATCGTCCACCAGCCGGCCCTGCTGCTGGCGGACGAACCCACCGGTAACCTCGACCCGCGCCTGGCCGCCGAGATCATGGGCGTGTTCGAGGACATCAATCGCCTGGGCACTACCGTGCTGATCGCCAGCCACGACCTGGCGCTGATCGCGCGCATGCGCCACCGCATGCTGACGCTGCAACGCGGCCGCTTGATCGGTGATGGGGAGGCCGGACAATGAGCACGACACGTACACCCAAGGTTTCCGAGCGCGTCGCGCCAAAGGCCGCCGACCCGCAACCGGGCAAGAAAAAACGCGGCGAGCATGACGACGATGGTCCGGATTTCCGTACCCTGCTGCATGCCTGGCTGGAAAGCCACCGCGCCAGCCTGGCGGACAGCCTGCGCCGCCTGGGCAAGCAACCGATCGGCAGCTTCTTCACCTGTCTGGTGATGGCCGTGGCGCTGAGCATGCCCATGGGCCTGTCGCTGCTGCTGAAGAATGTCGAGAAGCTCGGCGGCTCGTGGCAGCGCGCGGCACAGATTTCGCTGTATCTCAAGCTCGACGCCAGCAGTCGCGACGGCGAGACCCTGCGCGACGAGATCAAGGGCATGCCTGGCGTTGCCGAGGCACAATACATCAGCCGCGAACAGGCACTGGAAGAGTTCCAGCAGCAGTCCGGTCTGGGCGAGGCCTTGCGCGAATTGCCGGACAACCCGCTGCCGGGAGTGGTGGTGGTGACGCCGACCGAGGTCGACAAGCCGGCCCTCGATGCCTTGCGCCAACGCCTGTCCGAGTTGCCGCGGGTCGAGGTGGCACAGCTGGACCTGCTGTGGGTCGAGCGGTTGGCGGCGATCCTGAAACTGGGCGATCGCTTTGTCTTCGGCCTGGCGGTGATGCTGATTTCCGCATTGTTGTTAGTAATCGGTAACACAATTCGTCTACATATCGAAAACCGTCGGGTCGAGATCGAAGTGATCAAGCTCGTCGGTGGCACCGACAGCTATGTGCGCCGGCCTTTCCTGTACATGGGCGCGCTCTATGGCCTGGGCGCTGGCGTGCTGGCCTGGGGCATCCTGGCCTTCGGCCTGGACTGGCTCAACGACGCGGTGGTGGGGCTTTCCGGCTTGTACGGCAGTGATTTCGCCCTGGGCGGCGTTCCCGCTTCGGACGGTCTTTCACTCTTGATCGGCGCGGTGCTGTTGGGGTATATCGGTGCATGGATCGCGGTCGCTCGTCATCTGAACGAACTGGCGCCGCGATAATGTTTCTTGGCCAGTATTGACAAATTTTTCATTATGGAACTTGTACAACAGTTTCTTGTCTATGCTGGCAGTGCCCAAAAGGCATGAGTCTGTAAGCCGGAGGTACTTGAATGACCAATTCGTTGCAACCTGCCTATGCCCTGGTTCCCGGTGCAAACCTGGAAGCCTATGTGCACACGGTGAACAGCATTCCCCTGCTGACACCGGAGCAGGAGCGTGAACTGGCCGAGCGTCTCTACTACGAGCAGGATCTCGAGGCCGCTCGGCAAATGGTGATGGCCCACCTGCGTTTCGTCGTACACATCGCCCGTAGCTATGCAGGCTACGGGTTGGCCCAGGCCGACCTGATCCAGGAAGGCAACGTCGGCCTGATGAAGGCGGTAAAGCGTTTCAACCCGGAAATGGGCGTGCGTCTGGTGTCCTTCGCGGTGCACTGGATCAAGGCCGAGATCCATGAGTTCATCCTGCGTAACTGGCGCATCGTCAAGGTGGCCACCACCAAGGCCCAGCGCAAGCTGTTCTTCAACCTGCGCAGTCAGAAAAAGCGCCTGGCCTGGCTGAACAACGACGAAGTGCATCGCGTGGCCGAAAGCCTCGGCGTCGAGCCCCGTGAAGTACGTGAGATGGAAAGCCGCTTGAGTGGCCAGGACATGGCCTTCGACCCAGCGGCGGAAGCCGATGACGACAGTGCCTTCCAGTCGCCTGCGCATTACCTGGAAGACCACCGTTACGACCCGGCCGTGCAGCTGGAAGACGCTGACTGGAGCGACAACTCCACCAGCAACCTGCATGAAGCGCTGCAGGGCCTGGACGATCGCAGTCGCGATATTCTTTATCAGCGCTGGCTGGCCGAAGAAAAGGCCACGTTGCATGAGCTGGCGGAGAAATACAGCGTTTCGGCCGAGCGTATTCGCCAGCTGGAGAAGAACGCAATGAACAAGGTCAAGGCACTGATCGCGATCTGATCGGCGCTTGGCTTGGAGTAAAAAAGCCGCTGTTCTCGCAAGAGGCAGCGGCTTTTTCGTGTGTTGTGGCGCGTGGGAGTGGGCTTGCCCCGCGATGGCGATGTGGCGAATGAAGAGGCTATCGCGGGGCAAGCTCGCTCCCACGCAAGCCCGCTCGTCTCAAAGCCTGCGCGACGTATCCAGCTGCATCAGGTAGCTCGGCCCACCCAGCTGGCTCATCTGCCGGCGAATCCACCCCGCCCGGCTGGCCACATAGGCGCTTGGCCGGCTGGCGCTCCACTTGATCGGGCTTGGCAGCACCGCCGCGAGCTGTGCGGCCTGTTGCCGCGTGAGGCGGCTGGCGTCGATGCCGAAGTGATAGCGCGCCGCCGCCTCTGCGCCGAAGATTCCCGGGCCCCACTCGGCGCTGTTCAGATAGACCTCGAGTATCCGCTCCTTCGACCAGAACAGCTCGATCAGCGCGGTGAACCAGGCTTCCAGCCCCTTGCGCAGCCAGCTGCGCCCGGACCACAGGAACAGGTTCTTGGCCACCTGCTGGGTCAGGGTGCTGGCACCGCGCACCTTTCCGCCACGCTCGTTGTAGGCCAGTGCCGCCTGGATCGCGGGGATGTCGAAGCCCCAGTGGCTGGCGAACTTCTGGTCCTCGCCGGCAATGACCGCGACCTTGAGCTCGTCGGAGATGTCCTCCCACGGCGTCCAGTCGCGCCGCAGGTCGATGGGCTCGCCGCTGAACCACGACTCCACCTTGCGCTCGACCATCAGCGCGGTGCCGGGCGGCGGCACCCAGCGCAGTACCAGCACCACGGCAATGCTGCCGGCAGCGAACCAGAGCAGGGCGCGGTAGAGGCGGCGGAGGAGGGATGACAGCATAGTGATGGCTTGGCCGGACCGTTGGAACGGGCCATTATACAGACCCCTCCCGAGGAGTCGTCCCATGCTTCGCAGCTTCCTGATGCTCGCCGCGTTCTTCGGCTTTACCGGCGTCGCCCTCGGCGCCTTCGCCGCCCATGGCCTGAAAAGCCGCCTCAGCGCCGACTACCTGGCGATCTTCCACACTGGCGTCACCTATCAGTTGGTGCATGCCCTGGCGATCCTGGGCGTGGCCGTGTTGTCGGTGCATCTGCCCGGGCGTCTGGTGGGCTGGGCGGGTGGTCTGTTCGCGGCAGGCATCGTGCTGTTCTCCGGTAGCCTCTATGTGCTGACCCTCAGCGGGCTGGGCAAGCTCGGCATGATCACGCCCATCGGTGGCCTGTGCTTTCTCGCCGGCTGGCTTTGCCTGGGGCTGGCCGCCTGGCGCCTGGGCTGACCGAACGGTCCACAATCGCGACTAATGGCGCGCGTCGCCCTTGGGTTGCAGGGTGGATCGGGGCTAGAATGCGGGCCCCAAAGAACAATGGTGGCCGTGCGCATGCGCATTCAACTGAACGGTGAACCTTACGAACTGCCCGAGGGCGAAAGCGTCGCGGCGCTGCTGGGCCGGCTGGAGCTGGCCGGTCGCCGGGTGGCGGTGGAACTGAACCTGGACATCGTGCCGCGCAGCCAGCACGAGAGCACGCAGTTGAGCGAAGGCGACCAGGTCGAAGTGGTTCATGCCATTGGCGGTGGTTGAGCGCCTCCCGCCGACTCACCCGAAAGCCCCGTAACCTTTCCAGAGGAACATCGATGAGCAACGTTCGCAGCGACAAGCCTTTCGTCCTGGCCGGGCGCACTTTCCAGTCGCGCCTGCTGGTCGGCACCGGCAAGTACCGTGACATGCAAGAGACCCGTCTGGCCACCGAGGCCTCGGGTGCCGAGATCGTCACCGTTGCCGTGCGTCGCACCAACCTCGGCCAGAATGCCGGCGAGCCGAACCTGCTCGATGTGCTGTCGCCCGACAAGTACACCATCCTGCCGAACACCGCGGGCTGCTTCGATGCGGTCGAAGCGGTGCGTACCTGCCGCCTGGCCCGTGAACTGCTCGACGGCCACAAGTCCCACGAGCAGCGGACGCTGGTGAAGCTGGAAGTGCTGGCCGACCAGAAGACCCTGTTCCCCAATGTGATCGAAACCCTCAAGGCCGCCGAAGTGCTGGTCAAGGACGGCTTCGATGTGATGGTCTACACCAGCGATGACCCGATCATCGCCCGCCAGCTGGCCGAGGCCGGCTGCATCGCCGTCATGCCGCTGGCCGGCCTGATCGGCACCGGCCTGGGTATCTGCAACCCCTACAACCTGCAGATCATCCTCGAGGAGTCCAAGGTGCCGGTGCTGGTCGATGCCGGCGTGGGTACCGCCTCCGACGCCACCATCGCCATGGAAATGGGCTGCGAGGCGGTGCTGATGAACTCGGCCATCGCCCACGCCCAGCAGCCGGTGCTGATGGCCGAGGCGATGAAGCACGCCATCCTTGCCGGTCGCATGGCGTATCTCGCCGGGCGCATGCCGAAGAAACTCTATGCCAGCGCGTCCTCGCCGCTGGAAGGTCTGATCAAGTAAGAGCCCCAGATGACTGAATCGCAAGAAACGCCGATCACCGAAGACGGCGAAGCCCGCCCGCACCGCCGCATCAAGAGTTTCGTGATGCGTGCCGGGCGCATGACCGAAGGCCAGCAGCGCGGCCTGGACCAGGGCGGCCCGCTGTTCATTCTGCCGCTGGTCGACAGCCCGGTGGACTACGACCAGGTGTTCGGCCGTTCGGCGCCGCGCACCTTGGAGATCGGCTTCGGCATGGGCCATTCGCTGCTGGAAATGGCCGCCGCCTCGCCGGAGCTGGACTTCATCGGTGTCGAAGTGCACCGTCCGGGCGTCGGCGCGTTGCTCAACGGTGTGCTGACCCAGGGCCTGAAGAACCTGCGGGTGTACGACTGTGATGCCATCGAAGTGCTCAACCGCTGCGTGGCCGACAACAGCCTCGATCGCCTGATGCTGTTCTTCCCGGATCCGTGGCACAAGGCACGTCATCACAAGCGCCGGATCGTTCAGCTGGAGTTCGCCGAGCTGGTGCGCCGCAAACTCAAGCCCGGTGGCGTATTCCACATGGCGACCGACTGGGAGCCCTATGCCGAGTACATGCTGGAAGTGATGAGCGCAGCGCCAGGCTATCGCAACCAGGCGGCTGATGGCGCCTACGTGCCACGCCCGCAAGAGCGTCCGATCACCAAGTTCGAGCGCCGCGGTGAGCGCCTTGGGCATGGGGTGTGGGACTTGAAATTCGAGAAGGTGAGCTGAGCCGGGCTCGTTCGGAGCAGCCCTTCAAACCTGCGATATTGCAGGTACAAAAAAACCGCCTTGAGAAGGGCGGTTTTTTTATGCGGGCTTCGGGTTACGAATCCTCAACCTGCGTGTTTCAGTTTCACTGGAGACAGTTCACGGTTCAAATACTAGGGTTGCCTGGAGGTCGCGTCAATCGTGGAAATATCCAGCATTACGTGTGACTGGGCGAGTAACAGCTTCACCTTTTCAGAAAGCGTAAGATCACGCCGCTCTCATGTGATTCTTTCCAGTGTCGGGCCGGGAACGAATTCAATCCGTTGTCTCGGCCCCTTCGACGCGGCCCACGAACCGCGCCGGTGGAGTTTTCGAAGGGCCATCCACCTGGCCGCTTCACTGGAGATGGTTCACACGATTTCCGAAGGCGTCGAAGTGCCGGTCAGGCGCTGGAAGATTGGCCCAGCCAACACGGAGGCCAAGGCATATGAAGCGTTTGCTGAATACGCTGAGCCGTGTCTGGAAGCTGGTTCGGATCCTAGTTGTTTTCAGGACCGTCAGGGACTTCCTACGCGATCGCTTTGACGATCCCCGCTAAGGGCTAGTCGGGTGAGAAGCTGCCCTGGCTCTCCAGGGCAGCTTTTAGCGAGCGCTCAACCCCGGCGATCGGCGACCACGCCAATCAACACCAGCACCACCAGCAGCACCGGTGCCAGCGCATAGTTGTTGAACTGTCCCAGCCCCTTCACGACCCACGGCGTCGCATAGATCAGCGCCGCGCCGCTGCCGATCATCACCAGCAGCGCCATGAACGGCACGCGCAAGGCCCCGGCCAGCCCACCCAGGCGGCCTTCCACCCAGCCCTTGATGTCGGTGCCGAACAGCACCAGCAGGCAGCCCACCAGGGCCAGCGAGATCTCCGACAGGTTGCTGCGGCTCCAGCGGGAAACGGTCGAGAGCAGGTCAAGTACCAGGTCCATGGGTCATCCTTAATTCAAGAAGTACTGCAGCAGGTCGTTGAGGAACAGCTGGCCGCGCGGCGTGGCCGCCAGTCGATCCGGTTCGACCCGCAAAAGGCCTTTTTGTTCGGCTTCACGGCGGGCTTCGGCCAGTTGCGCCAGGGGTAGGCCGGTGCGCAAGCTGAACAGCTCGGCTTCCACGCCATCGGTGAGGCGCAGTGCGTTCATCAGGAACTCGAAGGGTAGCTCATCGGCTGGCAGCAGCTTTTCCCCGGCCTTGAAGGGCTTGGCCGGGTTCAGATAGTCCTTGGGCAGTCGGGTCTTCCAGGTGCGCAGGATGCGCCCGTCGGGGAACGACAGCTTGCCATGGGCCCCGGCACCGATACCGATGAAGTCGCCGAAGCGCCAGTAGTTCAGGTTGTGCCGCGCGGCGCGATCGGCCTGGGCGTAGGCCGAGACTTCATACTGGCGGTAACCGTGGTCGGCCATCAGCGCCTGGCCGGCTTCCTGGATATCCCAGAGGATGTCGTCCTCGGGCAGCTCAGGCGGCTGGTTCCAGAACACCGTGTTCGGCTCTACGGTCAGCTGATACCAGGACAGGTGCGTCGGCGCCAGCTCGATGCCCTGACGCAGGTCGCCCAGGGCGTCGTCGAGCGACTGGTCCGGCAAGCCGTGCATCAGGTCCATGTTGAAGTTGTCGAAGCCTGCCGCACGCGCCATGTCGGCGGCTCGCACGGCCTCATCGCCATTGTGGATGCGCCCGAGCTTCTCCAGCTTGGCCGGCTGGAAACTCTGCACGCCGATGGACAGACGGTTGATGCCGGTCTGGCGGTAGGCCTTGAACTTCTCCTGCTCGAAGGTGCCGGGGTTGGCCTCCAGGGTGATTTCGATGTCCGCAGCGAACGGGATACGCTGTTCCACGCCGCGCAGCAATCGGCCCAGGGCATCGGCGCTGAACAGGCTCGGTGTGCCGCCGCCGAAGAAGATCGTGCTGATCGGGCGGCCCTGGACGGCAGGCAGTTCCTGATCGAGATCGGCCAGCAGGGCATCGATGTACTCGGTTTCCGGCAACGACGGGCCGGCCTGGTGCGAGTTGAAGTCGCAATAAGGGCATTTGCGCACGCACCAGGGGATATGGATGTACAGCGACAGCGGCGGGAGCTCGGAAAGGATCAGGCCCGCCGGTGGTACGAACAGCTTTTCGGTCATGCCAGGCCCAGACGTTGACGCAGCAGGGCCATGGCGCGGGCGCGGTGGCTGAGCTGGTTCTTGTCGACCGGGGCGAGGTCGGCGCTGGAGCAGTTGCGCTCCGGGACCCAGAACAGCGGGTCGTAGCCGAAGCCATGCTCGCCGCTGGCCTCGAACAGGATGCTGCCATGCCACAGGCCTTCGCAGAGGATCGGCAGCGGGTCGTCGGCATGGCGCACCAGCGCCAGGACGCAGACGAACTGCGCGCCGCGCTGGTCTTCAGGTACGTCCTTGAGCGCTTCGAGCAGCTTGGCGTTGTTCGCCGCGTCGCCCTTGCCGTCGGCGTAGCGCGCCGAGTAGATGCCTGGCGCGCCGCCGAGGAAGTCCACCGCCAGCCCGGAATCGTCGGCCAAGGCCGGCAGGCCGGAGATGCGTGCTGCATTGCGCGCCTTGAGGATGGCGTTCTCGACGAACGACAGGCCGGTCTCTTCCGGCTCCACCTGGCTGAATTCGCCGATCGAACGCAGCTGCACGGAGTCACCGAGCATGGCCTGCAGTTCCTTGAGTTTGCCGGCGTTGTGGCTGGCCAATACGAGTTGCTGGAAATTCATCATTCGCCTGGGAACACTTCCTGGTTGAAGCTCAGTGGATGGCTGACGCCGCCGGACTCGATGTTGAGGTCGAAGGTGACGGTCTCGGCCTGTTCGATCTTGAACTGGGCGATGTAGTACACCGCGCCCTGGTCGGTGATCTGCTTGAACGACAGCGGGTTGCTGCGCCCGGTGAGGTCCTTCACGGTACCGCTGACCACCGCCATGGCTGGCTTGCCGGCCTTGATCACGGCGATGTTGAGCACACCCTGGTTCTTGCTGCGAGTGAGCCCCGTGGCGGCGGCGATGTCCGGTTGCAGCATGCTCGAGGTGAAGGCGCTGTAATGGACCGTCACGTCGCCGAATACTTCCTTGCGCTCGGGCCTGGCGGCATCGGCAGCCAGCACCGGCAAGGCCAGGCACAGGCTGATCAGAAACAGTGCTAGTCGACGCATGATCATTCCTCCGTTCGCGACGGTCAGACCGCGAGCTGATGCTCCTGCAGGCCCGGGCTGCTGACTCGATAGATACCGATCTCACCTAGAAGATTAGGCCAAAGCCGCCCGCCCAACCCGTTACGGTGCAGACGGTCGACCGCCAGGCGGTCGAGGACCTTGGCCCTGCGCTCGTGGCACAGGTTCTCGAAGTCCTCGAACGTGCAGAAGTGGATGTTCGGCGTGTTGTACCAGGTATACGGCATGAAGTCCGAGACCGGCATGCGACCCTTGGTCGCCAGGTACCAGCGGCAGCGCCAGTGGCCGAAATTGGGGAAGGTGATGATGCACTGGCGGCCGACCCGCAGCATCTCGTCGAGGATGCGGTCGGGGTATTCCACGGCCTGCAGGGCCTGGGTCATGACCACCACGTCGAAACTGTTGCTGGCGAAGTTGCCCAGCCCCTTGTCCAGGTCCTGCTCGATGACGTTGACGCCCTTGGCCACGCAGGCGGCGATGTTCTCGGCGTCGATCTCCAGGCCATAGCCGGTGACGTTCTTGCGCTCGCGCAAGGAGGCCAGCAGTTCGCCGTTGCCGCAGCCCAGGTCGAGTACCCGGCTGCCGGCGGGGATCCAGTCTTGGATGATTTCCAGGTCGGCTCTCATGGGGTCCTCAGACAGCGATGCGGTTCATGTAGTTGGCGAAGCCCTGCATGTAGCGGGGTGTCGGGATGAGGAAGGCGTCGTGGCCGTAGGGCGAGTCGATGTCCAGGTAGCAGACGTTCTTGCGCGCCGCCATCAGGGCATCGACGATCTCTCGCGAGCGGGCCGGCGAGAAGCGCCAGTCGGTGGTGAACGACATGATGCAGTAATCCGCCGTGACATGGGCCAGGGTCGCCGCCAGGTCGCCACCGTGAGCCGCCGCCGGGTCGAAGTAGTCCAGCGCCTTGGTCATCAGCAGGTAGGTGTTGGCGTCGAAGCGGCCGGAGAACTCCTCGCCCTGGTAGCGCAAGTAGCTTTCGACCTGGAACTCGACGCTGTGGAAGTCATAGTTGAGCTTGTCGCTCTTGAGTTCGCGGCCGAATTTCTCGCCCATCGAGTCGTCGGACAGGTAGGTGATATGACCGACCATGCGCGCCAGCATCAGGCCGCGCTTGGGAATCACGCCCTGGTCCTGGAACGAGCCACCATGGAACTCGGGGTCGGTGAGGATGGCCTGGCGCGCGACTTCGTTGAAGGCGATGTTCTGCGCCGACAGCTTGGGCGCCGAGGCGATGTCCACGCAATGGCGCACGCGGTCCGGGTAGGTGATGGTCCACTGCAGGGCCTGCATGCCGCCGAGGCTGCCACCGACGATGGCGGCCCAGGTCTGGATCCCCAGGCGGTCTGCCAGACGTGCCTGGCTGTGCACCCAATCCTCCACGGTCAGCACCGGGAAATCGGCGCCGTAGGGCTTGCCGGTGACCGGGTTGATGCTGCTGGGGCCGGTGCTGCCGTTGCAGCCGCCGAGGTTGTTCAGGCTGACCACGAAGAAACGGTTGGTGTCGATCGGCTTGCCGGGGCCGATGCAGCTGTCCCACCAGCCCGGCTTGCGGTCGGTGGTGGCATGGTAGCCGGCGGCATGGTGATGGCCGGACAGCGCATGGCAGATCAGCACCGCGTTGCTGGCGGTGCTGTTGAGGGTGCCATAGGTTTCGTAGATGAGCTCGTAGGTGGCCAGGGAACGGCCACAGGCCAGGGCCAGCGGTTCATCGAACCGGGCGATTTGCGGTGTTACCAGACCGACGGAATCTTCGGGAAGGACAGTGGACATCGACCCTGCTCACGCTTGACGGAGGCGTAAGTCTAAAGAGCGCTACCCCCAGCGGCAAGCGAAGGCTTGCCGCCGGTTGCAGGCAGGGTCAGATCATCCGCCACAGCTCTTGCGGCATGCCGGCGTAGGCAGCCAGCTGGGGCATCAGGAACGACTGGATCACCTGGATGGCGATGAAGGCGAAGATCGGCGAGATGTCCATGCCGCCGAGGTTCGGCACCAGGCGACGGAACGGCGCCAGCACCGGTTCGCTGATCTGGTAGGCCAGCTCGGCGGCCGGGTTGTGGCTGTTGGGCGCGACCCACGAGACGATCACCATCACGATCATCGCCACCCAGAAGATCTTCAGGAACAGCGAGGTGATGCCCAGGATCGACCACATCAGCAGGTGCAGGATGTCGCCGAAGGTGCCGTAGGTGACCATCAGCACGAAGGCCATCAGCAGCGCCTGGATGACGATCGACAGCACCAGCGACGAGGTGTCCAGGCCGGCGATGCTGGGGATCACCCGGCGCAGCGGCTTGAGCAGCGGCTGGGTGGCGCGCACGGCGAACTGGCTGAGCGGGTTGTAGAAGTCGGCCTTGACCAGTTGCAGCACGAAGCGCAGCAGGACGATCACCAGGTACAGGCTGACCAGGGTTTGCACCACGAAGATCGCGGCGCCGGACAATGCATTCATCGATGGCTCCTTATTTGCCCAGTTGTTCGGCCAGCTCGGCGGAACGCTTCGCCGCGGCCTGCAGTGCCTGCTCGACGATCGCCTCGAAGCCGCTGGCCTGGAACGATTTGATTGCCGCTTCGGTGGTGCCGGCCGGCGAGGTCACGCGGCGGCGCAGTTCGGCGGCGTCGACGTCGCTGGCCACCGCCATGCGGGCGGCGCCCAGGGCGGTTTGCAGGGTGAGTTGCGAGGCGGTCTCACGCGGCAGGCCGAGTTTTTCGCCGGCGGCGGTCATCGCTTCGATCAGCAGGAAGAAGTAGGCCGGGCCGCTGCCGGAGACGGCGGTGACGGCATCGAGCTGTTGCTCTTCATCCAGCCACAAGGCGGTGCCGACAGCCGACAGCAGCTGTTCGGCCTGCTGGCGCTGCTCGGCGGACACTTCCCCGGTGGCGTACAGGCCGCTGACGCCCTGGCGCAGCAGCGCCGGGGTGTTGGGCATGCAGCGCACCACCGGGATCGCGCCCAGCCAGGCCTGCAGGCTGGCGCAGGTGATACCGGCGGCGATGGAAACCACCAGCTGGCCGGCCTTCAGGTTCGGCTTCAGCGTTTCGCAGACCGCCTTCATGACCTGCGGTTTGACCGCCAGGACGATCACGTCCACGCCGTCGATGGCCTGGGCGTTGCTTTCGAAGGCTTCGATGCCGTGCTCGGCCTGGATTCGCGCGCGGGTCTCGGCACCCGGGTCGCTGGCGCGGATCTGCGCGGCGTCCAGGCCCTGGGCGCGCAGGCCGCCGATCAGGCTGGCGGCCATGTTGCCGGCGCCGATGAAGGCAATACGAGTCTTGCTCATGTCAGGTCCTTGAGGGAAAGAGTGAGTTAAGCATGGATTCAGGGCTGGCCGTAGTCGCGGGCACCGAACAGGGCGGTGCCGATGCGCACCCAGGTCGCGCCTTGGGCGATGGCGGCTTCCAGGTCGTGGCTCATGCCCATCGACAGGGTGTCCAGGCCAAGGCCCAGCTGTGCCTGGAGCTGGCGCAGGATGGCAAAGGCGGCCTCCTGCTCGGCGCGGTCTTCGGTCGGCTCCGGAATCGCCATCAGGCCGCGCAGGCGCAGGCCGGGCAGGGCGTTCACCGCCTGCGCCAGGGCTGGCAGTTCGGCGGGCGCGCAGCCGGACTTGCTGTCCTCGCCACTGACGTTCACCTGCAGGCAGATGTTCAGCGGCGCGAGGCCGGCAGGGCGCTGCTCGGAGAGGCGTTGGGCGATCTTCAGGCGGTCCACGGAATGTACCCAGTCGAAATGCTCGGCGATGGCCTTGGTCTTGTTCGACTGGATGGGGCCGATGAAGTGCCAGATCAAGGGCAGGTCGGAAAGTGCCTGTTGTTTTGTCAGGGCTTCCTGAAGGTAGTTCTCGCCGAAATCGCGCAGTCCGGCGGCGCAGGCCTCGCGTATGGCGCTGGCGGGCTTGGTCTTGCTGACTGCCAGCAGCTGGACGCTGGCCGGGTCGCGCCCGGCGGCCTTGGCTGCGCTGTCGATGCGGGCGGCAATGGCGTCAATGTTGTCTGCTAGGGTGGACATGGTTCGTCGCCGACGGCTTTGGGGTCTGCGGCATTCTACCTGCTTGATCGCCGTTGGGGAGTCTCATGGATGTGACCGACCTGCTGGCCCGGGCCGTGGCTGCCGGGGCCAGCGACCTGCACCTGGCCGCAGGCGAGCAGCCGTTGCTGCGCCTCGATGGCGAGCTGAGGCGCATGACGCTGCCGGTGCTTGCTGCCCAGACCCTTGAGCAGGGCCTGGCGAGCCTGCTCGATGAAGGGCAGCGCCGACAGTGGGCGTCTGGTGATGAGCTGGATCTCGCCCTGGTCCTGCCGGCGCTGGGCCGTTTTCGGCTGAACCTGTTCCGTCAGCGCAATGGGCCTGGGGCGAGCGTGCGGTTGATTCCGGCGCGGGTACCGAGCCTCGATGAGCTCGATCTACACGATGTGTTCCAGCTCATGAGTCGGCAGCGGGACGGCCTGGTGCTGGTCGGCGGGCCGACGGGCAGTGGCAAGTCGAGCACCCTGGCGGCGCTGGTCGACCAGATCAATCGCGAGCACGCGCTGCATATCATCACCCTGGAAGATCCCGTCGAGTTCGTTCATCGAGGCCGGCGCAGCCTGGTCAACCAGCGGGAAGTGGGTAGAGACTGCCGCGACTTTGCCCAGGGATTGCGCAGTGCGCTGCGTCAGGACCCCGACGTGATCATGCTCGGCGAGCTGCGTGACCTGGAGAGCATCCGCCTGGCATTGCGCGCGGCGGAAACCGGGCACTTGGTGCTGGCAACCGTGCATACGCGCTCGGCGCTCAACAGCATCGATCGTTTGGTGGAAGTGTTCGCCGCCGAGGAGAAGCCGCTGGTGCGCATGATGCTGGCGGAGTCGCTGCGGCTGGTGGTGGCGCAGGTGCTGGTCAGGCGCGTCGGTGGTGGCAGGGTCGCGGCGAGGGAGCTGTTGGTGGCGACGCCCGCCGTGCGCAATCTGATCCGCGAGGGGCGGATGGCGCAGATCCATTCGTTGATGCAGGCCGGCGCCGCGGTGGGGATGCGCACGATGGAGGGGGCAATGCAGGCGTTGGAGGCGCGGGGTTTGATAGTGGGCTAGGAATGCCCACGGAAACTAAAAGCGCACCGCAGCCCCTGTGGGAGCAACTG